>NZ_QHLO01000002.1:0-316334 GCF_003185945.1 Auritidibacter sp. NML120636
ATGGTAAGCCAGAGACAACACCACACCCTGACACAACACCACCCCAACCGGGGGTGGCCTGTCAGGGTGATCACGAGCAAACACTCACGGCACACACAAAAAACACGACACCCATCGTGTTCTAGCCCAGCACAACCATGCCAACGTCCACTATGGGATTACCCCAACTAACACCGCCGTGTGTGAAACACACAGGCCCACACAATCGAAGACAAGGTTTCCCACCCCCACCCCCTGGGGGTTGGTGAGAAGAGTTACGGTGGTTATAGCGTAGGGGAAACGCCCGGTCCCATTCCGAACCCGGAAGCTAAGACCTACAGCGCCGATGGTACTGCACACGGGAGTGTGTGGGAGAGTAGGACACCGCCGGACAATCATTACACGGTCGGGGACGAACAGACCACCCTGGTGACAACGACGCCACCACCCCCCAGGCTCTGTTCGTCCCCGACCACCATTTAACCCACCAAACACCTGATCGAGGTGTTCAGGTACGCAGGTACGTATTCAGCGCTAAAAAAGTGCCAGTGCTTCGGACTGTGCTATTTTATGTGTATCTGTTGTAGTCTCTTCCAATCATTGTTTGTCACTGACCGCTACCCGGGCGCAATGAGCTAGTGTCCAGTCGTTTCTATCCGACTTCATGCTACGGCGATCACTTCCGCGCGTTTCTTGGTAATGCAACGCGTTCCCTGAGTGCTCTTGACGTGTTGTTGCTGTGGGCATCAGCACCTCAACTGTCGGCCCAGAGGGCGTGGCCCTGGTAATATTAAATATATCGGTAGAGCGTTTAGATAACGATTTACTGATAAAGTTGAATGTCCAAGTTGCACATCGGAACGTTTCCGTGGTGACTTTCCTCAGGCGGAAACGTTGAGGGGCGGGAACATGAAACTCGAGGAGGACCGGCTCATCGAAGCCTATCGGCGGATGAGTCGAATTCGGCAGTTTGAAGAAGTAACAAAAGATTTATTACTTGATGGTCAGCTTTATGGAGCGTTTCACACTTCGGCGGGGCAAGAGGCCTCTATTGTCGGGTCGTGTTTAGCTCTTGAAGAGACCGATTATATGGTTGGTACACACCGGTCACACGGGCACCCTATCGGCAAAGGCGCCGATATCAAGGGGCTGATGGCTGAATTATTCGGCCGCGTGGACGGTGTTAACGAAGGTAAGGGCGGGTCGATGCACCTGTCTGATTTCTCCGTTGGGTCGCTCGGGGAGACCTCGATCGTTGGGTCCGGACTGCCTGTCGCTACCGGCGCCGGGTTGGGCACGAAATTGCAGGGGAAAGACCAGGTCACCTTATGTTTCTTTGGTGATGGTGCTTCCAATGAAGGTGCATTTCATGAGGCTCTCAACATCGCCTCGATCTGGGATCTGCCCGTCGTGTACGTCTGTGAGAATAACGGTTATGGTGAGTTTACCTCCTGGGGAAAGGTAGTGGCATCGGAATCAATCGCTGCCCGCTCCGTGGCTTACGATATGCCGGGCGTTGTTGTTGACGGACAAGAGTTCATGGCTGTGTATGAGGCGGTCAAGACAGCGGTTGATCGGGCACGGTCCGGTGAAGGACCCTCGCTGGTGGAGACTCGCACCTACCGTTTCGAGAACCATGCGATTGGGTTGCCCGTTGAGGAATATCGGGACGACGAAGAGATCGACGAGTGGCGAGAGAACCGTGATCCCCTGGTCCTGTTCCGTGATAAGGCTGAGGAATTCGGTCTGAATATTGCTGATTTAGACAGCATTGATGAAGCGATTATCGATGAAGTCAATGAAGCGGTTGAATTTGCCAAAGCCTCGCCGGAGCCATCGGCGGATGAGGCGTTCACCCACCTATTCACCGAACCCGTCGAGATTCGACACTAGCTGTGTGAGAAGAGGATACAGGCAATGCGTACTTTGACATATCTCGACGCTATCGTCGAAGCACAACGTGACGAGATGGCCCGTGATGAGAACGTGTTCCTCATGGGCTTGGACGTGTCTTGGAACATTACCGGAACAACGGGGAACAAGAATGGCAAACTCTCAGAGCAGTTCGGGTTAGAACGTGTTCGGGACGCTCCCATTTCAGAGAATGGCTACGTTGGCACTGGAGCGGGCGCTGCGATGGTTGGGATGCGACCCATCGTCGAAATTGAAATTGCACCGTTCATCTACGTTGCCATGGACCAACTGGTGTCCATTATTTCGAAATCCACATATATCTACGGTGGTCAAGCATCGCTACCCATAACAATCCGGATGCCCATGATTTATAACGTGGGCAACGCAGCCCAGCACTCGGATCGTCCGATTTCTACCCTTGCAACCATTCCCGGGCTGAAGATTATTGCGCCGTCCACGCCCAGAGACATGTACGGGCTGTTGCGTCAAGCAATCCAAACCGACGATCCGGTGGTGGTCCTGGAAGATTTCACCCGTACCGGTGTACGTGGCGAAGTTCCGGATGCCGACGAGGAATTCACGATTCCCTTGGGCCGGGCCGATATCAAACGGGAAGGCTCAGACGTCACCATCGTGACGGTTGCCGGGGCACTGGGTGCTGCCGAGGCTGCAGCAAATCAACTAGCCGACGAAGGAATTGACGCCGAGATCTTGGACCCGCGATCGATTTTGCCTCTGGACCTGGAAGCGATTCTGACCTCTGTCGCCAAGACAGGAAAGCTTGTTGTGGCCGACCCATGTCATGACTTTTCCTCGATTGCTTCACAGATCTCGGCCGAAGTTGTCCAAGAAGGTTTCTGGGACCTGGAAGCACCGATCCAGCGAGTGACCACTCCGCACACTCACATTCCATACGTGCAGTCGATGGAAAAACCGCTATATCCGAACGCCGACCGCATCGTTGCGGCCGTACACCAAACCATGGAATGAGAGGGGCCGTTGTGACGACTGAAATCAAGCTCCCACAGTGGGGCATGTCAATGGGTGAAGGTACCGTCACGCAGTGGTATGTCAGTGTTGGCGACGAAGTAGAAGCTGGCCAACCTCTCGTTGAAATAGAAGCTGCCAAAGTCACCGACGATGTCAGCTCTCCAACAGCGGGAACCGTTCAGGAAATTTTGGTTGACGTAGACGACACCGTTGAGGTTAACACTGTGCTGTGCGTCGTGGGTGATGGTGCGATGCAGCAACAGGCAGCGCCTCAGGACGGGGATGAGTCACCGTCTGAGACCACTTCGACATCACCGACCGAATCTGAGCGGCGCACCAGCGAGAACACCTCGCATGATGCGGGTGCACCGCGAGGGATTGAAGAAGCTCGCATGAAATCCGGTCGCATCACCGGGGTGGTTCCTTTGGCTCGCAAACTGGCCAAAGAACACGACATCGACCTTGCTCAGATCGACGGCAGCGGAACCTCAGGCCGGATTGTGGCCCAAGACGTCCGAGACGTTATCGAAGGTCGCGACGCTGCACCTGCCGATGACCAAGCCCAGGAGCAACCAAGTACGGCCGAAGCCGGTGGCGTCTCAGCAGAAGGCGAAACGCGGGAGAAAATCCCACGGCTACGTAAAGTCATTGCCGATCGGATGCACGCCAGCCTGTCCGACACCGCACAATATACGCTGACGACCACAGCGGATATCACGGACTTTGAAACCTTCCGGGGTGATGTCGGTGGCGGAGTGAAGAAACCGTCCTACATGGACGCCGTTCTGCGGGCGGTAGCGGCCGCTCTCGGACACCATCCGTTGTTGAATTCCCGACTGGAAGACGACTCCATCGTCGATCCGGGCGTGATCAACCTAGGTTTTGCGGTGGCACTCGAGGACGGGCTCGTTGTTCCGGTGATCCACAACGCCGAACGCCTCGGGCTGGCCGAGATGGCAGAGACCACGCGGGAACTGGCCACACGTGCGCGTGACCAGGACCTGGGCGCTGATGACTTTGATGGAGGAACTTTTTCCATCACTGCACTTGGTGGGCAAGGAATTGATTTCTTCACCCCCATCATTAACCCGCCACAGTCAGCGATTTTGGGAATTGGTCGGGTTCGTGAAGTGCCGACACGGTTTGGGTCAGGCTTCGTGTGGCGCCACGAGTTGCCCTTGAGTTTGACGGTGGATCACCGGTTGAACGATGGGTATCCTGCGGCGTTGTTCCTTGCCGAGGTGGTTGACCTTCTGGGGCAACCGAACAAGCTACTGTAGCGAGTCTCCACGCTGACATTTCACGGTCGTTGGTCCTTCGGTACGGCGACAGCGACCGTGAAATGTGTGCTTTAACGTCTGCTGTGCACGCTGTTGAAGAAGCGCGAGTGGCGAGCACAGTGATTTCAGTTCCTGAGGATGTTTCTCAACCGATCAGTGGCTCAGCCGGCCTCGTCTGACCGAACAACACCGGTGGCTTTCTAGTAGACTAACTCCGACGTGTAGCAAGGTATTTTCGATCGTTAGAACGGCTCGTTAGTGACAGAACATTCAGAACAGCAGTCCTCCCCACGACGTGACCACGGAGGCCAGCGCCCGCACCGTCACAACAACCACGGTGGTCGGTCACACCCAAACCGTGGGCGTGGGCATCACGGGCAGCGATCTGTTCGGGGCCCGCGCAAGGACCGCCCACGGGAGCCACAGATTGACGGAGATGTCACCGGACGGGAACTGGACGTGGCTGTCACCCGCGAACTAGCGGCTTTAGAAGAGCACAACCGCGTCAAGGTCGCCAAGCACTTGGTGATGGCCGCCCGGTACTTAGAAGCAGACCCCGAGCTCGCCTTTGACCACGCACGCGCCGCCTCCAGCCGTGGCGGTCGCATCGGGGTGGTCAGGGAAGCGGTCGGGATCACCGCCTACGAAGCAGAGAAATATCAGGATGCGCTACGCGAGTTCCGGACGTATCGACGTATTTCGGGAGACGATACCCATATTCCGGAGATCGTGGACTGTGAGCGTGCCCTGGGGCGTGGCGAAAAAGCACTCCAAACCGCCGCGGAAGTCAACCGAGAAAAACTAACCAAACGTGTCCGGGTCGAACTTGCTATCGTGGTCTCCGGGATCTTGCAGGACCTCGGTCGCGCTCAGGAAGCCGTTGCAGCGCTCCAGATTCCGGAACTAGATCGGCACAAGGCCTTTAGCTATAGTCCGCGACTATTTACGGCTTACGCGGACGCATTAGAGAACGCAGGACAAGAGCGCGAAGCGCGTCTGTGGCGCCAACGCACCGCTCGAGCGGAATCAGCACTCGGGTTCTCGGTGACTGATGATGATCCAGCGATCATCGACCTCGGTGAAGATTTTGAGCCAGCGCCAGATAAAAGTCCCCGCACCCAGAAAAAACACTCGGGACAAGGAAACCTACGCCGATGAAACTTCGTGACGGACACGATGGGCTCCTCTGTGATCTCGACGGGGTGGTCTATGCCGGGGACCAGTTGATTTCCGGAGCCGAGATCCTCAATGACCTCATCGATCACGGTGTGGCCGTGGGCTTCGTAACCAATAACGCCTCGAAATCTACCGAGGCCGTGGCAGCGAAACTCCAGAAGCTCGGCGTCCACGCCGCGCCAGCTCACGTGTACTCCTCAGCTCAAGCCGGTGTTGAAATACTGCGCGCTGAACAACAGCCCGGAGCAACGGTCCTCGTCGTCGGTTCGGACAGTCTGCGACAAGCGGTAGAACAGGCCGGATTTCAGATGGTGGACCACGCGAGCCAGCAGCCTGAGGCGGTCATTCAAGGTTTCGACCCCGGAATCGGGTGGAAGAATCTCGCCGAAGCGAGCTTCGCAATCCACCGGGGCGCCTTCTGGGTGGCTACCAATTTGGACCTGACGATCCCTCAAGAACAAGGCATCGCTCCCGGCAACGGATCGCTGATTGGAGCGGTCACCCAGGCCGTGGGCAGAGGCCCCGATGTGGTGGCTGGCAAGCCGGAACCGCAATTATTCCAGCTGGCCGCCCAAGCTCAGGGAATGAACCGCCCGCTGATGGTCGGTGACCGGCTCGATACCGATATTAAAGGTGCACATGCGGCGGGATTTACTGCGGCCCTGGTAACCACCGGAATCCACCAGCCAGCCGACGTAGCCGGTCGTGACAGAACAGAACAACCTGACGTGATCATTGATCATTTGGGACAATTGGTCGAGGGCGCCCATGAATGACGACGTTGAACTCACGGATGCCAGGTTACTCGAGATTCTCCAAACTCTCGACGGGATCCAGGACCAAGACATCGCCACCGAGCGTCAGCGATACGAGCAGGTGCTGAATCAGCTCCAGGATCATCTCAACGACCCGAATGCGGCAGGGCCCACGCTGTGACCTCGACACCTGGGCAACGGTTGGACCACTATTTGGTTAGTGCCGGGCTGGCACCCACCCGAAGCCAGGCGGCAGGCTTGATTCAGCAGGGGGTGATCACCGTCAACGGCCAGGTGGTACATAAACCCGGGAAAAAAGTTGCCTCCGACGATACGGTGGAATCCCAGGCCGACCAGCAGCAGTGGGCATCTCGGGCCGGGCATAAACTGGCCGGTGCTTTGGACATTTTCCGCGGAATAGACGTCAAGGGCGCTACCTGCCTGGATGCCGGAGCTTCCACGGGAGGATTTACCGACGTGTTATTGCACCATGGAGCTGGACACGTGCACGCGGTGGACGTGGGCCATGACCAGCTGGTGCCACGGCTGCGAGTTGACCCCCGGGTGAGCGTGTATGAAGGCCTGAACATTCGCGCGCTGAGCCTCGAAACGCTCGGGGAGCCCGTGGAGGTGGTGGTTTCCGACCTATCATTCATCTCACTGACCTTGGTGCTGGAACCGCTGGGTGGAGTGTGTGCCGACGGCGCCGATGTGATGCTGATGGTCAAACCACAATTTGAGGTCGGCAAGAAAGCACTCCCCAAATCCGGAGTGGTGACCGACCCCCAGGCCCGATTGCAAGCGGTGACTCGCGTGGTGCATACTGCTGCCCGGCATGGGCTCGACCCGGTCGGGCTCAGCGCATCCACTTTGCCAGGACAGGATGGCAACCGGGAATTCTTCTGTCACGCCGTGAAAAGGCCCTCCGCCGTCTCGGCCGACGCGCTTGCCGACTGGGTACGACGCCAAAACGTAGACTGGGGAGAGTAACGGTTGACTGACCGGGTCAGTGCCGATGTTTTCTCCACAGAGTGCTGGCCGAAAAGTACACGCTGATCCCGTGAGACGGTACAGTGATCTGAAGCGAGACGCGCGAGCTTGGAGGTATTGGAATGGCGCCACGCAGGATTCTGATCCTGACCCACACCGGTCGTGAAGATGCCATTCAATCCGGACTCGATGTTGCTGACGAACTGTTAACGTACGGGCTACAACCGGTCATGATGCGTGATGATGCCGAAGCGATCAATCAGGCCATTATCACCGGGGCCGTGCCCCGTCGCACCATGGTGGCCGACGTTCTCGAAGATGCCGGTCAGCTTGGTGATATTGATCTGTGCGTGGTGCTGGGCGGAGACGGTTCGGTGTTGCGGGCTGCTGAGCTGGTGCGCGGTACCGAACTGCCGTTGCTGGCGGTCAACCTCGGCCACATCGGCTTCTTGGCCGAATCTGAACGCACCGATATTCCCTCCACCGTGGCTGCGGTGGCTGAAGAGGCTTACGACGTTGAAGAGCGCATGACCATCGATGTCAGAGTTTTAGTTGACGATCAGCTGGTGGCCCGAACGTGGGCATTGAATGAAGCCTCGGTCGAAAAATCCAACCGCGAACGCACTCTCGAGGTCGTCATCGGGGTCGATGATCGCCCGATCTCCACCTTCGGATGTGACGGGGTCGTGATGGCTACCCCGACCGGTTCGACTGCCTATGCTTTCTCAGCCGGAGGACCGGTCGTCTGGCCCGAAGTCGAAACGATGCTGATGGTGCCACTGTCTGCCCACGCGCTCTTTGCCCGGCCCCTGGTCGTTTCGCCGCGCTCGGTCATGTCCGTGGACGTGTTGCAACGCACCAATGAGGCCGGGGTGCTGTGGTGCGATGGCCGTCGAACCGTGGATCTACCCCAGGCAGCTCGGGTGGAAGTCACCCGCTCGGATCAGCCAGTGCGCCTGGCACGGCTGTCGCACACGCCCTTCTCCGAACGACTGGTCCGCAAGTTCAAGCTTCCCACCAAGGGATGGCGTGGGTCGATCTCAGAAGCCGATCGGGCAGAAATAGCCGCCCGATCCCTGGCGCGTCGTCAGTCCGCAGCCTCCACCGGCTCATCCGGGGTTGAAGTCGTGGAGCCACACCACTTGGCACCCAAAGTCGAAGTCACCGAGCCGCGCACCACCGAGTTGCCGGTGGTGACGAAAGCTGATGAGAAGAATCCGCTGGTGACCAGGGCGCAATTACGAGCAGACCGGACGTCAAACCGGTCCGAGGACTAAAGGGGAGGCCAGTACCGTGATAGAGCACCTAGGCATTTCGTCGCTGGGCGTGATCGAATCCGGGGGTCTCGACCTCGGGCCGGGTTTCACTGCCCTGACCGGTGAAACCGGGGCCGGGAAAACGATGATTGTCACCGCGTTGAACCTGTTGCTCGGAGGCCGGGCTGATGCGTCGCTGATTCGTCGCGGAGACCGCAAGGCCGCGGTGGAAGCTGAATTCATTCTGCCCGAGAATCACCCCGTGGCCGGGCTGGTTGAAGAAGCTGGTGGCTCTGTAGACCCGTTGGAGGACAACGTCCAGGTGCTGGTCTCCCGGACAGTGACCGAATCCTCCGGATCCACTCGCTCCCGGGCCACCGCCGGTGGCCGGAGTGTGCCGGTGAGCTTGTTGGTAGCCGTGGGCGAACACTGCATCGCCATTCATGGGCAGTCCGAACAATTGCGCTTGCGTTCTGCGACCGCTCAACGCCAAGCTCTGGATTCCTTTGCTGGAGCCGAGCTGAAAGACACGCTGGAGACTTATCGGAAGAATTTCTCTCGCTGGAACGCAGTTCGAGAAGAACTCCAGGCGCTACGCGCCCAAGCCCAAGACAGGGCACTAGAGGCCGAGAACCTGCAACGCTCGCTGGAGGAGATCGACGAGGCCGAGATCACCGAGGCAGAAGACCAAGAGTTGGCTTCCACCATTGCGCGACTGGAAAATATTGAAGACCTCAGGTCCGCAGCAACTACCGCCCGTGGCGGGCTGGCCGGTGAAGACGACACCGATCTGAATGCGCCCAGCGCAGAAGTGTTAGTGGAGGCTGCTCGACAGTCCTTGGCGAGTTCACCGGGAGATGATCCGGTGCTTCAGCAACTCGCACAACGGCTGAGCGAAGTGGGGATCCAGCTTGCCGATATTTCTACCGAATTGGCCAGCTATCTGGCCGGGCTCGATGATGAAGGCCCGCACGCGTTGGACCAGGCCCAAGAGCGTCGAGCTGAACTGGATCGGCTGAAACGTCTCTACGGTCCCGAGTTGACAGACGTGCTGGCCTGGGCCCAGGACCACCGGTCCCGACTCGATGAGCTACAGGGCGATACCGGTCGCATTGAAGAGCTTGAGACCGAAGAACAACAGCTCCACCAGGCCGTCACGCAGGGAGCAGAACAGCTCCGCTCCCTGCGCCTGGGTGCCGGTGAGATGCTATCGGAGAAAGTTACGGACGAACTGCACGGGTTGTTGATGCCCACCGCCGAACTGACGGTCCGGGTCAGCCCGTTAGAGACCTTCGGGCCCTCTGGAGCAGATGATGTAGCCATTCTGCTACGGCCCCACCCCGGCTCCGACCCGGTGCCACTGGGCAAAGGTGCTTCCGGAGGCGAGCTCTCCCGCGTCATGCTGGCACTCGAGCTGGTACTGGCCGATACCGACCCGGTCCCGACCTTCGTTTTTGACGAGATTGATGCCGGGGTCGGGGGAGAGGCCGCCGTACAGATTGGACAACGTCTGGCCGCCCTGGCTCGTCGGGTTCAAGTCATTGTGGTGACTCACCTGCCACAGGTGGCAGCTTGGGCAGATCACCACCTGAAAGTCACGAAGAATCCCGATACCGCGGCCGGGGTGACGACCTCGGATGTACAGGAACTGACCCGTCGGGAACGAGTTGAAGAACTGGCCCGCATGCTTGCCGGGCATGCTGACTCCTCCTCGGCGCAGGAACACGCCCGCGAGCTACTAGACCAGTCGCAACTTTGCGACTAACTCACTCAGTGAACCCCGGGCGCTCCGTCAGGCCCCGGTGCTAGAGAGGATTCGAGAAATCGTGAAGAACCGTGACGAAGATCAGCGCGCCAACCAGACCCAGGACTGTGTGGATCAGAGCTACCGGGCGCCGGTGAGGCACCGGGAAACTGCTTTCCACGGGGTGGTCTGGGATATCCGACGCGATACTTTCGAGCTGGACGCCGGCGGCAAACGCCAGGAACTGACCCGAGAATATATGGCCCATCCCGGGGCAGTGGCGGTCCTGGCGCTCAACGACCGGGATCAGGTGGCGATGGTGCGCCAATACCGTCACCCGGTGTCCACGTTCTGCTGGGAAATCCCGGCCGGGCTCTTGGACGTCTGCGGCGAATCGCTGGTAGCCGCAGCCCAACGGGAACTGGCCGAAGAGGCTGGCCTGGAAGCCAAAGACTGGCAGATTCTGGTGGATCATTTCTCCACCTCCGGGGCCTCGACCGAAGGGACCCGAATCTTTCTGGCGCGCGAAGTGGCCCAGATTCCCGAAGAGAACCGGGCGGAGCTACACGCCGAAGAGGTGGGGATGCAACTGCACTGGGTGGACCGTGACCGGGTCATTCAGGCAGTACTGGCCGGCGAGATTCACAATGCCAACACCATCATGGCGGTGATGAGTTACACCGTGGGTTCAACCCAGCCATCCTGGCCGGTGCGCGAGCTGGATGATAAGTGGTTGGGTCGTAGCGGTGCTTGATCCGCGCGAGTACCCGGCAGGTTTAAGCACCCCAGCCCAGCGGTACCTCGATGCGGTGAGTATTGAACGGGGCCTATCGGAGAACACTCTGAAAGCATACGAACATGACTTGACTCGCTACGTGAACTATCTGGTCTCCCAGGGGCTGAACGACATCAGCCAGGTCACCACCCATCACGTCACCGGGTTCTTACAAACCATCCGCACCGGGGCCGATGGCGAGACCGCAGTGGTGGCCCGTTCGGCAGCGCGGATGCTCGCCGCCGTGCGCGGGGCACACGAATTCTGGGCGGTCGAAGGGTTGGTGGACCACGATCCGGCTCGGGAGGTTTCGCCACCCAGCCTGGAACAGAGCCTGCCGAAAGCTCTGAGCATCGACGAGGTTGCCCGTCTGTTGGAAGCACCCTCACCGGATACCCCGGCTGGGCTACGGGACCGGGCGCTGCTGGAATTTCTCTACGCGACCGGAGCCCGGATTTCTGAAGCGGTGGCCCTGGATGTTGACGATATTGTCCAGGCTCTGGATGGCACCTCCCAACCGGTGGTGCGACTGTTCGGCAAAGGATCCAAAGAACGCATCGTGCCGCTGGGATCCTACGCCTACCGGGCATTAGACGCTTGGTTGCGTCGGGGACGCCCGGGCATCGTCTCCCGGGGGAGGGGCACAGCGGCACTGTTTGTCAATCTGCGCGGTTCCCGGCTCTCTCGCCAATCTGGGTGGACCATTTTGAAAAAAGCCGCCCAACGGGTCCAGCTCACCGACGAGGTGTCGCCACACACGTTGCGACACTCGTTTGCGACCCACTTATTATCTGGGGGAGCTGATGTGCGGGTGGTCCAGGAACTGTTGGGACACGCTTCCGTGACCACCACACAGGTATATACGTTGGTCACCGCTGAGAGTTTGCGCGAGGTATATGCGACCGCGCACCCGCGGGCGATGAGGTCCTAAAGTGTATACCTTCAGGTTGCACTTTAACCTCAAGGCTCGCCGAGAAAGAGAGTGAACAACGGCTAAACTGCGACTTTCCCATTAGGGTAGTGTTAGAAGAATTTTCGAGGGTCACTAACCCCGGGGAGATCATACACCAGAAGTTTTGCAGGAGCTGTCTAGACCGTGAACGACCAACAGCAACCGTTACCCGTCATGATGGTCACCGGAGAACCGGTGATGGGGCCCACCGGCCGCCCTAAACACGACTTCCCCAACCCCCCGGCACTCGAAACCCACGGTCCGGCACGTATCATTGCGATGGTCAACCAAAAAGGTGGGGTCGGCAAAACTACCTCGTCGATCAACCTTGGAGCAGCGTTGGCTGAATACGGGCGAAAGGTGCTGATGGTCGACTTTGACCCGCAAGGTGCGCTTTCGGCAGGCTTCGGGACCAATCCCCACGAGATGGATCTGACCGTGTACAACGTGATGATGGAGCGAGACATCACTGCTCGCGATGCCATCATCCCCACCCGACACGAGAATATTGACCTCTTGCCGGCCAATATTGACTTGTCGGCTGCTGAAGTGCAACTGGTCAACGAGGTGGCTCGTGAACAAGTGCTCGAACGGGCACTGCGCCAGGTACGCGATGACTACGATGTGATCATCATTGACTGTCAGCCCTCGCTCGGATTGCTGACCGTCAACGCGCTGGCCGCCTCCCACGGTGTCATCATCCCGTTGACCGCAGAATTCTTCGCACTGCGCGCGGTGGCTCTGCTGGTAGAAACGATTGAGAAGGTTCAAGACCGCATCAACCCCGACCTCGAAATCGACGGTGTGTTGGCCACCATGTTCGATGCGCGTACTCTGCACTCCAAAGAAGTAGTCGGTCGACTCGTTGAAGCCTTTGACGATAAGGTTTTCGAAACCGTCATCTCCCGGACGATTAAATTTGCCGACGCCACGGTGGCAGCAGAACCGATCACCACTTTCGCCCACAACCACCCGGGTGCTCAGGCCTATCGGCAACTGGCCCGGGAGCTGATCTGTCGTGGTGGTGCACCGTGAGCCTCGCCGAACTCTCCGGCGATGCCCTCACCACTACAGCGCACCCCGAAGACTTCGAGGAGACCGACCATGGCGGTTTTCAGCTTCGCCTGAAAAATTTTGAGGGACCCTTTGATCTGTTGTTGTCACTGATCGCCCGCAAACGCCTGGAGGTGACCGAAGTCGCCCTGGCGGAGGTCACCGACGAGTTCCTGGCCTATGTGCGCACCATTGAGTCCACGGTTGATGCACTGGATGAAACCAGCTCGTTCATGGTGGTGGCAGCGACCCTGTTAGATCTCAAAACCGCCCGGCTATTGCCGGCTGGGATCTCGGATCCAGACGAAGAACTGGCGCTACTGGAAGAACGAGATCTGTTGTTTGCCCGTCTGTTGCAGTACAAAGCCTTCAAACAGGCTGCTGCGCTGATGACCCAGCGCATGGCCGAAAATGCCAGCGCGGTGCCACGACGGCCCGGTCCTGAACCGGCCCACAGCCACTTTCTCCCACCACTGGTGCTCAACACCACCGTCGAAGAATTCGCGCAACTGGCGCAGCAAGTCTTTTCCCGAACTCCCGTCGAGGATGGCCCTGACCAGGTCGGTACCGATCACTTGCACTCACCGGTGGTCTCCGTCTGGGAACAAGTCAGTATCCTCTCCTCCCGGTTAGCCCAGGCTGGACGGATGAGTTTTACCGAGCTGGTCGCCGATGCCGACAACACCATGACCGTGGTGGCACGGTTCCTGGGTCTCTTGGAGCTCTACCGGGACCGGCTGATCTTCTTGGAACAAGACCATCCGCTAGATGACATCCAGGTGCAATGGCACCCCGAACGTGATGCCCGGCTCCGCCCCGAGCCGTCTGTCACGGAGGGGGAGCATGACTGAGTCTCTGGCCGAGCTACGGGCCAGCCTCGAAGCGGTGCTGATGGTCATCGAAGAGCCGGTGACTATCGATCAGCTGGTCCAAGCCACCGAAGCCACCCCAACGGAGGTACTCCAGGCCCTCGAACGGTTACGCGCCGACTACGACGGTGAAGCTACCGGACCCCGGCGGGGGTTCGAACTGCGCGATGTCGCTGGAGGCTGGCGGATCTACTCTCGTGGTGAGTATGAGCAGACTGTGGAACGATTCATGGTCAGAGGTGCCACCGCTAAACTGTCACCTGCTGCCTCCGAGGCCCTGGCAGTGATAGCCTATTTGCAACCGACTACGCGTTCACGAGTTGCCCAAATTCGGGGCGTGAACTCCGACTCGGTGATTCGGAGCCTGCAAACCCGAGGCTTGATCCAAGATTCGGGTCAAGACCCGCTCACCCAGGCTGTGTTGTACACAACCACCGGATATTTCTTAGAATTACTAGGTCTCGATTCTGTCGCAGACCTGCCGAAACTTTCTCCCTTACTTCCTGGGTTGGCTGATCTTACCGATCTGGACATTCCCAACGACACCGAAGGATAACTCTGTATGGCAACCCGCAAGCCGCGAGGCTCCGGACATTCCTCGTCCCGTCGTACCCCGAAAGCAGGGCAGAAAGGCGGGCCCTTCTCCGGAGCAGACTACGACCGCACCCTTGGCCCGGTGAAATCCGTCCAAAAGTCCCAGCGCTCCGCGTCGGCTTCCGCCCGACGCGGTTCAGCGCGCGCTCAGCACACCCCGGATGGACAACGCCTGCAGAAAGTCATGGCCGCGGCCGGTGTAGCCTCCCGCCGCGTCTGTGAGGACCTGATCACCGAAGGCCGGGTGGAAGTCAACGGCGTGCTCGTCACCGAGCTGGGCACCCGCGTGGATCCGACAACCGCCGAGATCGTCGTCGACGGAATCCGCGTCCACACCAACCCCGAAACCGTCTATTATGCGTTCAATAAACCCCGTGGCGTGATTTCTACCATGCACGATCCCGAGGGTCGACGCTGTGTGGCTGACTACGTCGAAACCACCGATCAGCGCCTGTTCCACATTGGCCGGCTAGATAATGAGACCGAAGGCCTGTTGCTACTGACCAACGATGGAGAACTGGCCAACCGGATGTCGCATCCCTCCTACGAGATTGCCAAAACCTACCTGGTACAGGTTCGCGGGCCGTTGGCTAAAGGGGTGGGCGCCCAACTGCGCGCCGGCGTTGAGGTCGAAGAGGACGGCATAGTCTCGGTGGACTCCTTCCGGGTGGTGGATTCGACTCCCGGACATGTGCTGTGTGAAATCACCTTGCACTCGGGACAAAACCGAATTGTGCGCCGGATGATGAAAGCCGTCGGCTATCCCGTGGAACGCTTGGTCCGGGTCGCGCACGGCCCCATTGTGCTTGGTGACCAGCGTCAAGGCACCCTCCGGGTGCTTAACCAGCAAGAAATCGGGCACCTGATGGCCGAGGTGGGACTGTGAGCCAGCCACGTTTTTCCCGCACTCAGCGGGTCGATACCCAAGCGCTGGCCGAGGCAACCGAAGAAGTCTCCCAGCGGCATGCCATTGCCGAACCCGTGTTGATTCGTGGCACCGGACTGCTCGGGACCAGCATCGGTCTGGGCCTGCGCGCCGCCGGAGTCGAGGTGCTCTTGTCCGACCCATCGCCCTCCGCCCTGGCAGTGGCCGCCGATATTGGCGCGGGAGCGGTCTGTGACCCCGCGCAAGCTCAGCCGGGTACCGTGGTGATCGCAGCACCCCCGGACGTCACCGGCCAGACAGTGGTTGACTCACTCCAGCACTACCCGCATGCGGTGGTCCTTGACATCGCCTCGGTGAAAGTCGCCATCGCCGATCAGGTGCATCAAGCAGTCCAGACCGGTGTGATCGCGGGTCAGGACGCCACCCGGTATATTGGTACCCACCCGATGGCCGGACGCGAAAAATCTGGTCCGGTCGCTGCCCGTGGCCAACTATTCACTGCTGCCCCCTGGGTGGTATGCGCCCGGCCAGACACCGCTGCTACCGCCCTGGCCGTTGCCGAAGATCTCGCTCGGGTGCTAGGTGCGACCGTCTACCGCCTCGACCCGGTTGATCACGACCGTGCGGTGGCCCTGGTCTCACACATGCCCCAGATCACCGCGAGTCTGCTGGCCAGCCGGTTGCAGAATATTCCGTCTCAGGCGCTGGAACTGGCTGGCAACGGGTTGCGCGATACGGTCAGAATTGCTGGGAGTGACCCCAGGCTGTGGGTCCAGATTCTGGCAGCTAACTCCACCGAAATCCTGCCACACCTCTACGGGATGAAAGCTGATCTCGACCGCCTGATTTCCACCCTGGAGGACCCCACCGCTCTCGGGGCGCGCCTGGACGTGGCCCAGCTGATCGATGAAGGCAACCGTGGACAGGCCAGAATTCCGGGTAAACACGGCAACCCTGCGCAATCCTTTGCGGTTATCACCGTGCTGGTGGACGACTCGCCCGGCCAGATCCTCGCGGCCTTGCAGGATGTCGCCGAGGTCGGTACCAACGTCGAGGATTTGCGCATGGACCACTCCGCTGGGTACCAGGTCGGAATGTTAGAGATTTCGGTGTTGCCGGGCCAAAAGGATCTCCTGGTGCAGGAGTTGACCTCTCGAGGATGGAAGGTGCTCTAGCTGATGACTTCACCCCGTGCTGACCACACCGCTCAGGCGCCGTTGGTTATTGCCATCGACGGGCCGTCAGGGTCGGGCAAATCCACCGTGGCGAAAGCTCTCGCACGACATTTCCAGGCTCGCTACCTGGACACCGGGGCGATGTATCGCACCGCCGCGCTGTGGTGCCACCACCAGGGAGTGGACCTGGCTACTGCGCCCAGCCCGGAGCGGACCGAACGAATCATCGAGCTGGTCCAAACCATCCCGGTGCACCAGGACCTCGACCCTGATGCCCAACTCATCCTGCTGGATGGCTCCGATGTCACCGAGGCCATCCGGGACCCAAACGTCTCGTCGATGGTCTCGGCGGTGTCCACCATTCCCCAGGTACGCGAGATTCTGATTGCCCGGCAACGTCAGCTCATCGCTGGTAGCCCGCGCATTGTGGCTGAAGGTCGAGATATCACCACCGTGGTCGCCCCGCAGGCTGATGCGCGACTGTTGTTGACCGCCTCCGAGACCTCTCGGATGGCCCGACGGGGACTGCAACAACAGCAAGAATCAACCCAAGCATTAAGCGCCGAAATTACCGAGCGGGACCAACGAGACCTCTCGGTGGTGGATTTCATGACACCGGCCGACGGGGTGGCCCTGGTGGATTCCACCGAGCTGGATCTGGACGAGACGATTGCCAGTGCACTGCAGGCAGTGCAGACTCAATTGGCGGAGAGGACATACCGATCATGACCGAGCGTGACGACCACGACGACACTGAGTTCACCCCCTCGGGTCCCGACACCGTCGACGAGTCCTTTGCGGCGCTGACCGATGAGGACTACCGCAACCGTGAAGCTGCGTATCGGGCTGGACTGGAACAGTATGACCTCGATGACGAGGACACCGCCCTGTTAGCAGCTGGCGAGGATGAGGATCCGCTCCGATTCCAACCGAACCATGTTCCTCCCGTGTTGGCCGTGGTCGGTCGCCCCAACGTGGGTAAATCCACCCTGGTCAACCGCATCATCGGCCGTCGGGAAGCCGTCGTGGAAGATGTTCCCGGTGTCACCCGCGACCGGGTGCAGTATCAGGCCGAATGGAACGGCGTGGACTTTACCCTGGTTGACACTGGTGGCTGGGAGTACGGGGTCAAAGGTATGGCCGCTCGCGTTGCTGAACAAGCCGAACGCGCGGTGGAACGCGCCGATGCGGTGATGTTCGTCGTCGATGCCACCGTGGGGATCACCGCCACCGACGAAGCAGTGGTCACCATGTTGCGTAAATCCGGCAAGCCGGTGATCCTGGCGGCCAATAAGGTCGATGGGATGAACCAGGAAGCTGACGCGGCGATGCTGTGGGGCCTGGGCTTCGGCTACCCGTTCCCGGTCTCGGGCATCCATGGTCGAGGCACCGGTGACCTGCTCGATGCGGTGGTGGCCACCCTGCCGGAAGAATCCGCCTACGGTCAGGCTCCAGATCTCACCGGGCCGCGCCGAGTGGCGCTGGTGGGGCGACCCAACGTGGGTAAATCCTCGTTGCTGAACACGCTGGCCAATGCTGAACGTGTGGTCGTCGACAATACCGCGGGAACAACCCGCGACCCGGTCGATGAGCTGATCACCCTGGATGGTCGCACCTGGAAATTCGTTGACACCGCCGGCATCCGGCGACGGCAACACATGGCTTCTGGGTCCGACTACTACGCCTCACTGCGCACCAAATCTGCCCTGGACCGCGCTGAGGTAGCCGTGGTGCTGATGGAAGCCCCCGAAGTGGTCTCCGAACAAGACGTGCGGATTATCCAGATGGTGTTGGAGTCCGGGCGAGCCATGGTGTTGGCCTTCAATAAATGGGACCTGATGGATGAGGAGCGCCGGGATGATCTGGAACGCGAAATCGATCTGGACCTCAGCCACGTGTCCTGGGCGCCACGCATCAATATTTCCGCCAAAACCGGCTGGCACAACAACCGGCTGGTGCCGGCCCTTGATACTGCGCTGACGTCCTGGGATCAGCGCATCCCCACCGGTCAGCTCAACTCCTTTATTGGGGAACTGGTCGCGGCCCATCCGCACCCGGTGCGTGGGGGCAAACAGCCTCGCATCCTGTTTGCCACCCAGGCCTCAGCCCGGCCTCCAAAATTTGTGTTGTTCACCACCGGGTTCTTGGACCCCGGGTACCGTCGGTTCATTCAGCGTCGGCTTCGGGAGACGTTTGACTTTACCGGGACGCCGATTGAGATCACCATGCGGATCCGCGAAAAGCGCAAGCGTTAACACACACGCCACACAGTGGCCAGGATTAGAGCCTAAACAGGGCCTTGGCATCGGGGATAATCTCGCGACCGCCGAGACCTGCCAGTTCTAGCAACACCGTGATACCGACCAGTTCGGCACCGCGGGCCTGGATCAGATCCATTCCGGCCCGCAACGACCCGCCGGTAGCTAAAATATCGTCAACGAGCAACACCTTCATCCCCGGGGCCAGGTCGGCCGAAACCTCCATGGTTTCCGTGCCGTATTCCAAGTTGTAGTTCACTGAGGCAACCGGCTGGGGGAGCTTGCCCTTTTTGCGCAACGGGATGAAGCCACGGTTGGCCTCGACCGCTAAGGCACCAGCCAAGATAAACCCCCGAGCCTCGATTCCGGCGACGACATCGAACTCACCAGCATATGGTTCGATCAAGGCTGCCATGCAAGAGGTGAAGGCCCGCCGGTCGGCCAAGAGTGGAGTAATATCGCGGAATGTCACCCCCGGTTCTGGATAGTCCGGTACCGAACGAATCAAGGACAGCGCACGATCAAGTTCTGCGGTGGAAACCGGGGAGTGTTGCATGGTCTCCAGTCTACGGTGTTCGCACCACGTCCGTGCCGGTCATCTCCGCGTCGACCTCCCGTTTCGTCATTCCGGGTTAACCTGGTGTAGTATATTCCAGGTGCTCTTCGGAGACCACACGATTCGGGCTGTGGCGCAGCTTGGTAGCGCACATCACTGGGGGTGATGGGGTCGCAGGTTCAAATCCTGTCAGCCCGACCGAATAGATCAGCAACAAGCCCAGCTCAGGCACGATGTCTGAGCTGGGCTTTTCTGATGTGCTGTTGCCGGCGGTGTAACCGGTTCTCGTTGACAAAATATCGTCAAAATTTCTCAGTGCATCACGGCTGTGAAACCGATAGAATAGGGACTTCAGAGGTCACACGCGATCACATCGTGTGCGTCACGTTGAGGAAGGACATGCGAGCGGTATGGCACATGAGGGTGCGGTCCCTGGAGGAGAGCCCCAGGACGAATCAATCGAGACGACCACGGTCGGTTTGCCTCGATTTGAGCCAATCAGTGAACGCTCTCTGAACGCAGAAGATCGGGCAGCAATTAATGCTCTGCCCGTCGGCTCGGCTCTTTTGGTCGCCCACGAAGGTCCACACCAAGGGTCCAGATTCCTGCTCGACCGTGATGAAGTCGTCGCCGGACGGCACCCCAAGGCTGACATCTTCCTCGATGACGTCACTGTCTCCCGCCAGCACGCGAAGTTCCAGCGCGTCGAAGACGGTTTCGTCCTTTACGACACCGGATCGCTTAACGGCACCTATGTCAACCAAGACCGCGTTGATTCAGTCAAGCTTCGGTCCGGTATGGAAGTTCAAATCGGCAAATTCCGGTTGACCTACTACGAAGGTATTCAACCGGTTCAGTAGCGCCACCTCGGCTAGCGTAGCTCGAGGGTGACTCCCGTGATGTGCTAGAGCGATCGGCTCGCTGTGCGGGAACCGAGTGGTGATCTGTTGTACCCGTGACTGACGTTCTGAAGGTCGTGTTGTGAATCCCGTTTCTGCTCTGAATTCCTATCCCTCCGGTTCCTCGCGTGGAGTGGCAGGACTGCTGACCATCGGCGAGGTTCTGGCTGAAATCAATGATGAGTTCCCCGAGGTGCGGGCCTCAAAAATTCGGTTCTTGGAAGAAAAGGGACTCATCACCCCACGACGGACACCGGCAGGATATCGCAAATACTCCCATACCGATATCGAGCGGTTGCGGTTCATTCTCTCGGTCCAACGTGACCAGTACCTTCCCCTGCGGGTGATCAAAGATTATCTGGACGCTGTGGATGCTGGACAACACCCTGAATCTTTGCCCGGGGGGCTACGGTTTGAACCTCGTAGCGTCTCCGAACAGCTCGCCCAAGAAATTGCCGGTCATGCCCGCCCCCTAACCCGTTCGGAGCTTATCGGAACCACTGGTGCCGATGAACAACTGATCGCCGGACTTGAAGCCAATAAACTGATCTGGCCCACTGACTCCGGTCGCTACACGGAGCACGCTCTGAAAGTAGTGCGGGCGGCTATGGTTTTGTCCACTCATGGGTTTGAGGCCCGCCACCTCCGCCCGTTCCGGATGATGGCTGATCGAGAATTGGGGCTCATCGAACAAGCCACCGCCGGGCTGAAAAACTCCGCCCAGACTACGGCGGCATCGCAGCGTGAAGAAATTGCCCGCGATATCTCTCAGGCCTGTCTTGAACTACATGCGGCGGTGATCGGTGCAGAAATCGCCGAGGCCACTGACGAATAATGCCACCACTGGTCCCAGGGAAGTGCCGACTGCGAGTCTCCCGCGCTACTGATACTGTTGTGACAAATGTAAACTCGAGCGACACGCTGGAGAAAAATGGGCAGGGTCTTTGACCCGGGACAGCTCACCGCATAGCGTTATCTTAGACGTTCCAGATCACTCACCTCATGAGTTCTGTCGGGTCGAGGGCTACCATAGTCTCAAGGGTAGTTTCAGCCCGTCTACGCGACTCAGAAACTTCCCCACAATGGAGCGCGGAAACAGGAGGAATCGTGTCAGGTATCCATGACGCGGGACAGACAGACGCCGAGCGCCAGGCTCAAGGCGTACTTTTCAGTGATGACGCGCCCTGGCTTGCTGAAGAGATCGGTTATCGGGGCCCCACTGCCTCTAACGCTGCGGGCATCACCTATCGCCAGCTGGACTATTGGGCTCGCACCGGGTTGGTCGTGCCGAGCCTGCGCGGTGCTAAGGGCTCAGGGTCACAGCGCCTCTATTCTTTCCGTGACATCTTGGTCCTCAAGGTGGTTAAGCGTCTGTTGGATACCGGCGTTTCTCTGCAACAGATTCGTAGCGCTGTTGAGCACCTGCGTGAGCGCGGTGTCGAAGACCTCGCTCAAATTACCCTGATGTCTGATGGTGCCTCGGTGTACGAGTGCACCTCCGCAGATGAAGTGATCGACCTGGTGCAGGGCGGACAGGGTGTCTATGGTATTGCTGTCGGACGGGTATGGCGCGAGGTCGAAGGCACGTTGGCCGAGTTGCCAGCAGAATATTTGGTCGAAGACGCCCAGCATCCTCGTGGCGTGCAGTCGTTCCCTGGCGACGAGCTGTCGGCACGCCGGGAAGCCCGCCGTCAGTCGGCCTCTTAAAGCCACTCGTTGCGTGGCTTTCCAGCCCGGGGTGCTGAGAAGCCGAAAGACACACACGATATGCAAACAGCCCGCTTGATTTAGGTGGACTGTTGTTTCCGCGGTCCGGGCGCTACCCGCAGGAAATGACGACGGGCGAGGTTGTCAGCACTCTCGACACCGCGGATTACTGGGCTCGTCGAGAGCGACGGGAGGACTCCTGTTGCTGGGTTATTTCCTGCAGGAGCTGGTCGAACTGTCGGGCCGTTCTCGCTGCGGTCTCACCCGGCCAGAGATGAATCGGCCATGCTGCGCCCTGGATCTGTTGCCAGTTGGAGATTTCGGGAATGCTCAGTGGCAATAAGCGGTCACCGTACATCCGCTCCATTTCGGTAAGCCGGTACTTGTGCTCGGTTGAGGCAGTGCGCACACGATTTGCCAGCACACGAATACTCTTAATAGAGGGGGCAAACTCGCGGCGGAACTGATCCAAAGCTCGCAAGGTACGTTCAGTACCCGCTACGGAAAACAGCGACGGTTCAGCGACCAGGACCACATCGGTGGAAGCAGCCCAGGCAATCCTGGTCACTCCGTTCAATGCCGGCGGGCAGTCGATCAGCACTAGATCATAACCGCGCACCCGATCGAGGGCCACAGCCAGACGGTTCACATCGCGAGAACGAGTCGAGATACGCTCGAATATGGAGGTCGTGGACGACCCACGGACCACATCCAACCGGCTACCGTTGATGGGCGAGGAAGGTTCGGCCTCAGACTCAGTCCAACCGGCCGGTTCGGCATTGGTGTTCAGATCGGCTTTCTTCGGCTTACGCAATAACGTCCCGATATCCTGGGTGTTCAAGCCCTGCTTCATTCCCAACCCGGTGGTGGCATCGGCGTGTGGGTCGAGGTCGATCACCAGCGTCGACATGCCGGCGGTTCGAGCTGCTGACGCCAGCCCGAGGGTGACCGAGGTTTTACCGACTCCACCCTTGAGGCTCGAGATGGAAATGACCTGCACCGTTAGGGATCCTCACGTAGACGTTACGAAACAACACCATAGTCTAGCGTGCTTACCACCATGATGATGAACAGTTTTCACAGCGGGCCATGGACAAAAAGATACGCCACCAGCTGTTATCGCTGGTCATGAACGCCTCATACGAGAGATTGATCAGGCGAGTCGCTAAACTATGGGAGAACCCACCGTCTCGTGCCCTGCCGGGTTTGAGCCGGTGACGAATCAACCACGCTAGCTTGGGTGAGCCGTGGTGCGACCCGGGCGTGGAAACGGCGCAACCTTGGAGGTCTCGTGGCGAGTAAAGACTCAGTCCAGCCGAACCGACCGGCACAGTCCGATCAGCCGACCGGTTTTTCGAAAGTACTGGTGGCTAACCGCGGAGAAATCGCGGTGCGTGCCTTTCGTGCCTGCTATGAGCTGGGGGCAAAGACGGTCGGGGTTTTCCCGTATGAAGACCGCAACTCCATTCACCGGCAGAAAGCCGATGAAGCCTACCTCATTGGTGAAGAGGGACACCCGGTTCGCGCCTATCTGGATGTGGACGAGATCATTCGCGTGGCCCAGCAAGCTGACGCCGAAGCGATCTATCCCGGATATGGTTTCCTCTCCGAGAACCCGGAACTGGCACGCAAGACTGCCGAAGCTGGTTTGACCTTTGTGGGTCCGCCGGCCGGTGTTCTGGAAGTCACCGGTAATAAGGTGGCCTCACTCCGGGCTGCCCGTCAGGCTGGTATCCCGACGTTGCAGTCGACTGATCCGACCGATGACGCCGAGGCCTTGATTGCTCAGGCTGACGACATTGGCTACCCGCTGTTCGTCAAGGCAGTTGCTGGCGGTGGCGGTCGGGGGATGCGCCGTGTCGAGCATGCCAAAGATCTTCCTGATGCGCTGTCGGCGGCGATGCGGGAGGCCGACACTGCTTTCGGAGATCCCACCGTGTTCCTTGAGCAGGCCGTGGTGCGTCCTCGTCACATCGAGGTCCAGGTGCTGGCCGATTCCCAGGGCAATGTGGTCCATATTTTTGAACGTGACTGCTCCATGCAACGTCGCCACCAGAAAGTAGTGGAGATGGCGCCGGCCCCGAACCTGGATGACTCCATCCGGCAGGCGCTCTACCGGGACGCGGTGAAATTCGCAAAGTCCATGAACTACGTCAACGCCGGTACCGTGGAATTCCTGGTTGATACCGCCGGTGAGCGTGCCGGCGAGCACTTCTTCATTGAGATGAACCCCCGCATTCAAGTCGAGCACACCGTGACCGAAGAGGTCACCGATATCGATCTGGTGTCCTCGCAGTTACGCATCGCCACCGGTGAGTCCCTGGAGGATCTCGGCATCACCCAGGAGAACCTGCGTTTGCGCGGTGCGGCCATCCAATGCCGTATCACCACCGAAGACCCGGCCAATGACTTTCGCCCGGACACGGGAACCGTGTCGGCTTACCGTTCTGCGGGGGGTTCAGGTATTCGCCTCGACGGTGGCACCATCTACACCGGTGCCGAGATTTCCCCGCACTTTGACTCCATGCTGGTCAAGCTCACCGGTCGCGGTCGCGATTTCGCCGCCGCCCGTCGCCGTGTACGCCGGGCCTTGGCTGAATTCCGAATTCGTGGGGTGGCCACCAATATCCCGTTCTTGCTTAACGTGCTGGATGACCCTCAGTTCATCGCCGGTGATGTTGCCACGGACTTCATTGACCAGCACCCCGAGCTGACCCAGATTAATCGTTCCAAGAACCGTGGTTCCCGGGCCTTACAGTATTTGGCCGATGTTACCGTCAATCAGCCACATGGCCCTCGTGTCGAAGGCATTGACCCTCGCGATAAGTTGCCCAGCTTCCCCGGGGATAAGCGTGAGGAGCCGGAGCGTTCTCCCTTTGACGGTGTCTCCCATAAGGTCGAACCACCTGCTGGCTGGCGGAAGGTCTTGCTACACAAGGGCCCCGAAGGTTTTGCCACAGCCCTGCGTGAGCACCAGGGGCTAGCCGTGACCGACACCACGTTCCGTGATGCCCATCAGTCGCTTTTGGCCACCCGTATCCGTACTCGCGACCTGCTGGCCGCAGCCCCTGCGGTCTCGCACCGTCTGTCGCAACTGTTCTCGGCTGAAATCTGGGGCGGGGCCACCTACGACGTGGCGCTGCGCTTCTTGGCTGAGGACCCCTGGGACCGATTGGCTCGTTTGCGTGAAGCCATGCCGAATATCCCGCTACAGATGCTGTTGCGTGGACGCAATACCGTAGGGTACACGCCGTACCCGCAAGAAGTGACCGAAGCCTTCGTGGCTGAGGCTGCTGAAACCGGGATCGATATTTTTCGGATCTTCGATGCGCTGAATGACGTCGAACAGATCATCCCCGCCATCACCGCGGTCCGGGAGCGCACCAGTGCGGTCGCAGAAGCGGCCCTGTGCTATACGGGTAACCTGCTGGACCCAGATGAGAAGCTGTACACGCTGGACTACTACCTCAATCTGGCCGAACGCATGGTGGACGCCGGTGCACACGTGCTCGGTATTAAAGACATGGCCGGATTGTTGCGTCCGGAGGCCGCCCGCCGGTTGGTCACCGAGCTACGTAGCCGGTTCGATGTACCGGTACACCTGCACACCCACGACACTGCCGGTGGTCAGCTGGCTACCCTGTTGGCTGCCTCCGAAGCTGGAGTGGATGCCGTGGATGTGGCGGTCGCGTCCATGTCGGGTACCACGTCGCAGGTGTCGATGTCGGCATTGGTGGCCGCCACCAATTTCACCGACCGCGAGACCGGTCTGGGTTTGGACGACGTTGCCAGTCTGGAACCCTACTGGGAGACCGTGCGTAGTATCTACGCGCCGTTCGAATCCGGCATCCCGGCATCGACCGGTCGTGTGTACCAGCATGAGATCCCCGGCGGACAACTGTCCAACCTGCGTCAGCAGGCCATTTCGCTAGGTCTAGCCGATCGTTTCGAACAGATCGAGGATATGTATGGTGCCGCCAATAAGATCCTGGGCAACTTAGTGAAGGTCACCCCGTCCTCGAAGGTCGTTGGCGACCTGGCCCTGGCTCTGGTTTCGGCACAGGCCGACCCGGCCGATTTCGAAGAAAACCCGCAGAACTACGACATTCCTTCCTCGGTTATCGACTTCCTCTCCGGTCAGTTGGGCGATCCTCCCGGAGGATGGCCTGAGCCCTTCCGTGCTAAGGCCCTGCAGGGTCGGGAGACTTCCCCGCAACAGGATGAGACGGTCTCGGCCGAGGACTCCGCGGCGCTCAAGCGATCCGGTCGGGAACGTCAAGAAACGCTGAACCGGTTGCTGTTTCCCGGGCCCACCCGCGAGTATGAGGAGCATACTCGTCGTTACGGTGACACCTCTGTATTGCATACCCGCGACTTCCTCTACGGTATGACCAAGGGCATGGAACACGTGATTTCGTTGGGCACCGGTGTGCGTTTGCTGGCCACCCTGCAGTCGATCTCTGAGCCTGACGAAAAGGGTATGCGCACCGTGATGGTTACTCTCAACGGCCAGGCCCGCCAGCTTGAGGTCCGCGACAATTCCGTGGAGTCCACCGTCCGATCGGCCGAAAAGGCAGACCGCGACCAACCCGGACACATCGCTGCCCCGTTCGCCGGTGCGGTGACCGTCCAGGTCGAAGAAGGCGACACCGTTGACGCCGGTGACACTGTGGCCACCATCGAGGCGATGAAGATGGAAGCTGCGATTACCACCCAGGTGGCAGGCACCGTGAAGCGCGTGGTTCTCACCGAGCCCACCCCGGTCGACGGTGGCGATCTGGTCCTGGTCATCGACCCGGAGAACTAGGCCAGCACCGGCCAATCACCGACGAACCATACCAACGGCGCCTGTCGGCCGGTATCCCCGGGTCGGCGGGCGCCGTGATCATCTGTGCGGCTCAGGCTTAACGATGTGAAGCGCACCGAAAGGTGGTGATGTTTCAGCGGCCTCTTCACCCTGACAGGCACCCACTAGGATGGGGGTATGAGCGTTGAACATTACGATTTAGCGATTATCGGGTCTGGTTCTGGAAACTCGGTGATCACCGAGAGCTGGGATGACAAGAAGGTCGCCATGATCGATTCCGGGGTATTTGGTGGGACCTGTCTGAATAAAGGGTGTATCCCCACCAAAATGTATGTCTATCCTTCCACCGTGGCCTCCACCCCAGAACCTGCCGCGGAGGTTAACGTCGATGTCAGTTTCAATGGGGCTGACTGGTCGGGACTGCGAGACAGAGTATTCTCCCGCATTGACGCGATCTCTGACTCAGGGCGTGCCTACCGCGATGAAGAACTCGAACACACGACTCTGATTGCTGAAGAAGTCCATTTCACCGGACCACGCCAGCTCACCAGCGCATCGGGTCGGGTGATCGAAGCCGAACAGATCGTGATTGCCGCCGGGTCGCGTCCGCGGATTCCTGACGTGCCCGGTGTGGATCTGCCACAGGTCCACACCTCCGATACGGTGATGCGTCTCGAACAATTGCCTGAGCACATCCTGATCATTGGTGGGGGATATATCGCCGCCGAATTTGCCGCCATTTTTTCCGGTCTCGGTTCGACCGTGCACCAGGTCAACCGCAGTCCCCGGCTTTTACGTCACCAGGATGAGGAGATCTCGGCGGCCTTTACCCAACGAGCCCAGGAACAATGGCAGCTCACCACCGGGTATACACTCAACGGTATCCGCCAAACTGACGGGGATCAGGTGGTTGCTGATTTTACTGCAGTCAACACCGAAGAGAACTCTGCCGATCAGTCCCAGAGCGCGGATCTCAGTGTGCAAACCGATGTGGTGCTGATCGCCACCGGCCGGGTGCCGAATACCGACCGACTGAACCTGACCGCCGCCGGCATTGATACCAACGAACACCACCGCATTTCCACCGACCCGTATTTACGGGTGCTCTCCAACGGTGAGGTATTGCCCGGGGTCTGGGCGCTGGGCGATATCACCAATGACCACCAGCTCAAGCACGTGGCCAATCACGAACAGCGGGTGGTCAATCACAATATGGACCACCCGGACCAGCTTAAGCCCGCCCGGCTGGACCCGGTTCCGGCCGCAGTGTTCTCCCGGCCCCAAATAGCCAGTGCTGGACTCACCGAGGCACAGGCCCGCGCCCAATACGGCGACGATGATCTCACGATCAAGGTCCAGCAGTACGCCGATGTTGCCTATGGTTGGGCGATGGGAGATGCCTTCGGCTTCGTAAAACTCATTGCCCAACGCAGTACCGGAACCCTGTTAGGTGCCCACCTGATCGGTGAGGACTCCTCAAACCTGATTCAGCCGTTGGTTCAAGCAATGAGCCTCGGCATCGACGCCCACACGATGGCACGCGGCCAGTATTGGATTCACCCGGCTTTGGCGGAAGTTGTCGAAAACGCACTGCTGGGTTTGGAGGTCCCGGATTCCGGGCTGGTCTGACCCCAGCTTAGGAGGTTTTCGGCTTGGGCTTGGCATAGATCTCTTCGATCAGGTCCTCGTAGTCGCGGGTGACGACCTCACGTTTGATCTTCAACGACGGGGTCATCTGTCCGGACTCCACGGTGAAGTCCTCGGTGGTAATGCGGAACTCACGGATTGATTCGGCCCGAGACACGGTGTCATTGGCCTTGTCCACCAGTGTCTGGACGTGGGCAATGATGTCGGGATGCTGGGACATCTCCTTGATTGACATCTCCGGGTCCAGCTTCTGCTGACGCAACCAGTCCGGGGCGGTTTCTTCATCGATGGTAACGAGGGCGGCCACGAAGGGACGCTGATCACCAATCACGATGGCCTGAGAGACCAACACGTCGGAACGTAACACGTCTTCCAGCTGTGAGGGCGAAACGTTCTTACCACCGGCGGTGACAATCAGTTCTTTCTTCCGGCCGGTGATGGACAGGTACCCGTCCTCATCTAGCTCGCCGAGATCACCGGTGGCAAACCAGCCGTCGGTGAAGGTGCTGTCGGCCAGGTCAGGACGGTTGCGGTAGCCACGCATCACGGAGACACCCTTGGCCAGTACTTCACCGTCGTCGGCAATCTTGATGGCGTTACCCGGGATGGGGCGTCCCACACTACCGATGCGCAGTTCCGAGGGCATGCTGACGGTGATCGGAGCAGTGGTCTCGGTGAGTCCGTAGCCTTCTAGAATGGTGACCCCCACACCCCGGAAGAAGTGCCCCAATCGGGCACCGAGCGGGCCACCTCCGGAGACCGCGTGGGTCACTCGACCGCCCATGGCGTCTTTGATCTTGTTGTAGAGAAGTTTATCGAACAGAGCGTGCTTGAGCTTGAGGCCGAGGGGTACCTTGCCATCTTGTAGAGCGGTCGAATAATCCACCGCGGTCTGGGCGCCGGCTTCGAAGATCTTGCCACGGCCGGAGTCATCGGCCTTCATTTTCGCAGCGTTGTAGACCTTCTCAAATACCCGGGGCACGGCCAACAGGAAGTCTGGTTTGAAACTCTGCAAATCTGGGACCAGCTGTTTGATATTGGCGGTGTGTCCCACCCGGGCGCCCCCGGCTACAGCGATTACCGCGATAAAACGGGCGAAGACGTGAGCTAGGGGGATAAATAGCACCGTGGAGTGTCCCGGACGCACCACGTCGCCCAGTTCTGTGGACAGGACTTGCTGGGAGAGTTCGGAGAAGTTGCCGTGCGTGAGTTCACACCCCTTCGGTTTGCCGGTGGTGCCCGAAGTGTAAATTACCGTCGCTAGGTCTTCCAGTGTGGCAATAGTGCGACGCCGTTCCATTTCCTCGGCGTCGGGGCCTTCTTGGCTGTGAGCACGCAGTTCGTCGAGGTTTTCGTCGAAGAGCCAGATGCCCACTAGAGGGTCGAGATTTTCTTGGCGCACTGCTCGCTCGACGACCTGCTGGTGAGTGGGGTTTTCTGCCAGCACAGCTTTAATACCGGAGTCTTCCAGAATCCAGGCCACCTGCGACGGCGATGAGGTTTCGTAAATCGGGACAGTCACCGCTCCGGCGTACCAGATGGCGAAATCGGCCAGCGTCCATTCGTAGCGGGTGGCGGACATGATGCCCACTCGGTCACCAGGTGCAATGCCGATGCCGGCCAGAGCCCGAGCGAGTTCTTTCACCTCGGCCTGGAAGGTCGCAGAGGAAATGTCGGTCCATTCGCCAGGAGAAGTTTGCCGAGCAAAAAGAGCGCGGTTGCGATCCGCTACCACTTGGTGCTCGAGCAAATCGGTGATATTTTCCGTCCGATCAACGGTCCTGGCTGATTCGGTGACGATTTCTTTCATAAAAATCCTCCTGGCGCTGTCCAAAATGTGGCTAGAGAGATGTGTATCAACTCACAATATTAGTCCGTATGGCCAGGATTTACGAAAGACGGGTAACCTCTTAGCACGGAGCGGATTCCGCCTACACTGCAAGTCAGGGAGCCAAAAACAAGCCGGTAACTTAAACCCTGGCCCCACTCCCATAGTCATCATCACTGTCTCGGCGACTATATCGATCTCGCGGTAACAGATAAAATAAACTGACCGCGGCCCCGAACCAGGCGAACCACAGTCCTGTCGTGAACCACCACGATAGCTGCACGCCGGGTAGTACCCAGAGCACGAAAAAGATCAGGGGGATACCGATGACGGTGACCCAGGACAGCACAGCACGGGGAGAACCAGAAAAAATCGGCCGGGGTGTCGCCGGGACGAAATCGTCATCGGGTTCCTCGGCCAGAGTGTAATCCCTTGGTCCGCGGGGCGTTGTTGTGGTGGAGGTTTCGCCGTGTTGGTGAGCTGTCCTGTCGACGGGAGCCGGCGCTGTGGCCTGCGTGTCGCTCCCACCGAGCTCTAAGACGATGTCCCGCCACCGTTGCTCCTCGCTGTGTGGCTCATCAGGTGAACGATCAGGCATCTGCTCTCCCGGCTCTGGTCAGACTGAATTCGTGTAATAGCGTTGCGCGACTGTGTTGGTGTATCAGCGTAGCATCGGCGTCCAGTGTCGCCACGTGACGAGAATGGGGTAGTGGAACGATCTCCAAAAGCTCTGTTGCCATGTGCCGACGCAAGGTCGACAGGGACCGATCTGAGACCAGCTGATCTTCGGTAGAACGGTAGACGGTCACCGGGGTGGAAATCTTTGAGAGCTCGCCACGTATGGTGCGCATCAAACGGGCGAGTTGCTCGACCGCAGCCAGCGGGGTCCGCGGATAGGCATGTTCTGACAGCGGTGTCTCGGTGTCAGAAGACAGCGCGTATGGATCGGCTATATCGTCAGCGATGGATCCAATGTTGGGTACCAGAGGGGCCAGCAACGGCGTGAACCATGCGGCGATGCTGGTCCATCTGTGAAGTTCAAGCGCGGGATTGACCAGAAATACTCGGTCAATTTCAGGCAGATGCGCGGCCGCATCTAGAGCCAGGAGGCCTCCCATGGATAGTCCGCCCACCACTAGCCGGGTGGTGTGTCCGGCATGGCGTTGCTGGCCCTGGCGGTCGAGAACCGCTAAGACGGTGGTTGCCGCTGCGGCACGAATCTCGTCGGCGCTGGTGCGGGCAAGATCTTGCCACTGCGTCCCGTGTCCGGGAAGTAAGGGAGCGACCACGTTGACGCCATGTTCGGCCAAGTCATAAGCCCACGGAGCGATGGAGGCCGGGCCAGACGTAAAACCGTGGAAAATTACCGCCGTCATCGAGACACCGGTGCTCGTTTCGGCCAGCATCCCTGAAGGACGGCCCACCAGGTCCAGGGGCTGTTGCTGCGGGTTACTCGTCACGGTTGTTCTCCTTCTCCCCGGGGTCTTCTCGGGAGGTTTGTCTTTTAGATTCATGCACCTGACAACCGGTCCTCAACTTCGTAGACTCATTCTATGAGTTTTGACGCCACAGCAGGAGTGCAACCGTTCGGAACCACCTTCTCTGAAGGTGCCGCACAGTATCCAGGATTGGACGACTATCAGGCCAAGCCCATCAAACAGGCTCCTGAGTGGTATGACCCCGAGCTCGCACAGCACGTGATTGATGAACTATCCGTGGTGCCTCCGCTCGTTTTCGCCGGCGAGGTTGACGTATTGCGCTCGCGGTTGGCCACCGCCGCAGCCGGAGACGCCTTCGTGCTCCAAGGCGGTGACTGCGCCGAAACCTTTGCCGGAGCCACCGCGAATAAAATTTCCGATCGCGTCAAAACCCTACTGCAGATGGCGGTGGTGCTGACTTACGGCGCGTCCATGCCAGTGGTGAAAATGGGCCGGATGGCAGGCCAGTTCGCTAAGCCCCGTTCCTCGGACACCGAAACCCGTGATGGAGTGACCTTGCCCAGTTTCCGCGGCGAGATCGTCAACGGCTTCGAATTCACCGAAGAAGCCCGCCGCCATGATCCGGAACGGATGCTCAAGGCCTACCACACCTCGGCATCGACCCTGAACCTTATTCGTGCTTTCACCCAGGGAGGTTTTGCCGACCTACGGGCTGTGCACGCCTGGAATAAAGGTTTTATGTCCAACCCGGCCTACGCTCGCTACGACGAACTCGCCGGAGAAATCGACCGTGCCGTGCGGTTCATGGCCGCAGCCGGGGCGGATTTCACGGCGCTACGCACCACCGAATTCTTCGCTGCCCATGAAGCGTTGTTGCTGGATTACGAACGTGCCCTGACCAGGTTGGACTCACGTACTGGTCTGCCCTACGCCACCTCCGGACACTTCCTGTGGGTCGGGGAGCGCACCCGCGACATTGACGGGGCTCACGTGGAGTTCCTGTCCAAGGTGCGCAACCCGATTGGGGTCAAGCTAGGCCCGAACACCACACCTGAGGACGCACTACAGCTACTTGATAAGCTCGACCCAGAGCGCGAGCCGGGACGCATCACCTTCATCTCCCGGATGGGCGCATCCAAGATTCGGGAGAACCTCCCGCCGTTGGTCGAAGCCGTTCGTGACTCGGGAGCCACCCCGCTGTGGGTGACCGACCCGATGCACGGCAACACGGTGACCGCAGCCAATGGATACAAGACCCGTCGCTTTGACGATGTTGTCGATGAGTTGCGGGGCTTCTTCGAAGTCCACCACGCCTTAGGCACCCACCCCGGCGGTATGCACGTGGAAATGACCGGTGACGATGTCGCCGAATGCTTGGGCGGTGCCGGCGCGATTGACGAATCGGCCTTCGCTGATCGATATGAGACCCTGTGTGACCCGCGCCTGAACCATCAGCAGTCGCTGGAATTAGCGTTTTTAGTTTCCGAGGCTCTGTCCCACCCGCGAAACGACGCACGCCACTAAGTCACCATCAATCAGTTATCGCCCTCGGAAACCGTCGAGAACTTGCACCAGGTTTCCGGGGGTATGCTGTCCATCTCGGCCCGTACGGGAACCTCGGCCTGTGCTGAAAGGGCAGGAATACCAAGATTAGTGCTGAGGAATAAATGTCCGGCCAGCATCCAGCCGACGAGTAAAGCAACGGCTGCGAGCATCACGATCACAATGCTGATCATCAGCCCGCGCAGTGGTTCGGGCTGAGACAGTCGGTGTGTGGGTGTCAGTGCCCGTCCTTTGAGCCGGGGTTGCCGTGGCGTGGCCATGGAGGACGATTGGGGTGCGGAAGCCGAGGGGGTCGTCTCTGGCGGTCGAGGAGTGGCTTGGGCGTAAATAGTGGTGCGGTCTGCTGGAGGCATTACCTCCGGAGAATCAGCAACCCACCGTTGCGTGGTGGCACTTGGATGCTGTGGTTGCTGTGTTGCATCGTCGTCGTGTGCTGAAACCGGTGCTGAGGTTACCGGAACCGTTGCGTCGGTTTCGGGGGCCACCACAGCGGTAGCGTCATCCTCCGGGCTCATCCTGGTGGGATGAGCTGGTGTCGGTTGCTGTTGTGAAGGCGGGCTTGTCGGTGGGGTGGGCAGGACAATTCCAGCCGAGTCTTGCACCACCTGTCGGGGACTCAACGCGGGATGACCCAGAGCGTCTAGCGACTGTTGGGCGGCATCGAGCATGGTGAGCATTTCTAGGGCATCGTGGGGTCGGTCTTCCGGGGTTGGCTCCGTACATGCCAACACGAAGTCGACGAGCAATTCGGGTAACTCCGGGACCAGATTGGCGGGCGATGGCACTCGCGCATTGACGTGCTGGAACGCTACCTGTACGGCGGTATCGCCGACGAAAGGCTGACGCCCGGTCAGTAGCTCGTAGGCAACGATACCGGTGGCATAAACATCGGAACGCTGGTCGGCTTTCTTCCCCGAAACTAGTTCGGGCGAAATATAGGCCACCGTACCCATCAACGTGGCCCCGGTGCCGGTGTGTTGTGTGGCGGCGCGCGCCAGGCCAAAGTCTGCCACCTTGATGCGACCATCTTCAGGACACACCAAAACGTTCTCTGGCTTAATATCGCGGTGAATCAGTCCCGCTTGATGCGCAGCGGCAATACCGCGGACCATCGCGGTGAGGTATGTCATCGCGGTATCCGGTTTCAGCGCGCCCTGACGGGTCGCTACGGTACGCAGGGTAAAACCACTGACATACTCCATGGCCAAGTAGACCACAGTTCCTGTGGGAGTGTGCCCCTCGCCTTGGTCATAGACGTTGACGACGTTGGGGTGGGAAAGTTTCGCAGCTGTCTTGGCTTCTTGTTCGAATCGAGCCACTAACGCACGGTCTTCGGCTAGGTGCGGATACAGGACTTTCAGCGCAACTTCGCGATCGAGGCGGGTGTCGAGGGCCCGGTAGACCGTCGACATCCCGCCACGAGCTAGTCGATCGAGAATCCGGTACCGGTCGTCGACCAGTACCCCGATCAGAGTGTCTTGAGCTGAGGACGTCACCCCACCAGGATAATGGCTGAGTCTTAATGGTTGATGAGACAGCGCCGAGCGGGGTGGCTTTCAGCCGGTTTAGAACCGTTGCATGTAACCGCGGACCTTCTTCACATAGTCCTTGGTGTCGGGGTACATACCGTTCTTCCGCACCCCGGCCTGTCCCTGATAGTAGGAGGCAATGCCAAAGTCCAGGGAACTGGAAGTCCGTTGCAAGTGGCGGATGATGGCGATCCCCGCAGTGATATTGTCCTGAGGATTTAATAAGTTCAGTTTCCGACCAACCATCTGGGATGCCCATTCACCGGAGGACGGAATCACCTGCATCACACCAATAGCGTTGGCCGGGGAGACCGCGGTGGCATCGAAACTCGACTCTGCCATGGCGTGAGCCAACGCGAGTTTCGGATCGACGCCCATGCGGATGGCGGTGTCACGCACCATCGCTTGCACCTCCGCCCGGGAAGGGGTTGGAGCATTGAGTAGAGCCTGCTTATTCGCATTCGCATTCGCTACCACGTGATCCGGGTAGGTGTAGTGCAAGAACGTATTACCCACCAACTGCTTCGGCTGGCCGGAGCCCGAGTTGGTGGACCCGCTTGCGGTTCCGACGGATCCGGTGGTTGCTTTTGATGACCCGGAGAGCTTGAGTTGCTGACCCGGATAGATGGGGGAGCTGACTTTTAGTCTGTTGGCGTTGAGCAGTGTCGAGAGTGAGACTCCGTGGCGGGCGGCGATGCCGGAGAGGGTGTCTCCTCGTTTGACGGTATAGGTCGAGGACTGTGATGAGCCTGCGTTGCCGGAGGTGGTTTTTGTGTTCGTTGCTGGACGTGAGGGGGTCTTTGAGCCGGTGCTGGTGCCGGAGAGCTTGATTTTCTGTCCCGGGTAGATCACAGAACGCGTGCTCAGGTCCGGGTTCCAGCGTAGCAGCTGAGACAACGAAACGTTGTTCCGGGCGGCAATGTGAGAAAGAGTGTCACCAGGTTTCACGGTGTAAATCTTTTCAGACTGACGCCCGGCCGGGATTTTAGCTGAACTCAGAGAGGCCGGGAGCTCGGTCACAGTGCCTCGGGAAGCGCTGACCCGCTTGGTGATGATCTGCTGTGCGGAGGCAATATTGGCTGGCGACGCGGTCTTTGGTTCGAATTGGACCGCGGGAACGTCAGCATGTGCTGCGGCCACGGACCCCAGAGTGACCAGGGGCAACGTGGTCCCTGCGATGGCGGTCGTATAGAGCCGGGAGGCACCGGATGCGCGCTGAGACATAGATATATCCTCTTGCGTCAGGCACCTGTAGCCAGGGGAAGTTCTCCCGAGATCAATGTGACAGGAGTAGCAACAAGGTGTTGTTGATGAAAATGTTACCTATGTAAAGTTACAACACTGATGGGGCTAATGTGAAGTGAGGGAGACACTTTTTTAGCGACACGCCGTGCAATGTTCGCGAAATCCGGAGAATGCGTGATTCCCGGGTGACATGGGGCATTGTGAATTGATGGTTATCCGATAGTTTTAAGGCATGACTCAAGAAGCAGAAACATCAGATCTCGATCACCTGGTCGGGGAATGGTTAACCCTGCCAGAGGTCGCAGAGCGTTTGGGCGTGGTGGTCACCAAGGTTCACAACATGATTCGTGACTGCCGTCTGATCGCTCTGCGTCGCGGAGAGAATAACGTGCGGAGCGTGCCGGCGCAGTTCTTCGACGACCGAGGTTTATTAGGCTCGCTCAAAGGGACCATTATCGTGCTGTCGGATTCAGGGTTTGATGACGAAGGCATCGTGCGCTGGTTGTTTACCGAGGACGAGTCGCTTCCGGGTCGTCCTATTGATGCGTTGCGCGCTGGTCAGAAGGCTGAAATCCGGCGTCGCGCACAGGCGTTGGCCTGGTAACTGGCTCACAGGACAGTAACGCTGACAGGTCAGCTCTTGCGGTGCAGGAGCCGTTGGGTCAGATCGATGATCTCGGATCGGGTGCGATCATCGAGGTTGAGATTATTCAGGTTGGTTAGCGCTTCCGAACCGAGCTGTGAGACCTCCGTTGTCACACGTTGCAGGGCACCTGAGTCTTTGAGAAGATCTTGAATCTCAGCCACCGAGACATCATTGAGGTCCTCGGTCCCTAAAGCTGAGGTCAACGTTTCTCGGCCGGCGGCGTCCAGGGATAACAGCGCGTGAGCGACCAACTCGGTCCGCTTGCCTTCCCGAAGATCATCTCCCGCGGGTTTTCCGGTCAGTTCGGGATCGCCAAAGACGCCGAGAATATCGTCCTGAAGCTGGAAGGCAATGCCAAGGGGGGTGGAAAAACGTCGTAGTTTTTTCAGGGTATTTTCATCGGCCCCAGCGAGAATAGCACCGATTTCAAACGGCCACACGGTGGTGTAGTGGGCTGATTTATGGCGTAGCACAGTGCGAGCCCTTTGCAACATTGCTTCAGCAGAAATAGCGGATACATCTACTTCCGAGACGAGATCCAGATACTGCCCGGTCATCACTTCGAAGCGCATCATTTGAAATGCCGAGGTGGCGGTTGCTGCATACGGGGTGGCATCCGCCACGGCGCTAAAGCACTCTTCACTGGCCGACAGGGCCAGATCTCCGGCCAGAACCGCGGCGGCTACGCCAAAGTGAGAGCCATCCTGAGTCCAACCTTTGATGCTGTGCAAGGCCTCAAAGGATTTATGGACCGAGGGGCCACCGCGACGGGTATCGGAGCGGTCCACAATGTCATCGTGAATCAGGGCAGCAGCCTGAAAAAGTTCCAATGCTGCCGCTGCTTCAACGATGCGGTGATCTGTTGCTGAGCCCCCAGCAGCTCGCCAGCCATACCAAGCGAGCAAACCGCGAACGCGTTTACCGCCGGAGCACAAACGGGAGATTTCATCGACCAGGTCAACCGCTTGTTCGGACATCTGCTCAGCCCGGTCACGGTACTGCTGAAGAAACGTGTCCAGATAGGAGGCAAGCTTGGTACGAAACTGTTCGGCAGTTCTGCCGGCGGATGAGGATGCTTGGGACGACACGATACTCCTACCTTGATGCCAACGTGGTCGGCGGCGCTCTGCTCCCACGCTACCTGCCATGTGACTACAGTGGAGACATGGGCGCGCAGACAGACAGGAATCAACAGCAAGACCCCAGCTGGGATTCCACCATTTTGCATATTGATATGGACGCGTTCTTTTTGTCAGTGGAGTTATTGCAACGCCCCGAATTGGCAGGCAAACCCGCTGTGGTGGCGCACCATGGCCCTCGATCGGTGGTGACCTCGGCTTCCTATGAGGCTCGTGCATATGGCATCAAATCAGCGATGCCCCTCGCACACGCTCAAGCTCTGTACCCTCAGGTGGAGGTCCTGGAACCACACCGGGAGAAGTACACGGCCATTTCGGCTCAACTAACTGAGATCTGGACCTCTTTCACCCCGTTGGTGGAACGGCTCTCTATTGATGAAGCTTTCCTCGATATTTCAGGAGCGCGTAGACGCCTCGGTCCTCCGGCAGAGATCGCAGTGCAGGTCAAGGAGGCAGTGCGTGAGAGAACAGGTTTGGCAGCTACCGTCGGGGTCGCGATGAACAAATCCGTGGCCAAGATTGCGTCCACCCGGTCAAAACCCGATGGGTTAGGTGTGGTCCCGGCAATACAAACAGCCGAATACCTCGCCCCTCTGCCGGTGAATGTCATTTGGGGCGTTGGGCCGAAACTCTTCGAACGGTTCCAGAGTGCCAATATCCTCACGGTTGGTGATCTGGCAACTCAGGACCCGCAACGAATGCGTCGGTGGCTGGGGGTGGTCGGTCCCGATCTCGTCCAGTTGGCCCGTGGTATTGATCCGCGACCGGTGGTGCCACAACGCGACTCGAAATCAGTCGGCGTCGAGCATACCTTTGATCAGGACCTGGTCTCCGCTGAGCAAGTGCACCGATATCTGCTCGATCTCAGTTATGAATGCGCTCGCCGGCTACGGAGCGAAGGCGCCCAGGCTCGAGGTATTGTGGTGAAGGTCAAAGATGACCACCGCGCCACTCGCAATAAGTCCCGGGGACTGAGGCACCCCACCGCCTCGGGTGCACAGATCGTTACGGTCGCCGAGGAGCTCTTGGCTGAGCTGATGCAACAACGGTGGCACCCATTGCGCCTCCTAGGGGTGCGTGGGGAACGCCTGATCGATGCCGATTCCCTTGAGACAAGCGACGAAACCGCCACCGCACAGGAGGCTTTGTTTTCCTGGCACGTCAGTGAAGACTCACAGCCGTCTGACCGCAGAAACTCCGGGGAGTCTCTGGCTAGAACCGATGCTGTGATGGACGAAATCCACACCAAATTCCCTGATGCTGGGCTGAAACCAGCTACGTTACTTAAACATCACCGACAAGAACGAATCGGTGAAGATTCCGAGTGATCAAGGCCTCGGGAAGTATTTCTGCTTTTTTGGCGTTCTTCCAGCTATAAGACTTACTATAGGTACAAGGACAGTGGTCGAAGCGCATTTTCCGGGTTGATGTGCTGGACGAGGAGGCTATCGTGGCGTTATCAGAGCGTGAACAAGAGGTTCTTGCCCAACTTGAGCAGCAACTCAGTGACGACCCTCAGTTTGCGTCACAGATGGAGATACAAGAGGGTTCCTCCGCCCGGAAGCTCTCCACTCGAAATATCGTCTTGGGCGTGCTGATTGCCGTGGTCGGTTTGGTCGTGCTCCTTACCGGGGTGACCATTAACCAGATCTGGGTTGGTGTTCTCGGGTTCGTCATGATGGCCGGTGGTGTCTTTTTCACGACGCTGCGTGGCAAAACCGAAAAGGCCAACGCGTCAGACTCAACAGGTCAGTCCAAGAAGTCCTCGTCTAAGCAATCGTCGGGTTTCATGAGCGGTCTTGAAGAGCGTTGGGAACAGCGTCGTAACCAACAGCCCTAACCGCGTCTCAACGACGCGGCAAAAACTTCAGACAAAAGGCCGTGTCGCCTGATGTGTCCGCAGTGCGGATCACGCATCGGCGACACGGTTTTTTCATGCGCTTAACTGGTCTGCTTATAGTGCTCCACACCCCACCCCACCGCCCTCCGCATTCTCCCCTCCACCTTCCTCCACTCGGGCAGCGAGGTCTGTCTGCCCATGGGGGCAAGAGCTGACCGGGCGTTCAAGAACTCGGTGGACAAAACCTCGATGTTTGCGCTGGATCCGCATGATCACGCGCATTTGGCCGATCTCGATGGGGTTGACTGTCGTCGCCAGCAGCGGCCTTCCACCTTGCTGTTGGCAGCCGGTGGTGCTGGCGTCGACGGTTTTTTTAACGACGCTTGACGGCCTGTGCGAAAAATCCCTCCACTTTGCTCCCAAGGTCATCCCCACTGTGCTCTACCGTCCGTTTAACCGCAGAATCATGCCGATTTTGGGGAAATTTCGGTGGCTGCATCGTCCGTGCTCTCGAGAATTCTCAGCATTTTTTGAGTTGAAAACGCCCGGATTTGGTTGCGGGGGGAGCGAAGTGGGGTAAAGTGGAGGCAGGTAGAGGGCGGTGGCTCAGAGGACGCTCTGAGACACTCAACAAGGAAGAGGTGGTGGGGTCATGTTTTTGGGCACCTACACTCCTCGCCTTGATGAGAAGTCACGACTGATTCTTCCGGCGAAATTCCGGGAGGAATTGGCCAATGGGCTCGTTCTCACTCGCGGTCAAGAGCATTGCGTTTATGTGTTCTCGGCTCGGGAGTTTGAACGAGTGCATGAACAGATGCGTTCAGCGCCACTGTCATCACGCCAAGCACGCGACTACATCCGTGTCTTCCTCTCGGGTGCTTCGGACGAAGTACCGGATAAGCAGGGACGGATCACTATTCCGGTGTCACTGCGCGAATATGCCGGTCTCGACCGGGATGTCGCGGTCATCGGTGCTGGTACACGCGCTGAGATTTGGGATCTTGAGTCCTGGAACAACTACCTCGAGGAACAAGAAACTGCCTTCTCGGAAACCGATGAGGAAGTTCTTCCCGGAATCTTCTAAAACGGTCCGACCATAACTGAACAGACGAGATGGGGACATCTCGAACGTGGTGTCTTGATTCAGACCTCCAGCCGAAGGATTCGCTGGCCTGTCTTCCCCTGGGCCAGGGTATCCGGCTGGGGATCTGGATCAAGAACCGTCTAGAGGAGTAACGCGCATCGGATCAGTGAAGGAGGCGACCGTGCATCATTCCGTATCACCGGACGAAAACGCTGCACGTCGCCACACTCCTGTGATGATCGATCGCGTGGTGTCCTATCTGAATGAGGGGCTGGCGGTTGCGCGGTCTGAGAAGCGTCGCCCAGTGGTCATCGATGCCACGCTGGGTATGGGCGGGCACACTCACCGTTTGCTCTCCGATAATCCCGATCTGAGAATAATCGGCATTGACCGTGACACTCAGGCTCTGCAGATGGCACAACAACGGCTTGGGGAGTTTTCCGACCGGCTGGTGAGTTTTCACGGCACCTACGATGAAATCTCTGCTGCGATCCAGGCCGCCGAGACGCAACTGCAGACCCGGTTGGACGGCGTTGACGGAATCCTGTTTGATCTAGGTGTCTCGTCCTATCAGCTCGATGAACCATCCCGTGGCTTTGCCTACTCCTATGACGCTCCGCTGGATATGCGCATGGACCCCACCGATCAGCTCACCGCCGCCGACGTGGTTAACACGTACTCGGAAGCCGACCTGGAACGAGTGTTGCGCAACTACGGCGATGAAAAATTCGCCCGACGAATTGCCACAGAGATCGTCAAAACGCGACGACAGCGCCCGTATCGTGGCAGTCAAGAACTAGTTGAGACGATTATCCGCGCTATCCCAGCTGCCGCGGCGCACCGAGGCAGTCATCCGGCCAAACGAACCTTCCAAGCCCTACGCGTGGAAGTCAATCACGAACTCGAGGTCCTCACCCGCGCTATACCCGCTGCCATGGCGGTCCTGACGATCGGCGCACGCATGGTGGTCATGAGCTACCAATCCCTAGAGGACAAAATCGTCAAAAAAGCTATTCAACACCAGGCGCAATCACTGACTCCTGCTGGGTTCCCCGTGGAAGTCGAAGAGTACGCGCCGGTGGTGAAAATTCTCAGCAAAGGGACGGAAAAACCCACACCGACTGAGATCGAGCAGAATCCCCGGGCTGCAGCCGCCCGCGTCCGGGTCATTGAAAAAATTAGACCCACCAGGAGTAACGGATGAGCGCTTCCCCCCAGAGCATCCGCCAGACAGCCTCGTCGGTAACGGCCGATAAGCTTCCTGTGGTCAACGGTTCGAGTGCCGTCAAGGCCCCACTACCGACGACCCAGCCAAAACACGAGACAGCCACGCGACGTCGTCCCCACCTTGCTGTGGTCACGGCTCCGTTGCGAGCCACTCCCATGGGGACAGTCATCTTTTCCGTTGCTGTGCTACTGGCGGCATTGATTGTCGTGTTGGTCATCAATATTTCGGTCTCCAATAAACAGTACGAGCTGTTGGATTTGAACTCTCAGACCTCGGAGTTACGCGAAAAGAATGAGGACCTCGAACAGCAAGTCGCTCATCTGGCAGCTCCTCAGAATCTGGCACAGAAGGCCGTCGACATGGGAATGGTGTTGCCAGGAGCCTCCGCCTCCATCAATCTCGACAGCGGGAAAATCTCGGGTACCACCGAAGCGGCGTCTGACGACAACGTCCCGACGGAGTTCGTGGGATCACCTACGGTTGCGGCCTCGGAAGGACGCCAGGTCGAGGTCGCGGAATCCCAACGCCAAGCACGCGAAGAGCCGGTGGCTGTGGATGCCAAACCGGTCCCGAAAACTCTCGAGATTGACCGCAAGGTGGACGGCCCTGAGATTGGTCGTCCCTCCGACACGAGCCAAAGGTCCGAGTCATCGGCCAACGGTGATGCAGAATTGGATGAGACGAGGATGTCGTCGCCTCAGATCAGCATCCCCTGATGCCTTCCACGAGGTGCCATGGCCAACAAGGGCCAACCAGTCACAGCAGTGATGACGAACAGGCTAGAACGTTAAAGGATGAGTGTGGCATGACATCACAACATCAGCACCCCGCGATGACCACGCGTCTGCGGATTCGGTGGATCATTGCCGTCGCTCTGGTGTTGCTAGGGGTCCTCGCCACTCGTCTGGTCTGGGTTCAGGGGGTCGATGCGGCAGGTTTTGCCGATGAAGCCATGAATGAACGGCTGCGGTCGGTTCCGTTGCCGGCCGAACGCGGTTCGATCCTGGATAAGAACGGCAACGTGCTCGCCGAATCAGTGTCCCGCTATAACTTGGTGGCCGATCAACGCTTGAACGAGGATTATCGCGTCTGGGACGAAGAAAGTCGCTCGTATCAAGAATACGACATCGATGATCGGATCGATGAACTGGCCACCATTCTGGACATGGACCCAGATGATCTGCGGGCATTAATGATGGGTGATAGCCCCTACCAAATCATCACCCGCGGGGTCACCCCCGAGGTCCGTGATGAAGCTTTGGATCTGGACATTCCCGGTCTGATTGCTGAACCTGTCGCCGAGCGTAGTTACCCCAATGGCGCCGTGGCCGGTAATATTTTGGGCTTCTTGGGCCAAGAAGGCCACGGGCTGGAGGGATTGGAACAATCCCAGGAAGCCTCTCTGGAAGGTACCCCCGGGGAGCGAACGTTTGAAATCGCCGCCAACGGGGTACGGATCCCTCATGCCACGTTTGAAGAAACCGAGCCGGTCGACGGCCAAGACCTGCGGTTGACCATTGACCAGGATGTTTCGTGGTACGCCCAGGAAGCGATCGCAGAAAAGGTCGATGAGTACAACGCCGAATGGGGCAATATTGTGGTCCAGGAAGTCAAGACCGGCAATATTCTCGCTCTCGCGGATTCCACCACGGTTGATCCTTCCGATCCATCGAAAACGGATTCACTGTTTTGGCGCCCTACCTCGGTGACTCAGGCCTATGAACCCGGCTCGACCGGAAAAGTCTCGATTTTTGCGGCCGCGCTGAACGAAGGGGGTGTCGGCCCGACTACTCCCCATACCGTGCCGAATAAGCAGGAGTTCGATCACGAGGTCATTAATGACTCGATGCCGCACGATACCTATGACATGACCACCGCCGGGATCTTCGCCCGGTCCTATAACACCGGCACGGTGCAGGTGGCCGAAACGCTGAGTAAAGAACAGCGGTACGACTACATGAAAAAATTCGGTATCGGAGATCCGATCGATCTCGGATTGCCCTATTCCTCTTCCGGGCAGTTTGCCAACTGGCAAGACTGGGACCGCCGTCAACAGTTCACCACCACGTTCGGTCAGGGCTACTCCGTGACCGCCCTGCACACTGCCCAAATCTTCCAGACCGTGGCCAACGGGGGAGTGCGCAAGAATCCGCGACTCATTGACGCCTACGTGGACCCCGACGGTACCGAGCACGCCTACGATGGCGGTGAAGACCAGCGGGTGATCAGCGAAGAAACCGCCGACGAGATGCTGAAACTCATGGAGGGCGTGGTCGAAAACGGCAGCGGTGGTGCCTCCAAGATTCCCGGTTACCGGGTTGGCGGTAAAACAGGTACCGGTCAGGTCGCCGGTGAATCGGGTGGCTATGATAGCCACGTCACCACCTACGCGATGGTGGCACCGCTGGAAGACCCCGAGTACGTGGTGTCCGTTACGGTGTATCGCCCCGAGGGGAATTGGAAATCCTGGCAGGTCACCGATACTGCAGCAGATGTAATGTCCTACGTTCTGAATAAGAACTCGGTGCCTCACTCCACAACCGATTCGCAAGCCTACGACGTATTTGTCGACGACCCACAGAAGCGCCCATGGTAGATCCTTTGACTCAACACAACCCCTCCTTCCGACCAGAGCACCAGCCTGCCTATAGCATCGACGAGGTACTTGCGGTGCTCGAGCAGGCCGGCTCCCCGGCCATTGTGGTGCCCCCGGGCCAGGACGAGTCATCCCAAACCCACAGCACGGACACCCCGGAAATTACCGGTGTGGCGTTGGATTCGCGCGACGTGCAATCCGGAGACCTCTACATTGGGGTCCCCGGCGCGAAAGTCCATGGCGCACGGTTTATCGAAACCGCAGTGGCCGCCCCCGCTGTCGCCATCCTGACCGATGCGGAAGGCTTGGAAATCCTGCGCGAATATCCCTCGGGTCAGCAACTGCCGGTCATTGTGGTCAAGCAGGTCCGCGAGGTGATCGGTGCGGTCTCGGCACTGATCTACGGCACCGTCGCCACGCCCGGGGCCCCGCAGATCTATGCGGTCACCGGCACCAACGGCAAGACGACGACGACCTACCTGCTGGAATCCGGGCTATCTGGTATGGGGTTGACCACCGGGCTAGTCGGCACGATCGAGATCCAGGTCGGTGGGGCCAACGTGCCGGCTAAATTCACCACCCCGGAAGCACCCGACCTGCACGCGTTATTAGCCAGCATGCGCGAGCGTGAGATTCAAGCCACCGCCATGGAAGTCTCTTCCCATTCGCTGTCTTATCGCCGGGTGGCTGGCGTGCAGTTCGCTGTGTCCGGATTCACCAACCTCACCCAGGATCACCTGGACCTGCACGGGAGCATGCAGGAGTACTTCCTGGCCAAAGCGCAACTGTTCACCCCCGAATATTCCCAGACCTCGGTGATCACTCTCAACGGTGGCCCACAGATCGACTACGGCTACCACATGGCCCAGCATGCGTTGGCCGCCTATGGCGACGATACATTTGGCGACCATGTGATTACCTTGGATCTCGGCCCAGCGGCCGTCTCCCACGAGATCGCTGATCCGGCGCTGACCAAAGCAGAGATTCCCGCCATCTGGCAGGTGACCGATCTGCAGCCACGCCGGCTAGGATCGGTGTTTACGTTGCAACACCGGGACGGGTTCTGTCTCGACCTCGCTGTGGGCCTACCCGGTGAATTCAATGTCGCCAACGCCGCCCTGGCCGCCGTGATGCTGTTCACCGGATATCCCACCGAACGCTGGGATGAGATCACCAACGTGTTGACTGAAACCACCCAAGACCAGCCCGGTGCCTTCCGTGCGGTGCGGGTGCCCGGGCGGATGGAAATTGTCGCCAATGCTCCTACCACCATTGTCGACTTTGCCCATAACCCTGACGGGCTCTACCAGGCCCTGGAAGCGGTCAACCAAGCACACCAGATTGCAGAGCACCCGGGCAAAACCATCCTGGTCTTCGGTGCCACCGGCGAACGCGATACCACTAAACGTGCGGTGATGGGAGACATTGCGGTGCGCGGAGCCGACATTGTCATTGTCTCCGATGACGATCCGCACTCCGAGGACCCGACTGCCATCCGCTTGGACGTAATGGCCGGGGCCCGCCAAAGCATCGAGGAACACGGGCTGGATACCGCATTGCACGAAATCGCCCCGCGCAACAAGGCCCTGGCGTACGCCGTAGAGCTGGCGGGAGAACACGACATCATCCTGGCCGCCGGTCGCGGGCACGAGACCTCCCAGGACTTTGGCACCCACTCGGTAGAGCTCGACGACCGAGTGGCCTTAGAACAGGCTCTGATGGATTACGGATATGTCACAATACGAGACGACTCGTCGCGTCGTGAGCAGGTCGAAAGCCGTAACGGATAAACTCATCTCGTTATGATTGAACTCACCGCTGCTCAGATTGCCGATGCGACCGGTGGTCAGCTCGTTGCTGGCACCGATCCGGACACGAGCGTTAACTCAGCTACCACCGACTCCCGCGAGATCACCGCCGGTGGCCTGTTTGTGGCCAAACCGGGAGAATTTGCCGACGGTCACGACTTTGTGCTCAGCGCACGGGAGCGCGGGGCGAAACTGATGCTGGGGCAACGCGAAGTCTCCGATGACAACGGGACCCCGGTTCCCGGCATTATCGTCGCTGACACGGTGGTCGCCATGGGTGATCTCGCCGAATACATTGTGGCCCGGATTCGTGAACATTCACCCACTACGGTGATTGGCATTACCGGCTCGGTCGGAAAAACCACCACCAAGGATCTCCTCGCTGGGCTGTTGTCCGAGGCGGTCGCCTCCGATGACCCGGACGCGGTTATCGCCCCACAAAACTCCTATAACGGTGAAGTGGGCGTGCCGTTGACCATCTTCCGCGCCAGCCTCACCACCCGGTATCTAGTGGTCGAAATGGGAGCCGACCATGTGGGCAATATTGCCGACCTGTGCCGGATGGTGCGCCCGGATATCTCCGTGGCACTGACCGTTGGCTCCGCGCACACCGCCTCCTTCGGGTCGGTGGAGAATATTGTCAAAACGAAGGGCGAAATTGTTGAAGGTCTCAGCCAGGGTGGGGTCGCTGTGCTCAACGCTGATGACCCGCGCGTGGCCTCCATGGCAGAGCGTGTCCCCGAGGGGGCTGAGGTGCTGTGGTTTTCCACCGCCAACCGCCATGACAGTGCCTACGCACCCATTGTCTACACCGCCGAGTTGAGCACCGACGACAACGAACGCCCCCACTTCTACCTGGGATATAATCCCACCGGGCAGCCGGCGGATCTACAACTGACGACAGCTTATGTCACCAGCGGACTGACCGGTATCCACCACGCCACGAATCTGGCTGCAACCGCTGCCGTGGCTGTGACGGCAGGTCTCGACCCGGAGACGGTCGGGGGCCTCCTGCACGGACGCGGGCCAGTCTCGAAGCACCGGATGGCCCGCACCGACCGAGCAGACGGCATTACCATCATCGACGACTCGTATAACGCCAATCCCGAATCCATGCGGGCCGGACTGAAAACATTGGCCCTCACCGGACGTAGCACCGGCCGGCGGACCTGGGCGGTGCTCGGGGAGATGCTCGAGCTGGGTTCCAACAGCATCAAAGAGCATATCCACATCGGTGAAGCCGTGGTCCGGTTGAATATTTCGCAGCTGGTGGTGGTCGGACAACAAGCCAGACCGCTCTATACTGGAGCGGTTATGGAAGGCTCCTGGGGCGACGAAGTGGACCATGTGGCTGACATCGACGAGGCCGAACAGTTACTCAACCAGCGCCTTCAGCCCGGCGACATTGTATTTATTAAAGGATCGAACTCGACCGGCCTGTGGAAACTTGCAGACCGGCTCACCGCTGACCCAACAACCCCAAGGCAAGGTGACCTGCAGTGATCGGACTCCTGATCGGGCTGGCGCTCGGGCTAGTGCTGACATTGATTGGCACCCCGCTACTGGTCAAAGTCTTGGTGAAAAAACACTACGGCCAATTCATCCGTGAAGATGGGCCCACCAGCCACCAGACCAAACGCGGTACGCCCACGATGGGTGGGGCAGTGATTGTCGGGAACCTGGTGATCGTTTACTTCCTGACCCACGGCATCATGTCCCTGATGGGGCTGGGCAATGCCGGAGTCACCGCCTCCGGGCTCCTCTTGCTGTTTTTGACCGCCGGAATGGGGCTGGTCGGCTTCTTTGACGACTTCGCGAAGATCTCTAATCAACGCTCGTTGGGACTGACTGCCTGGGCCAAGATCATCCTGCAGGGCGTGGTTGGTATTGCTTTTGCAATCCTGGTGCTCAACTTCCCCGACGACCGAGGACTAACTCCCGGCTCCACTGCGATCTCTGTCTTCCGCGACACCAGTATCGACCTGGCCTTTGCCGGACCTGTGGTGGGTGTAGTGCTGTTTGTGATCTGGTCTAATTTGATCACCACCGCCACCACCAACGCGGTTAACCTGACCGACGGGCTCGACGGTCTGGCCACTGGCGCGGTGGCGCTGGTGACCATGGCCTACGGGGCTATCACAGTCTTCCAGCTCAACCAGGCCTGCGGTAGCGGGCCAGAAGACCTGCCGGGGTGTTATCAGACCCGCGATCCCATGGACCTAGCCCTGCTGGCCGCTATCCTGACCGGATGTCTGATCGGATTCCTGTGGTGGAACACGAATCCTGCCAAAATTTTCATGGGAGACACCGGCTCGTTGGCCCTGGGTGGTGCCCTGGCTGGCTTCGCAATTCTGTCTCGCACCGAATTGTTGCTGGTGGTCTTGGCCGGGTTGATGGTGGCCATTGCGCTGTCGGTGATTATTCAGGTCGGATACTTCAAGCTCTCCGGTGGTAAGCGGGTGTTCCTGATGGCCCCGTTACAACACCACTTTGAGCTCAAAGGCTGGGCCGAAGTCACCGTGGTCGTTCGGTTCTGGCTGGTCGGATTGGTGTGCGCGCTGGCCGGTCTGGCCATGTTCTACGCAGAATGGGTGATCGTGCGGTGACAGTGCATCATGATCTATCGGCCCTGACCACCTGGGACTCCGACTGGGCCGGGCTTCGCGTGCTGGTCACCGGGCTCGGTGTGACCGGGTTTTCGGTGGCCGACACGCTGGCCGAACTTGGCGCTGAGGTCGTGGTGGTTGACGGCCAGGACGACGACAAGCGCCGTCACGCCGCCGACACGCTGAAAATTGTCGGCGTGCGCGAGGTACTGCTCGGTCACCAGGCGGTATCCGGTCTACCCGATGAGAACCTCTGGGACGGGCCCCTGGAGTTGGTGGTCACCTCGCCGGGCTGGAACCCCGCTCAACCCGTCCTAGCTGCCGCAGCCACCGCCGGGGTACCGATCTGGTCAGAAATTGATTTGGCCTGGCGGGTGCGTATCCGTGAGGGTCGGCGCACCGCTGAATGGCTGGCCCTGACCGGAACAAATGGAAAAACCACCGTGGTGACCATGGCCGAGTCCATGGCCCAAGCAGCCGGCCTCGACGCCATTGCTGTCGGCAATGTCGGCACCCCAATTCTGGATGCCATCCGCCGTCCCGAAGGCTTCGATGTGCTCATCATCGAGCTGTCGAGTTTCCAGTTGCATTGGACTCACCACTTCGAACCAGCTGCCTCAGCGGTGCTCAACATAGCTGAAGACCACCTGGACTGGCACGGCGGTTTCGATAACTATGCCGCTGATAAAGCCAAGATTTACGAGAACACCCGGGTGGCCTGTATTTTCAACGAGAACCAGCCGGCCACGATGCGAATGGTTGAAAACGCCGATGTGCAGGAAGGCTGTCGCGCGATCTCCTTCACCACCGACGTACCAGCTCGGTCCATGTTTGGCGTGGTCGACGGGTTGCTGGTTGACCGGGCCTTTTTGGAAGACCGCCACCACTCCGCTTTGGAACTGGCGGCCATTACCGATATTGGCGTGATCGTCCCCGAGCACCAGGTCGCCAACGCCCTGGCTGCCGCCGCGCTGGTCCGGGCTATTGACGTCCCACCCCAAGCGGTGAAACAGGGACTACGCAACTACGCTCCCGAACCGCACCGGGTGGAACTCATTGCTGGGGGGCCTCAGGGGGAGACCCTGCAAACCCTGTGGATTGACGATACGAAGGCCACCAACCCGCATGCCACCGACGCGGCGCTGAAAGCCTTCAACTCGGTGATCTGGGTGGCCGGTGGCCTACCCAAGGGACTCAGCTACGACCAACTGGTGAAAGATCACGCCTCGCGACTGAAAGCTGTTATCGTGATCGGTCTTGATCCAGCACCTGTGACCGAGGCACTCACACGACACGCACCCGAGGTCCCCGTCTACACCCAGTATCTGCGAGACACTAACAGTGACCCCACCGATGGCTGGTCGGTGATGACGCACGTGGTCGAGTTGGCCGCGCAACTGGCAGACGACGAAGACACGGTGTTGCTTTCTCCGGCTGCGGCCTCTTTCGACCAGTTCAGCTCCTACGGAGACCGTGGCGACGCCTTCCAGCACGCCGTGAGACAACACCTGGGGATCGCCCCACCGCCGACCGACGCACCTGACGACGAGTCGTAGACATTCAGCCACCACCAGCGCAGACAGGAGACCGAGGTTATGAGCACAGCTGACTCCTCCTCGGACTCACGAGTGTGGCGCTGGCTTGAAGGGTCATCGCCTAAAACCTCCTACTGGCTGATCCTGGGATCCACCTTGGCGCTGTCGGCTCTCGGAGTGTTGATGGTGCTTTCGGCTTCCTCGGTTGAAAACATTGGCACCGTGGGGTCCTACGACTCACTGCTCAGCCACGGGGTTTACGCCCTGGCCGGGGTAATCCTGATGGTGGTGGTCGCCCGACTGAAACCCGAAACCCTGCGACGTTTGGCCTGGGGGATCGTGCTCGCTTCCATCTTGCTGTTGGTCCTGGTGTTCACCCCGCTGGGCCATGAAGTTAACGGGAATCGTAACTGGTTGCGCATTGGCGGGTTCTCTTTCCAGCCGGCTGAAGCAGCCAAGCTGGGTCTGGCGCTCTGGGGTGGCCACGTGCTCGCCCTCAAAGGTCGCTATGCGACCCACCCGTTACACCTGGTGCTTCCGGTGGTGCCGGTTGGCGGGATGATCATCCTCCTGGTGCTGGTGGGACGAGATCTCGGCACCGGGCTGGTTTTGCTACTGGTGCTGGCCGTGCTGTTGTTTATGGCAGGGATTAAGTTCCGTTGGCTCGCGCTGGCCGGAATAATCGGGCTAATCGGGGTTGCGGTGGTCACCATGCAGTCCGATAACCGCATGTTGCGCATCGGCGCCTGGTTCGGTAACTGCGATCATCCCTCGGACCCGTGCTACCAGTCCGACCACGGCTTCTACGCCCTCGCCTCGGGAGGCTGGTGGGGGGTCGGATTGGGCCAATCGCGTCAAAAATGGTCCTATATCCCCGAAGCCGAAAACGACTTTATCTTCACGATCCTCGGTGAAGAACTCGGGCTACTGGGGGCACTGGCTACCCTGGCATTATTTATCGTGCTGGCCATCGGGATGTTTCGGGTCGCTATTCGCACCCAGCACGCTTTCGTGCGCATCACCACCGGTGCCATTATCGCCTGGCTGATCGGCCAAGCCTTCTTGAATATCGCAATGGTGACCGGCCTGCTTCCGGTCATCGGAGTGCCACTACCGTTTATCTCCCGCGGTGGCTCGGCAATGATGATGGCCATGTTGGCGGTCGGGGTAGTGCTGAGCTTCACCAGACAAGAACGCCGGGACCAGCTGGCCGAGCACGAGCCAAGCCACGATACCACCCCGCTGGGGCCACCGCCGGCCGATGCGGAAAGACCCAGCACACAGCACCACGCCAACCACTCTGAAGTCACCGGTACCGAGGACATGTCGATGACGGCCCCGGTGCCTGGCACCACACCGAAGAAACCCTCGCCCCTGCGGCGTCCTGGTAGAAAGCAGGTCAATTCCTGATGAGCCCACGATCCGGCACGACTTCGACCGCCTCAACAGCCACCCCACCCGTGCTCCGGGTGGTCTTGGCTGGCGGTGGCACCGCAGGCCATGTGTCACCGATGATTCAAATCGCCCGGGCCATCCAGCGCGCCCACCCACAGGCTGAGATCACCATGGTCGGTACCCGTGAAGGACTCGAAGCCGACCTGGTGCCTGCAGCTGGCTTCCGGTTAGTAACCATCCCCAAAGTCCCGATGCCACGAACAGTGAATAAGGACCTGTTCTCCATGCCTTTCCGGTTGCGTGCAGCGATCAAAGCCTCCCGTGAGATCCTGCGTGATAGGCGCGCGCAGGTGGTCGTTGGCGTGGGGGGATACGCGGCGACCCCCGTCTACTTGGCAGCACAACGCGAGCGGATCCCGGTGGTGGTCCACGAAGGCAATATTCGCCCCGGACTGGCGAATAAGGTCGGTGCCCGTCGGGCCGCCGCGGTCGCCACCGCCTTTGAAGGTACTCCGCTACCTGGTGCCCGTCATGTGGGCATGCCCCTGCGACGTGAAATCACCACCCTGGACACCTCCGTCGCAGCACAACGCCGGGCACGTCAGAGTCTTGGATTAGACCCCGACCGCACCACCGTGGTGGTCACCGGTGGGTCCTCCGGGGCCCAGCACCTCAATGAGACCATTGCTGCCAGCCGTGAGGCGATGACTGCCACGGGTGCCCAAATCCTGCACCTGACCGGAAAAGGCAAGACCATATTGGACGAGAACGGCGCACCGATCCGCCAGGACGGGTACCGGCAAGTCGAATATATCGACGGGCTCGAAACCGTTTTTCAAGCCGCCGATCTGGTGGTAGCCCGCTCCGGAGCCGGCACCGTATGCGAGTTGGCAGCCGTGGGCAAACCCGCTGTCCTCGTGCCGCTACCGATCGGCAACGGCGAGCAACGCCTCAACGGCGCCGGGCTCGTCGATGCTGGGGCCGCAGTGATGGTAGACGACCAGGACTTCACCGACGAGTGGGTCCGGACCCACTTACCGGCGTTGCTCAACGATCCGCAACGGCTGGCCACCATGGCGGAGGCCGCCGCCGCGCAAGGGGTGACCGATGCCGATGAGGTGATGGCCCAGATCGTCACCGAAGTGGTCACCCAGCACGCCGGCGACTAACGTCTCGCTCCAGCTCGTAGCCAACCAGCTCGCACCCACCCAGCACCGACCAACACCTCCCGTACACTGACCACAACCGATGTGCCAACCCCAGGAGCCCCGTGATGACCGACCACCGTTTCGATACCGTGACACACGTGCACTTCCTCGGACTGGGCGGAGTGGGCGTCTCCGGCATTGCCCGGATCATGCTCTCCCAGGGTTATAAAGTCTCCGGTAGCGATGCCAAACACCTGCCCGTGATTGACGAATTGGCGGAGCAAGGTGCCCGAGTCTTCATAGGCTACCGGGCCGAGAACTTCGCCGCTGCTCACCATGACTCTGAACTGGGACCCATCGAGCTAGTTATTGCCTCCTCGGTAGCCACCGCCGAAAACCCCGAACGCCAAGCCGCTGAGGCAGCCGGGATTCCGGTGCTACACCGCTCGGAAGGTTTAGCCATGGCCATGCAGGGCCACAAGGTCCTGACCGTGGCCGGAACCCACGGTAAAACCACCACGTCGTCAATGGCTGCCACCGTGTTGACCGAAGCCGGACTGGACCCCACCTACGCGGTGGGAGCAGCGGTGGCTGGGCTGGGCCCGAATGCCCATTCTGGAGCCGGCGAGTGGTTCGTAGCCGAAGCCGATGAATCCGATGGAACCCTACTCAATTACCGTCCCGATATGGCTATCATCACCAACATCGAGGCCGATCACCTCGACTTCTACGGCACCGAAGAAGCCGTCCACCAGGTCTTTGAAGACTTCTCTCACCTGGTCAGCTCTGACGGGGCGCTCATCCTGTGTGCAGATGACCCCGGCTGCCGACACCTGGCAGACCAGCTGAGGGCTACTCGCGCTGACAACCCGTCGGTGCCCGAGGTGTATTTCTATGGACATGGTCGTGGCGACCACCCGGTGGATCTCGAGATGTGCGACTCTGAACCAGCAGGTAGCGGACAACGGGTGAGCTACCGTTTCGCCGGTCGACTGGCCGATGCCGGGGAACTCAGTGTCGCATTGGCCCAGCCGGGCACCCACAATGCACTCAACGCCGCGGCGGTGGTCTTAGCCGGACACCTGATCGGCATCTCACCTGATGAGAGTACTCGCGGTCTTCGTCGCTTCCACGGCTCGGCTCGTCGTTTTGAGTTCCACGGCGAAGTCGCCGGGGTGAAGGTCTACGATGACTACGCGCATCACCCCACTGAGGTCTGGGCAGCAATCCATGCCGCCCAGACCTTGAGCGGTTGCGGAAAGGTTCATGCCATTTTCCAACCGCACCTGTTTTCTCGTACCCGGGATTTTGCCGCCGAGTTTGCCAATGCACTGTCTACAGCTGATAGCGTGCGGGTTTTGGAAATCTATCCCGCCCGAGAAGAACCGATCCCCGGAGTGGACGCCTCGCTGATCACCAAGGAGCTGTCCGAGACGCTACGGTCCGGTTTTCCCGCCGCTGGCCAGGTTGCCATCACACCTGCCGAGGCCATCGAGACCATCGTGGACCGCGCTCAGCCCGGGGATCTGGTCCTGACGCTTGGAGCCGGAGATATTAACGCCTCCACCCAGACGATCCTCGACCAGCTGGCCGCCAGGGCACAGTCACCACAACAGTGAGCACGGACAGTCCGGTATGAACAACAAGACTCACGACACCAACGCACGCACCGCCACCAGCACTGACGCGGACGTAGTACAGAAATACCCGGGGCTGGCTCAGCGCTCGGAAGACGACTCGCTGAGCGCCTCGAAGCCCCTGCCTGAGCATCTGCGGGATACCGAACAGACCGAAGAGTCTGAGTCCACGACAACGTCGCGGAGTTTCAGTGCTGAACGCGACCCGACCCAGCAGAAGCTAACACCGACGGCAAAACCGGCAGGAGGGCCGGTTGCGCAACGGGATGAACAACGGGATAAACCAGCGAAAAAACCTCGGCTCAGATTCTCCCGTCCTACCAAAGACGAGACCGAGAAAACTGACCGCACCTTGGCTGATCAGACCGTGGTGGAACTTCCCCCCACTGCCACACAGCTGACGAAAAAACGACTGAAACTAATGGGGATCTCTTTGGCCGGGGTCCTCGTACTCGCTCTGGTTGCCATTGCCGTGCTGTTCTATTCGCCCATTTTGGCGATCAAGAATATTGAGATCTCCGGAACCTCGATACTCAGCGAACAGCGCGCTACCGAACTATTAGGACCGCTCAAAGAGCGCCCCTTGCCGCAAGTTGGCGACGACGAAGTGATGGAGCTACTCTCCTTTTCACCAGCGGTGGCCTCGGTCAGCACTCGCGCAGAACCACCAGACACCCTGTTCGTCGAAGTGCACGAATTCACCCCGGTAGCCATGGCCCCCAAGGGCGATGGATACGCCGTGTTCAACGACGCAGCCGAAGAGATCGCAACGATCACCGCAGCCCAAGCACAGGACCAGACCTTACCGGTCGTGTCCTCAGCCGAAGACGTCGAAGATCCGGTGCTGTTCAATACCATCACCGAAGTCTTGGGTTCCTTGCCCGACGATCTGCGACAGGAGGTCACTCAGGCCTCCGGAGAGTCCATCGATTCGATTGAGCTCACCCTGGCCAATGACAAAACCGTGGTGTGGGGTAATGCCCAAGACGCCGAAAAGAAAGGACGTGTGGTACAAGCGTTGTTGGCGTTACCTGACGAGGAATCTGCCCAGATCTCCGAATACGACGTCTCTGCACCTGACCACCCGGTGACGCGATAATTCGCTGAAAATATCGACACGACACGCGACGGCGGTCATTGCCGTGACCGCCGTGGCACTCTAACGTCATGGGTAGAACTTTTAGGCTTAATGGACTCGGGATGATCCCGAGCCGTGGCCGGCCTGACATACCCGACATCAGATAAGGGAATCACATCGTGGCATCACCTCAGAATTATCTAGCCGTCATTAAGGTCGTCGGCGTCGGCGGAGGCGGCGTGAACGCCGTCAACCGCATGATCGAAGTTGGACTGCGCGGCGTTGAATTCATTGCGGTCAACACCGATGCACAGGCTCTGTTGATGTCTTCGGCTGATGTGAAGCTCGACGTGGGTCGGGAACTGACCCGTGGACTGGGAGCCGGTGCCAACCCTGAGGTCGGAGCACAGGCTGCTGAGGATCACGTCCAAGAGATCGAAGAAGCCCTCCAAGGTGCTGACATGGTGTTTGTGACCGCCGGTGAAGGTGGCGGAACCGGTACCGGGGCCGCTCCGGTGGTGGCCCGCGTGGCCCGGTCGCTGGGAGCACTCACCATCGGTGTTGTCACCCGCCCGTTTACTTTCGAAGGTCGCCGTCGCGCGACCAGCGCAGAGAACGGCATTGAGGCACTACGCGATGAAGTCGACACGCTGATCGTGATCCCCAACGACCGGTTACTGACCGTATCTGACCCCTCCATCTCGGTCATGGAAGCTTTTGAACTGGCCGACCAGGTGCTACTCTCCGGTGTCCAGGGCATCACCGATCTGATCACCACCGCCGGTTTGATCAACCTCGACTTCGCCGACGTGAAATCGGTGATGCAGGGCGCCGGCTCGGCGTTGATGGGTATTGGTGCCGCCCAAGGCGAAGAACGCGCTGTGAAAGCCACTGAAGCCGCCATCGCCTCTCCTTTGCTGGAAGCCTCGATCGACGGCGCCCACGGCGTGTTGCTCTCAGTCCAGGGCGGTTCCGACCTTGGATTGTTCGAAATCAACGAAGCAGCACGCATGGTGCAAGAAGTGGCTCACCCCGAAGCCAACATCATCTTCGGTGCGGTCATCTCCGATAATCTTGGCGATGAAGTGCGGGTCACCGTTATTGCTGCCGGGTTCGATGACAACGACGATGACCAGCAGCAGAGCGCTACCCAGTCACCGAGCCTGCCCAGCAACTCCGCTGGTCATACACGGAGCGAGTCGGTTCCTGGCCAGCAACAGACCGGTTCCGTGCCGACGGCGACTCCGTTGGCTCCGGTCGCCGATGACGCAGATCCGGCTGTCCCAGAATCCCTGGACGAAGACGGCAATGCCACAAACGAGGAATCAGAAGATGTCCCCACTGTGGTGGAGAACCAAGAAGATCGCCGCGACGACCTCGACGTTCCGGACTTCCTGAAATAAACTCTGCCATACACCCAGCGCCTCATACAGGCTCTGGTATTGCCTCAAGCCGTAGCGGACGGAACTATTCGTGACTGGGTCTGCCTTTGTAGAAACCTACCGTAGCCCCAGTGGACACACGGTAGGTTTCTCTCATGCCAACATGGGAAACCTCGGGTTGCTGGCCCGCGAACCAGGGGAGAGCATCGACGAGATTTATGCTCACCGGCGTGCTGTTGAAAAGCAGGCCGGGATTGCTGAAGGAACCACCGTGTTCCTGCACCAGGTACACTCGGCCACCGTGGTTGAGGCCGATTCACTCCCGGGCTGGTCTCAGACCACCGATTCCGTGGTCGCCGATGCAAGTATCTCGGCTACCGGCGCCACACCGTTGGCCATTCTGGTCGCAGACTGCATGCCTGTGGTATTCACGACCTCCGGGAAAGCCACCGCGGTAGCCCACGCCGGGCGCGTCGGTTTGCTCAGCGGAGTTTTGCAAAACACTATCGCCACCTTGCGCGAACACGAGCCAGAGGCCGAGATCACCGCGTGGATCGGCCCATCCATCTGTGGGAGATGTTATGAAGTGCCAGAACAGATGCGCTCGGAAGCCTCGGCGGTGATGCCGGTAATGTATTCCACCACCAGCTGGCAGACCCCTGCGCTGGACCTGCCTGCCGCCGGCCAGCAGCTCATGGAAGACCTGGGCGTGACCGTTCACCGCACCCAAATTTGCACATTGGAAGACTCGCGCGTTTTTTCACACCGGGGAGGCCACCCCGTGGGGCGGTGCGCAGGCATGGTCTTTGCCGACTAACCTGTCAACGACAACCAGAATTAGTCAGTGACACGCGGCAAAACACCGCCGTTGGTCCCGAGATTTTTAGCCCCGTGAATTAATGTGAGCTATAGAGTCCACGCTAGCTGAAAGATTGAGGAACTTATGGTTGGTGGAATGAAGAAGGCAATGATCTATTTGGGTCTTGCCGACGGTGACGAACACTACGAGCAAGAGCAACAACAAAAGGCTGAGGCCACGGCATCGCGCTCTGAGTCACGTTCCCAGGACCGTGGCACGTCGCGGTCGAAGAATCAGGCCGAGGCAGACGAACAGCAGGCAAAGGTCGCTGAGCCGGTCAACCAGATGCCGACTCTTCGGCGGGAGTTCAGCCCGGTACGCGCCGTGCCTTCCCCAGACAATAGCTCCGAGGACGGAGACGACAACGGGTACCGTGCACCGGTGACCCCGATCAAGCGTGCCACTCAGACCAGAGAGGAAGCCTCGGAAGTGCACCAGCTTAACACCATTCACCCACGTTCCTATAACGACGCCAAACTGATCGGTGAATCGTTCCGGTCCGGCGTTCCTGTCATCATGAACGTCACCGACATGTCCGAGGCTGAAGCCAAGCGCTTGGTCGACTTCTCGGCGGGGCTGGTGTTCGGTCTTTACGGCTCCATCGAGCGAGTGACCAATAAGGTCTTCCTGCTGACCCCCAACACCGTAGAAGTCATCACCGAAGGCTCACAGACCAACGAAGAAGAAGTCTCCTTCTTCAACCAGGCTTAAGATCAGGCCACTACAGCTTGCGTTTTGGCCGGACTCGGGTGAGCTTTCCACCAGGTTCAGCCGAGTCCGGTAGAATTAAAGTCTCCCGTACAACGTTGCAGAAGGAACTCTGAGAGTGAATATCGTCTTCGCGCTCTTGCACCTCGTGTTGACGCTGTACTGGTACAGCCTGCTCGTTCGAGTCGTTTATGACGTGGTGCAGTCCTTTGCCAGACAGTGGCGACCTCGGGGGATTTCACTCATCTTGGCTAGCGCGGTCTATACCGTTACTGACCCACCGATCCGTTGGTTACGTTCCAAGATCCCACCGCTGAATCTGGGCGGAATCGGCCTTGACGTGGCCTTCCTCGTGGTATTCATTGTGGTTATTCTTCTGCGGGCTCTTGTTCCTTTGCAGTAAAGTTTTTGACACTTCGTGCCACAAAGTTCCTCAACTGTAACCAGCTTCTCGTGCAGATAAATCCCAGTGGTCGATTGTTTCCCACAGCACTAAAAGGTTGAGATGTCCGCGCAATATCTGGTAAAAAATCAATATCATCATTCGAAGCAATGTCAGCTTGATCTCTGATACGGTGTTGCTGGTGGTAATCTAGTTACCAGGGATGACATTGTGACCAATAGTGGTCTGTGAAGATCACCGATAGCACCTAACCCTAGGTTTTACCCAGCTGGGTAGGACACGACACTTATTGAGGAGACCACATGGCTCTCACGCCGGAAGATGTAGTCAACAAACGGTTCCAGACCACAAAGTTCCGTGAAGGCTATGACCAGGACGAGGTAGATGATTTCCTCGACGAGATCGTCGTCGAGTTACGTCGGCTGAACCAAGAGAACGACGAACTACGTCGTCAGGTCTCCGAGCTCCAGGGTGGAGCCGGCTCCGAGAGTTCCCAGGCTGCCGTACCTGCCCCCGTTTCTGCTGATGGTCAGTCCGCTGAGACCCCGGCTGAAGAGCCCGCCACCCAGCCCGAGGCACCTGAAGACCACCAGCCTCAAGCTGAGGCTTCAGGACAAAGCGAAACACCCGCGACCGAGCAGGCCGCACCCGTTGCCGGCCCGCAGAGTGCCGCTGGTTTCGCCAACAATGACCAGTACGGTACCGGCGCTGTCCCGCAACAAGCCAACGTCCAGACCAACGCCGATGCGAACTCCGCCGCCGGCGTCCTGGCGATGGCTCAGCGTCTGCACGATGAATACGTTGCCGAAGGTCAGCAGACCCGCGACCGCATCATCTCCGACGCGCAGGCAGAAGCTGACAAGCTGGTCAGCGACGCACAGGAACAGTCGCGCAAGACCCTCAACGAGTTCGAACAGAAGAAGTCGGTTCTGGAACGCGAAGTGGAAGAACTACGTGGCTTCGAGCGCGACTACCGCTCCCGGCTTCGTGCCTTCATCGAAGGTCAGTTGCAGGACCTGGACTCCCAGTCTCGTATTGCTGAGTAATCAGCGCGGGTGACCGTCTCGATACCACTATCGACTCAGCCGACCACGTTCTTTTCAGCGTGGTCGGCTGAATTGTGTCAAGGACTGCGACCAGCTGGTACGTAGCCTGGAGATGAAACCCGCCCGACCTTGGAGCACCACCGTGAGCGATGCCCAATCACGCCGCCGCACTTTTCCCTGGTGGATGGCCATGATCCCTCTTGTCATCGGCTATCTGATCGATCAAATCACCAAATACGTCGTGGTGGAAAATATGTCCGAAGGACAATCCATCCCGGTCATTCCGCCCTTATTGCACTGGTACTTTATCCGCAACCCCGGGGCAGCTTTTTCCATCGGTACTGACTACACCTGGATCTTCACGATCATCCAAACCCTTGCTCTGGGGGTCGTTATGTATCTGATCATCAGCCGGGCCCGAACCCTTCCGTGGTTGATCACGCTGGGGTGTCTGGCCGCCGGCATTGCCGGCAACCTCACCGACCGGCTCTTTCGTGAACCGGGCTTCGGCGTCGGGCACGTCGTTGACTTCATCTCGTTGCCCAATTTTGCGATCTTCAACATTGCCGACTCACTGATTGTGTGTTCGATGATCGCGGTCGTAATCCTGATCTTTACGGGGCTACCTATGAACGATCATGCCGCCGAGGACGAAGCTTCCGTCGAGCCTGCCCGGGCGGAAAGTCCAGAAAATGTCTCAGACTAATCCCGAGCGCCCCGCAGAGCAGCAGATTGAGCTGACCGAATCCGGACGCGCCGATGCGGTGCTCTCGCGAGCGTTAGGGGTCTCGCGCTCTCAAGCAGCCGATTGGATCTCTCGTGGCCTGGTGACCGAGGCTGACAGCGGAGATCCGGTACTGAAATCCACCAAGGTTACACCGGGTACCAGAGTGGTGGTCACCGACGCGCAAGACCCCGACCCGCTAGAGGTTAAAGTGGAGGTTGTGCAAGACCTGACGATTATCGCCGAAGATCCCGATTATCTGGTCGTCGACAAACCCGTCGGCGTGGCTGCACACCCCTCTCCGGGATGGGTCGGCCCCACCGTGGTCGGCGGCCTCGCCGGACTCGGGTACCGGATCTCTACCTCGGGGGCCGCTGAGCGACAAGGCATCGTGCAGCGCTTGGACGTGGGAACCAGTGGACTGATGGTGGTGGCCACCAGTGAAACCGCTTATACCCACCTGAAAGACCAGTTCCGTGACCGGGTGCCGGCCAAAACGTATCACGCTCTGGTCCAGGGGCTACCGGATCCCGTCGACGGCACTATCGACGCCCCGATCGGTCGCGACCCAGGACACGACTGGAAGTTTGCTGTCCTGGACGGTGGTCGACATGCAGTCACGCACTACGAGACCTTGGAATCCTTCGGTACTGCCACGCTGATCCGTGTGGGGTTGGAGACCGGTCGCACCCACCAAATCCGTGTCCATTTCTCCGCGATGCGTCATCCGCTGGCCGGAGACCTCACCTACGGTGCTGATCCAAAGCTGGCCGCGAACCTGGGGCTGACCCGACAGTGGTTGCATGCCCACCAACTGGGTTTTCAACACCCCACCACCGGCGAATGGGTCACCTACACCAGCCTGTACCCTCACGATTTGCAGTTTGCTCTCTCGGTGCTCCGCAATCGGTAGTCGCCCCGTACAGAAGCGAGTGAGGAGCTGCCACACAGCAGGTGTGAAAGGACTAGACTGGGGTCTGGTGACCCTGGCCGTCGTCGAGGAGATGATCAATTCCTATGACCTCAACTGCCTCTGAGGATCGAGGTTTCGTTCACCTGCACACCCACACCGAGTACTCGATGTTGGATGGAGCGGCGAAACTGGACGAGTTATTCGCCGAGGCCAACAGGTTGGGTATGGAATCCATGGCCATTACCGACCACGGGTATCTCTTCGGCGCCTTCGACTTCTGGTCCAAAGCCAAAAACGCCGGCATCAAACCCATTATCGGGTTAGAAGCGTATTTGGCCCCCGGCCAGCAGTCCCGCCACGACAAAACGAGGGTGCGGTGGGGCGAACAGGGCCAGCGTGGTGACGATGTTTCGGGCGGTGGCGCCTATACGCACATGACCATGTTGTCGAAGAACAACACCGGCATGCACAACTTATTCAAAGCTGCCTCGATCGCATCACTGGATTCGGTCTACTCTAAATGGCCGCGCATCGACCGAGATCTGTTGAGCCAATACTCGGAGGGCATTATTGCCACCACCGGGTGCCCGTCCGGGGAAGTGCAGACTCGATTGCGACTGGGCCAGAAACAAGAGGCGCTGGAGGCCGCTGCGGAATTCCGCGATATCTTCGGTAAGGAGAATTTCTACCTGGAAATCATGCAACACGGCCTCGATATTGAGCGCCGGGTGTTTACCGATCTGCTTGAGATCGGCAAAAAACTCAATCTACCCATGGTCGCTACGAACGACCTGCATTACACCCACGAACACGACGCCGGTCACCATGAAGCCCTCTTAGCCTTGCAATCGGGGTCCCGACTGGATGAGCCCACCTACGATCAGGGCGGTTCCCGTTTCGCCTTTTCAGGCAACGAGTATTATTTGAAGTCATCGCGTGAAATGCGCACTCTGTTCAAAGAGTTCCCCGAAGCCTGCGATAACACCTTGCTCATTGCCGAACAGTGCGATGTCAGCTTCAACACCGATGCCAACTACATGCCGGCCTTCCCCACGCCCGAGGGGGAAGACGAGACCAGCTGGTTGATCAAAGAGGTCAATAAAGGCCTGCGCAATCGTTATCCCCATGGAGTCCCCGACTACGCCCAGAAGCAAGCCGACTATGAGCTTGACGTGATCATCTCCATGGGTTTCCCCGGTTACTTCCTGGTCGTGGCAGACTTCATCAACTGGGCAAAGAATAACGGCATCCGCGTCGGCCCAGGCCGTGGGTCTGGTGCAGGCTCGATGGTCGCTTACGCGATGCGGATTACCGAGCTGGATCCCATCAAGCACGGGCTGATCTTCGAGCGGTTCTTGAACCCGGACCGTGTCTCGATGCCTGACTTCGACGTCGACTTCGACGATCGCCGTCGTCCTGAGGTTATTGACTATGTGACCGAAAAATACGGGGACGAGCGGGTGGCAATGATTGTCACCTACGGCACCATCAAGACCAAGATGGCGTTGAAAGACTCTGCCCGTGTGAAGGGCAAACCGTTCTCGATGGGGGAGCAGCTCACCAAAGCACTCCCACCGGCAGTGATGGCTAAGGACATTCCGCTCAAAGACATTGAGAACCCCGAGGCGCCTCGGTACAACGAGGCTGCAGAGTTCCGCGAATTGCTCCAGACCGACCCGGAGATGGTAGATGTCTTCGAAACGGCGAAGGGCCTAGAAGGTTTGAAGCGGCAGTGGGGTGTGCACGCCGCCGGGGTGATCATGTCCTCGGCGCCGGTGATTGATGTAGTCCCCATTATGCGCCGACTCCAAGACGGCCAGGTCATCACCCAGTTTGATTACCCCACCTGTGAAGGCCTGGGGCTGATCAAAATGGACTTCTTGGGTTTGCGCAACCTAACCATCATCTCGGATGCCCTGGACAACATTGAGGCCAACCAGGGAACCCCACTGGATCTGGAAGCTCTCACCTTAGACGACACCGAATCCTATGAGTTGCTGGCGCGTGGAGAAACCCTCGGAGTCTTCCAGCTCGACGGTGGCCCTATGCGCCAGCTACTAAAGATGATGCGCCCGGATAACTTCGAAGATATTTCCGCGACCATCGCGCTATATCGCCCGGGCCCGATGGGTGCCAACTCGCACATCAACTACGCGTTGCGCAAGAACAACCAACAAGAGATTACCGCGATCCACCCGGAGCTAGCAGAACCACTGGCAGACATTTTGGACACCACCTACGGTCTGATTGTTTACCAGGAGCAGGTGATGGCCATCGCCCAGAAGGTCGCCGGCTACTCGCTGGGTCAAGCGGATATTCTCCGTCGCGCAATGGGTAAGAAAAAGAAAGCCGAGCTGGACCGACAGTACGTGGACTTCCACCAAGGCATGCTGGACCGTGGCTATTCGGAAGAGGCGGTGACTGCGCTCTGGGACATTCTGCTTCCATTCTCTGACTACGCGTTCAATAAGGCCCACTCGGCTGCCTACGGACTCGTCTCGTATTGGACCGCGTACCTGAAGGCTCACTATCCGGCTGAATACATGGCAGCCCTGTTGACCTCGGTGGGCTCGGATAAAGACAAGATGGCAATGTATCTCAACGAGTGCCGTCGCATGGGTATCACAGTGCTTCCGCCCGACGTCAATGAATCAGCTTTGCAGTTCACACCGGTTGGTAACGATATTCGTTTCGGCCTGGGGGCGGTGCGCAACGTGGGCGACAATGTCGTGCACGGGATCGTGAACGCCCGTGAAGAGCAAGGTCAGTTCACCAGCTTCCAGGACTTCTTTAAAAAGGTCCCGCAGGTGGTGTGCAATAAGCGCACCATCGAATCCTTGATTAAAGCCGGGGGCTTCGATTCGATGCGTCACCCCCGGCGCGCGTTGTTGGCGGTGCATGAAGAAGCCGTAGACGCCTCGGTGGTGCAGAAACGGCAAGAGGCCAATAACCAATTCGACTTCTTCTCCCTGCTTGACGACAGCGACACCTCAGCCGCTGACGTGGGCCTGGGTATCTCTGTGCCGGACGTGCCGGAATGGGATCGTAAGACCAAGCTCAGCTTTGAACGTGGCATGCTGGGACTCTACGTCTCGGATCACCCGTTGCAAGGCCTAGAATCGGTGCTGTCGCAATACGCTGACCACACCATCACCCAGATCCTGGATGAAGATGGCCCTGCTGACGGGGCCCAAGTCACCATTGCTGGCCTGATCAACACCCTGGAGCGCAGGATCGCGAAGAACTCGGGTAATGCCTATGCCCGTACCGAAGTCGAAGATCTCAACGGGTCGATGGATGTGATGTTTTTCGGACAGGTCTATGCACCGATTGCCACCGTACTGGCCGAAGATCTCATCGTCTCGGTCAAAGGCAGAGTCCAACGACGTGACGACGGGTCGGTCTCGCTCTCGGCCCAAGAGATGACGCTGATCGACGCACAGGAAGCCAGTGTAGGCCATGGGGGACCGGTGAACCTCAGCATCCCGCATTTCAAGGCCACCGAAAGTCTGATGCGGGAGCTTGGCGAAACCCTGAAGAACCATTCCGGGTCGACCGACGTGCGGGTGAAACTGATGGGCAATCTCGGCATTGACGTGATGCAGCTTGGCCCAGATTTCCGCGTGTCACCTAATCCAGCCCTATTTGGTGACCTCAAGGTGCTGCTGGGAGCCTCCTGTCTGGACTAAGCGCCACAAACCCTTCGGTTACTACATGTAGTAGCTGTGTATTTGAAACACGCCTATATGTGGGAGTATTGTGGGGGATGTCTAACGTCGATACCGTGACACGGTGAGAAAATCGGAGCGAAGATGCACTGTCCTTTCTGTCGACACGAGGAGTCCCGGGTGGTCGATTCTCGTTCCCTCGACGACGGCTCTGCAATTCGTCGCCGTCGGCAGTGCCAAGCGTGTGGTAAACGTTTCACCACGTTAGAAACCACGTCATTGATGGTGGTGAAACGTTCCGGAGTCGCTGAGCCCTTTGACCGCAATAAGGTCATCAACGGTGTCTCGAAAGCTTGCCAGGGTCGCCCGGTATCAAAAGACGACTTGGCTGTCTTGGCGCAAGAGGTTGAAGAGGCCATTCGATCGACCGGTAATTCGGAGGTCGATGCCCACGAAGTCGGGTTGGCCATTCTGGGACCATTGCGCCGATTGGACCAGGTGGCGTATCTGCGATTTGCCTCGGTGTACCAGGACTTTGATTCTTTGGACGATTTCGAGAAAGCCATTAGCGAGCTGAGAGAGCATCCTTTCGCGGTAGAACCCCTACAAGCGAAACTCTTTACTCGATAAAATAGTTTTCCGGTGGGATTGCGGAGGGGAAGCCGCGATCCCACCGGTTTTCAACTCAATGGACCGCGGCACTGCGTCGTCGCGGTGCAGACTGCGGTGTGAAACCGGCCTCGACTACATCGATGTGTCGGCGATCGAGGCGAACAACGCTGCGCCAATAATGCCAGCGTTATTGACCATCTGTGCCGGGATAGTTCGTGCGCGGAGCTTCACATAGGGCAGGAACTCTTCGGCACGTTGCGATATGCCACCGCCGATCACGAACAGTTCCGGGGAAAATAGTCGTTCCAGGTAGGAGAAATAGGGCTGTAACCGTTGCTCGGCATACTCCTGGAAACTTAGCTCAGCACGCTCCCGCGCCGACGCAGAGGCATCGCGCTCGGCCATATTTCCCCGGAACTCGAGTGAACCCAGTTCGAAATTGGGCACCAACACTCCGTTATGGATCATGGCCGAACCGATGCCGGTGCCCAGTGTAACCACCAGCACCGAACCAGACACCCCGCGGGCAGCACCGAAACGGGCTTCAGCCAGCCCGGCAGCATCTGCGTCGTTGATGACTCGCACATCGCGGTGCAGGTGATCGGAGAACAGCTCGTGAGCATTCGTCTCAATCCAGGACGGGTCGATGTTGTTGGCAGACAGCGCCAGCCCGTGGTGAATCACTGACGGAAAACAAATTCCCACCGGGCGATCCCGGGCCGGGGCCATTTCACGGCTGTCAAGTTCATCGATGATCTCAGCGACGGTGCGGGCGACCGCCTGGGGAGTCGCTGGTTGCGGGGTGGGAATCCGGAACCGCTCACCGGAGAGTTCACCGGCCTGCTGGCCGGAGGCTGAGATTGCGACGATGCCACCCTTCATCCCGGTGCCGCCAATATCCACGCCGATATAGGTTGGGGTGTTGTTACCAGACATCGCTACCACGGTTCCCTTGTACTCGTCTTCCGATCGTGTCTACTCGGCTAGGGTCAAAATTTCGGCGCCATCTTCGCGTACCACGAGTGTGTGCTCGAACTGAGCGGTGCGTTGACGGTCCTTGGTCGTGACCGTCCAGTCGTCATCCCACATCTCCCAGGAAATATCGCCCAGTGTGATCATCGGTTCGATGGTGAACACCATGCCCGGAACCATCACGGTGTTATGGTCAGGGGCGGTGTCGTAGTGGGGCACAATCAGCCCGGAGTGGAACTCCCGGCCCACGCCGTGGCCGACAAAGTCGCGGACGACACCGTAGCCAAACCGGTTGGCATATTTTTCAATCACACGACCAATCACGTTGATTTCGCGTCCGGGCTTGACCGCCTTGATGCCGCGCATCATGGCTTCGTGGGTGCGCTGGATGAGCAACCGGGACTGCTCGTCGGTGTCACCGACGGTAAAGGTCTTATTATGGTCGCCGTGGTAACCATCCAGGTAGGCGGTGATATCGATATTGATGATGTCACCGTCTTCAAGCACGGTGTCATCGGGGATCCCGTGGCAGATGACCTCGTTCAGCGAGGTACACAGTGATTTTGGGAAACCCCGGTAGTCCAAACATGAGGGGTAAGCCCCGTGATCGATCATGTACTGGTGGCCGATGCGGTCCAACTCGGCAGTGGTGACACCGGGTTGAATCGCAGCTTCGACCGCGTTCATCGCCTCCGCGGCCAGCCGTCCGGCAGCGCGGATTTTCTCGATAGCTACCTCATCATAAACATCGCCGTGCTGACCCTCATTCGGGTCTTTTTTGCCGACATAATCGGGCCGGGGAATTTCGGCGGGTACGTGCAAGCGTGGGGCAACATACCCCGGGGCGAGTCGTCCCACCGGCGCCAGCGAGCCGGGCCCAGGCCGTGCCGGACCATCGACCGGAAGATTATGGGAACCCTCGGTACCGGGTTCTGGGGCAGGATGAAGTGTCACTGAATTGCTGGGCATACCTTGATCCTAACGCTGAATAGCATGTGCGGGGTAGTTCGCCCCCGACGCTCAGCTCGGGACCATATGAGAGGATGGAGCCATGACTGACAGCGCGACACAGTACTGGTTCAATGTTGAGACTCACGAGGTTGAAAAGGGTCCCCAATCGAACTGGCGCAAATTGTTGGGCCCCTTCGAGACGGCGGAACAGGCTCGTCGGGCCTTGGAGAAGGTCCAGGAGAATAATGAGCGGTGGGAGGCCGAGGACGAAGCCGAGGACTAGCCGTCTCGCCCCGCCTGCTGGCGCGCGCTCGACCGCGCTACGTGCTCCCCGTTGCACGCTGATCCATCACGGACCTAACGGGCGAAGGAGTAGTCCTCGTCCGGGAATGCCCCCGAGCGCACCTCATCGGCATAGGTCTTGGCCGCCTGGGAGAGCTGTTCCGCAAGGGTGGCGTATTGCTTGACGAACCGAGGCAGACGCCCCGTATTAAGTCCGAAAGCGTCCTGCCAGACTAAGACCTGACCGGTGGTGGCATTGCCGGCGCCAATCCCGATGGTCGGTACCTGCAAGGCCTCGTCGACTGCGGCGGCCACCTCAGTGGGCACCATTTCCATCAACACGGTAAACGCCCCAGCTTCTTGAAGTGCTAGTGCGTCCTGGATCATCTGTTGGGTGGCGTCCTGGCCACGCCCTTGGACCCGAAACCCACCGAGCACATGTTCTGACTGCGGTGTGAACCCGATATGGCCCATGACCGCCACGCCCGCTGAGGTCATCGCAGCCACGTGTTCGGCATACCGGGCGCTACCCTCGAGCTTGACCGCCGCGACCTGAGATTCTTTAACCAGCCGAACCCCGCTGTCCACGGCCTGCTGCACCGAGGACTCATAGCTACCAAATGGCATATCCGCGACCACCAGGGACCGTCCGACGCTACGAGCGACCGCCTGGGAGAACAGCACCATTTGATCTAAGGTGACCGGGATGGTCGTGTCATAGCCGAGCACCGTGTTCCCCACGGAATCACCAACGAGCAACACCTCGATACCGGCCTGGTCGAAAATCCGGGCGGTCAGGGCGTCATAGCTCGTGAGCATCGCAAACCGGTGGCCGGCGTCTTTGAGCTGCTGGAGGTGGTGGGTGCGAACACGTTTCGGGTTCGGGCTCTCGGTGGCGTAGCTGATATTCTCTGAACTCGACATGCTCACAGTCTAGGGGATCTAGATCACAGAGGATGTTCTAAGATCGAGGCATGACAACACCACTGAACACCACAGACCTTGCAGATCACCTTGGAGAGTCGGTCCGGAGCTGTCCGATTCAACTACGGAACTTCGGCGGAGTGCAGAAATTCGCCGGCCAGATCGCCACGGTGCGTTGCTTCGAAGACAACACCGAAGTCCGGGCTACGCTGTCCACGCCAGGAGAGGGGCGGGTACTTGTTGTCGATGGGGGCGGAAGCCTGAACCGGGCGTTGCTCGGAGACAATATTGCTCAACTGGCCATCGACAACAACTGGGCCGGGGTGATCGTCCATGGCGCCATCCGCGACTCGGCCGAGATCGCCGAGATGGCGATCGGTGTTAAAGCCTTGGGCACCAACTCCCAAAAATCCCGCAAAGAAGGACTGGGTGTCACGAATGTTAACCTGGTGATCGGTGGGATTGAGTTCATTCCGGGAGAGTACGTTTACTCCGATGCCGACGGGATCGTGGTCACTAGTGACCCGGTGGAACTAGACGACACCGAGTAAGCGGTGACGTAGACTTGCCGAGGTAGCTCGTCACCGGCGAGCCCCACCACCTCACGACGCTGATGCAGGAGAGCGACCGTGGAACGATTGGACCGGCAGCAAGAATTCGTGTTGCGCACCCTTGAGGATCGAGACGTCCGCTTTGTGCGACTGTGGTTCACCGATGTGGTCGGTGCCCTGAAATCAGTGGCTCTGGCCCCGGCTGAAGTGGAGTACGCCTTCACTGAGGGCCTGGGGTTCGATGGCTCCTCGATCGATGGGTTCACCCGGATTTTCGAATCCGACATGCTCTTACAACCGGATCCCTCGACCTTCCAGGTTTTGCCCTGGCGGGGTGAAGATGAACAAACCTCACGCATGTTCTGCGACGTGAAGATGCCCGATGGGGAACCGGCGGCCGTTGACCCCCGCTACGTGCTCCAACGCAGTATCGACAAGGCCGCGGATTTGGGATTCACGTGCTACCTGCACCCGGAAATCGAGTTTTATCTGCTCAAGGCAGATCTGGAAGAACGCTCGGACCCGAAGCGGATGATGCACAACCCCGAACCGGTGGATGCTGCCGGGTACTTTGACCACGTGCCCGGTGGGGTCGCCCAAGACTTCCGCCGTCATGCGGTGTCCATGCTGGAGCAGGTCGGAATTTCCGTGGAGTTCTCCCACCACGAAGGGGGCCCGGGCCAGAACGAGATTGATCTACGTGCCATGGATGCGATGGCTACCGCGGATAACATCATGACATTCCGCACCGTGGTCAAAGAAGTCGCCACTTTGCAGGGTTACTACGCGACCTTCATGCCCAAGCCCTTTGGCGAACACCCCGGCTCAGCGATGCACACACACTTTTCGTTATTCGAAGGGGACGTCAACGCCTTCTATGCCCCCGGAGCCGAGTACCAGCTGTCGACCACCGCCCGTCGTTTTATCGCCGGACTGCTAAAACACTCCGCGGAGATCACCGCGGTAACCCACCAGTTCGTCAACTCCTATAAACGGCTCTGGGGCGGGGGAGAAGCACCACCTTATGTCTCCTGGGGCCACAACAACCGCTCCGCCCTGGTCCGTGTTCCCTTATATAAGCCGGATAAGGCCGGATCCGCTCGGGTGGAATACCGCGGTATTGATGCCGCGGCCAACCCCTATCTGACCTATGCGTTGCTACTCTCTGCCGGTCTGAGGGGTATTCAGGAAGAATATGACCTACCTGAGGCTGCCCAAGAGGACATCTCACAGTTGACCTCACACGAACGCCGACTCTTGGGGCACTCACCGTTGCCATCCACCCTCCACGATGCCTTGGGGGTGATGGAAGAATCTGAATTCGTTGCCGAGGTGCTCGGCGAACAGGTCTTTGAGTCCTTTCTGCGCAATAAACGCGAAGAATGGGAACAATACCGGGTCAATGTGTCCCCGTTCGAGCTCTCCCGTTACCTCGGGGCGGTGTAGCTCCTTGACCAAACGTACCCCCACCTCCGCATCCGGTTCACGATCCCGGTCCTCACGCGGGCGCACCCTGGCCGGAGCGGGGTTCACCGACCTGTCGCGAGCGGAAAGCCGGCTACAAGCGCCCGAGCTCGCTGAGCTGGATCGAGACCAGTTGCTCGATGTCATCTCGGTGGCTGCCAATCCTGACCAAGCGCTAATCCTGCTAATCCGACTCGTGGAGGCCGAAGCCAGTGTCCAAGAGCTCTTCAACCAAGCTGAGCAACACCAGATCCGCTCGCTGATTCGGCTGTTGGGCACCTCGGAAGCCCTTGGTGAATTTCTGATCCGCTACCCTGAGCACCTGGACGTCGTCACCGGGTCCGAGGACGCTGTGGCCAGCGCACCCGCAGTTGCTGGGATCTACGAGCCTGACGCGCACGGAGAAGCACGCTATGCTCCCGAGGCTTTGCGTTGCCTGTTACTGGAGGCTGTGGGAGCTGATCCACAGCAGGAAGAACCGGTGGCCACCCAGGGTGGTAAAGAGGCGGCGGTGGCGCTACGGGTTATGTATCGGCGACAAATTCTCAGCATTACCGTCCAAGACCTCAATGCCCCCGATCCCATGGGTGCCCAGCCGATTATTTCCCGGTGGTTGGCTGACCTGGCTGCTGCGGCCCTGGAGGCCGCTCTGGCGGTGGCGAGATTCGATGCTGAGTCGAAGTTTAGTCGCGAAGAAATCGATGGCACGAGCCTGACCGTGATGGGGATGGGCAAATGCGGTGCCCGAGAGCTGAACTACCTTTCGGATGTCGACGTGATTTTTGTGCACGGACCGGCAGCCTCGGAGCATGTGGAGTCTTTGTCGGAGGAAACCATGACCGCGGTGGCCCGAGAACTGGCCACCGGGATTTCACACACCATCCAGTCTCCCGCCCCAGAGCCCGGGCTGTGGGAGGTCGACGCCAACCTGCGCCCCGAAGGCAAAGATGGAGAACTGTCGCGCACGGTAGCGTCACACCGCACGTACTACAACCGGTGGGCCCATACCTGGGAGTTCCAGGCCTTGCTGAAGTGTCGTCGACTGGCCGGTAACCACCGCTTGGCTGAGGAATATCTCAACGCCATCTACCCCCTGGTCTGGCAGGTCTCCACCCGGCCAGGCTTCGTCTCTCAGGTCCAATCGATGCGACGCCGGGTGGTAAAGAATATTCCGGCGAAACAGCGTCACCGTGACATCAAGCTCGGCAGTGGGGGACTGCGTGACATTGAATTTCCGGTCCAGCTGTTGCAACTGGTGCACGGAAAAACGGATTCGAGCCTGCATGTGCGCTCCACCGAAGAAGCTATCCAGGCTTTGGAAGCCGGCGGATACGTGGGACGGGCCGACGCGCGCTCGATGACGGACTACTACCGGTTCTTACGCGTGATGGAGCACCGGTTACAACTTGCCCAGATGCGTCGCACCCACCTGCTACCCGAAAAAGAACAACATCTCCGGGTGCTAGCCCGGGCCGTCGGCTCAGGTGCGCAGGAACATCCGCATAACGCTGATGAGTTGCTGAGCAGCTGGAAGAAGACGGCTCGAGCCGTCGCCGAGGTCTTTGAGCGGTTGTTCTACCGGCCGCTCCTTCCTGCCACCGCGGCCCTGCCGGCCGACCAGGTCAGACTCTCCTCTGAAGCTGCCCAACAGCGGCTGGTCGCCCTGGGGTACCGAGACCCCAAGGGCGCGATCCGCCATATTGGGTTCCTTACCGAGGGCGTGTCTCGCTCGGCGGCGTTGCAACGTCAGCTCCTACCGGCCATGTTGGGCTGGCTGGCTGCCGGTCCGGACCCCGATGGTGGTCTGCTGAGTTTCCGGCGTCTGTCGGAATCGATCAGTCGCTCAGGATGGTACCTGCGTATGTTGCGGGACTCCTCCGATGCTGCCGAGCGACTCTGCACCGTGTTGTCCAGTTCCCGGTATGTCTGCGACTTGCTGGAACACTCTCCGGAGGCCACCGCCTGGCTAGACCGTGACCAGGACCTGGTGCCCTTGAGCCTGGACGCCATCCTGACCGAGATGCGCTCGGTGCTGTCGCGTCACCCTGAAGTCAACGAAGCGATGCGCCACATCCGGCTGATTCGTCGACGCGAAATTCTGCGTACCGCAATGGCTGACGCCTTGGAACTGATCGACCAAGATGAGATCTCTCACGCGCTATGCCGGGCCGACCAAGCCAGCGCGATGGCCGGACTAGATTTGGTGGAACGCGAACTTGCCGACAGTGGTGAGAAACGACTGGCGAACCTGGTGGTGGTGGCCATGGGGCGCCAAGGCGGACAGGAATGCGGCTATGGCTCGGATTTGGACGTGATGTTCGTTCACCAACCCACCGAGGCAGCCACCGACGAGCGTGAGGCCCACCAACAGGCCGTCAGCCAAGCCAAGAAACTCACCCACTACCTGAAGATGCCGCTGAAACCGGCCATCCCGTTGGAACCGGTACTGATGATTGACGCGGACCTGCGCCCCGAAGGTAAACAGGGTCCCTTGGTGCGCTCGATGGAGTCCTATCGGAACTACTACCAGCAATGGGCTGAGATTTGGGAAATCCAGGCGCTGTTGCGGGCCCGGACGCTAGCTGGAGAACAGGCTCTGCAGGATGAATTCACGAACTGGGCAGACTCGGTGCGCTATCACACCGAGCTGACCCCGCAACGGTTACGGGCGATCCGTCGAATGAAAGCTCGGGTGGAATCCGAGCGACTACCCCGCGGGGCTGATCCTAACCGGCATGTGAAGCTCGGGCGTGGGTCGCTGTCGGATGTGGAGTGGCTGGTGCAGACCTTCCAGTTGCGCTACGCCGGTCAAGCAGAGTCATTGCGCACCACCTCCACCGTGGAAGCGTTGGAGGCATTGCACGAGCTCGGGCACCTTGATGCCCACGAGGCCCAAGCCTTGGAAAACTCCTGGAGACTGTGCTCTAGGATCCGCTCGGCGAATATGATCTGGTCGGCCCGTGCCTCCGACACGTTGCCCACCAACCGAGATGACCTAGAAGCGGTCGCCCAGTGGTGCGGGTATGAGTCGGGCAATGCGGGTGTTTTCGAAGAGGACTACTTGCGCATCACCCGCCATGCTCGGCAGGTGTTCGAACATCGGTTCTATGGGATGAACTAGCCTCAACCCATCGGGGTGACTGGAGTTTATCGGTTGATGACCGAGGAGCCGACCAGGTCCAAGGTGGTCAAGCGACTCTGCAACGACGGGGCCAGATTAGTCATGATCAGCTCATCGGCTGAGACCCGTTCGGCAAACTGATCCATGTACTCGCGTACCACTGAGGCGGTGCCCACCGCAGTGTACTTCAACATGCTCAACACCTGTTCGCCGGCCGGAGAGTGGATCAGCAAGGACACCTCATCGTCGCTGAGGTTCTTACCGCGACCCAGGAAGGACCGAATCCGGGAGCGCTGAGCGGCCTCCAAGCTGGCCTGGGCGCCCTCTTCGGTCTCATCGGCAATGACGTTCAGGGCCGCAATGAAGTAGGGCTCCGGGTGCTGTTCAGAGGGCTCGTAGTGCTCCCGGTACAAGCTGGCAGCCGATTCCAGCATCTGCGGAGCGAAATGAGATGCGAAGGTGTAGGGCAGGCCCAGTTTGGCAGCTAGCTGCGCGCCGAAATGTGAGGAGCCGAGAATGAAGATGGGCAAGTTGGTGTCCTTACCCGGGTAGGCTTCCACCCCGGGAATCTGGGAGTCCCCACTTAAGTAGCCCTGCAGCTCCACAACGTCTTGGGGGAACCGGTCAGCGGACTGAGGATCGCGACGCAGTGCCCACAGGGTCTTCTGGTCGGTTCCTGGTGCACGGCCCAAGCCGAGGTCGATGCGGGGGCCGTAGAGTTCCTGCAACATCCCGAACTGTTCGGCAATCAGCAACGGAGCGTGGTTGGGCAACATCACGCCACCAGAGCCCAAGCGGATCGTGCAGGTGTGGGCGCCGATGTGAGATAGCAACACGGAGGTTGCCGACGAAGCGATCGAGGGCATGTTGTGGTGCTCAGCGAACCAAATACGGTGGAAACCTCGTTCTTCGGCCCGCTGGGCCAAAGTCAGCGATTCACCGACCGCGTCACCAATCGACTGCCCATGGCGGACGGTGGCTAAGTCGAGAATGGAAACCCGGTAGTTCGTTGAAGCGCCAGCTTCAGGCATTCGAAACCTTCTTTCAGTGAGCAGGATCTGTGTTTCTGTCGCGTATAGCTCCAACCGAGAGACAAATATTCCTTGGCGGTGCTACGACGCGTGTCAGATTCACCACGGTATTAACCGACGGTGCTGGTGGGGATCACTGTGATCCCCACCAGCACCGTTGCACTTACCTGAGTCGCCAGGTAGAAGGTCGAAGCCGTCCTTGATGGCGTAGGTGCTAGATCGAGTAGTAGAGCTCGAATTCCTTCGGCGAAACGTAGGCGCGCAACACATTGATTTCGTACTCACGCTTATAGTCAATCCAGGTGCTGATCAGGTCTTCGCTGAACACATCACCGGCCAGGAGGAATTCGTGGTCCTCTTCCAGAGCGTCGATCGCTTCTTCCAGAGTGCGTGGCGCCTGCTTCACATCGGCGGCTTCCTCCGGAGGCAACTCGTAGAGGTCCTTATCCACCGGCTCCGGTGGCTCGATGCGATTACGAATTCCGTCCAGACCGGCCATCAGCTGAGCTGCAAAAGCGAGATAGGGGTTCTGGGAGGGATCCGGCGCACGGAACTCCAGTCGCTTGGCTTTGGGGTTGGTCCCGGTAATCGGAATGCGGATAGCTGCCGAGCGATTGCCCTGCGAGTAGAGCATGTTGATCGGTGCTTCGTGACCTTTGACCAGACGCTTATAGGAGTTCACCGTCGGGTTGGTGAAGGCCATAATGGCTGAGGAGTGCTCCAGCAGTCCGCCGATGTACCAGCGGGCCAGATCAGACAGTGAAGCGTAGCCCTTTTCGTCGTAGAACAGCGGTTCTCCGTCCTGCCACAGGGACTGGTGGCAGTGCATGCCTGAACCGCCATCACCGTAGACCGGCTTGGGCATAAAGGTCGCGGTTTTGCCGAACAACAAGGCGGTGTTTTTCACGACATACTTGAACACCTGAGCCTTATCGGCCGAGTGCAACAAAGAATCGAAGCGGAAATTGATCTCGGCCTGCCCGGGCGAGCCCACCTCGTGATGAGAGCGCTCGACTTCGAGCCCAACCTGTTCCAAAAGTAAGCAGATTTCATCACGCACATCGGCGATTTGGTCAATCGGGGAGACCGGGAAGTAGCCACCACCGGACGGAGTCTTGTGTCCTAGGTTGCCACCGGGCTCTTCACGACCGGTGTTCCACCAGGCTTCTTCAGCATCAATTTCGAAGAACGATTTATGTGCCTGATTCTCGTAACGGACGCCATCCAGCAGGTAGAACTCGGCTTCAGAGGCGAAACTGGCAGTGTCGGCGATACCGGTGGAGGCTAAATAATCCTCTGCTCGCGTGGCCACACCGCGGGGATCCCGGTGGTAGGGCTCCCCGGTGCGGGGATTAATGATAGAGAAGAACATCGCCAGAGTCTTCTGCTCCCGGAAGGGATCGATAAACGCGGTGGTCACATCGGGAATCAGTTGCATATCGGACTCTGCGATGGTGGCGAAGCCGGGAATCGACGAGCCGTCGAAGAGCTGGCCACTTTCAAAAAAGTCGTTGTCGACAGCCTTGGCCGGCAGGTTGAAGTGGTGCATTCCACCGAAGAGGTCGGTGAACCGCACATCAACAAAGGCCACATCCTCGTCTTTGAGATAGGCGAGAATTTCTTCTGAGGTGGAGAACATTCTTACTCCTGTCATAGTTTCCGCGATGCAGACTTTCCGCGATGGCATTAACCCTACAGAAAGCGCGCTTTGATCGGGGGAAAGCCGTCGGGAATTTCTGCAATAGCGCAACGGAGAAAGGGTCTTGGTCAGGCGGAGCCGTGCCTGCCACACACTGAGGATGACAAGACCGAACCGATAGAGTTGTCTTATGTCCGCAGAACACCGTCGCGAAGACAACGCCGAGGACCCGTTGATCACCCGGAAAGATCTTGCTTCCTGGGTGGAAGGTCCCCCGGGAGAGCAAGATACCTACCCCGGTGAACGATTAGGGCTCCCCAGAACCGGGCCGAGCTCGGTTGCCTCGCTGGGACGCCGTGTCGGAGCACTGTTTAGCGACTGGTTTATCTCCGTAGGATTGGCTTGGCTTGTTGGCAGTGATCAGCCCTGGCTTCCCCTGCTGTTTTTCGTGATGATGCACTGGCTGTTGGTAGGACTGTTGGGAGCTACCATCGGCAAAGCCCTATTCCGCATTCAGGTGGTTCGCGTTGGCGGGGCCTCCGTGGGACTATGGCAGGCAGCAATTCGTGCGCTACTCCTGGGCCTGTTTATCCCGGCGATCGTGATGGACAAGGACCAGCGTGGAGTCCACGATCTGCTCGCCAAAACGGTCGTGATCACCGCCTAGTTAGTGTATCCACGCTCGAGCTCCGGGGCTTTAGCGCCCTCGCATCGCCCGACGATCTGGACGGGATTTGAAAGGATCCACACCCTTAGGAATCGGGAGCTTATTACTAGGCAAGGACGCCAGACGGTTCTCAATGGCCCGAACTTCGTGCTTATTGAGGGTTTTTTTCATCCGTTTGATGGTCTTTCTCAGCTGGTGTAGTGACACTTCATTCTTTCCATGACCGACCTGCAGAATACGGATCTCGACATTAGGCAAATAACGGCTCATGTGGCGACGCTCTTTTTCAGCCAGCTGACGGGCCTTGTTATACGAGCCCTCAGCCACCAGGACCACACCAGCTTTCCCGGTGGCACGGTACACCGCTTCCTGAGACTTAGCGTTCATGGCGACCGGCTCCTGGGGTACCACCCAGCCGCGGCCTAACGTTGACAAAGCCGCGCCCGTAGCACCAGGACGTCCGTCGATGCGCGCAAAAGCCGCGCGTTCAGCCCGCCGGTTCATGATAATCAAGGCGGTCAGCAAACCGAACGGGATAGCAATCAAGATCCACGTCACCCAGTTGCCGGTGAGACCGGCAAGGATGACACCGATCAGAATCGGCACCGCAAAACCAAGTAGCATCCACCACACCACGGCGGGATCGTATTCTTTGGTGTCTTTAAAGACTCGCCCAATACGTTTGAAAAAACCGTCCTGGTTCTTTTTGCGGCTCTTCTTGTTCGCCTTCGCTTCGGCTCTCTGCTGTCGCCGACGCTCTTTCTGCTCGGCTTTGACAGTCTTGAGATCTTTAGTGGGAGAAGAATTATCTGAGGCCATAATGACACCTATACTACCGAAAGTTATCTGTGGATAACTCACCCCGTGAGGGGAGCGATTCCGGCAGAATCAGGGGCAGACATTGTCACCTTTGTCCTCGCACACCCGCATCGCACACCGCGTTGTTACGAGCCCAGGATTATTTGATGACCTATCCCTCATCGCACACCTCCGACGCACTACCTCAGCCTCCACAGCCGCTCTCGGGTGAGGTCGGCGAGCTGTATTGCACCGGCGAACGCTTTAACCTCTGGCGGTTTCGTCCCCCGGGATTTAGCTCACGAGATGCGCCCGCCGTGCTAAAAATTCCAGACCTCGGGCAGGTAGGGGAGGAGAGACACTCACAGATTATCGACCGGGCCCAACGGTTTAGCCATCCGCACGTGGTGCCACTGATTGGCGCCGTCGAGCTCCGCGACGATTCGGCGCCACAGGTGGGATGCTGGCAACTGATGCGAGGTTCTCATGCCGCTAAACTCGTCAACACCATGGGTCCGCTGGAACTCGAGCAATGTTTGACCATTGTCATCCCGGTTGCTCAGGCTTTATCTGAACTACACCGACAAGGGCTCAGTCATGGCGGGTTGGGCCCGGCCGAGGTGGTTTTTGACCTCAACGGGGCGCCCTATCTCACGGATGCAGGACCGGGCCAACCGGTGCACGGTTTTGCAGCACCAGAACAGCACGCTAAGGCGTCAGCCGTGACATCGGCGACGGACGTGTATAGCTGGGCGGCGCTGTGCTGGTATCTTCTGACCGGACGAGTGCCGGGCAAAACATACGTGCGCGCTCCGCTCCCGTCCTTGGTGCCCAACATTGATGAACACGTGGTAGATGTTCTGGAGGCGTGTCTGGACGATGATCCGACACAACGCCCCACTATGCGTCATTGTCTGGAAGCTGCCGTGCATTGGGGCGAGCCCAGGGCGCTGGAGTTGCATTCGATTGTGGCTGCAGACTTGAGGATCTTACTTCCCACCAAATTGTCGGAACCACCGTCGGAGAAGAAAAACCGCCCCCGACGCCCCGCCCGAAGAAGGTTACCGAAAACGCGTCGTGGCCTTCGGCAACGGGCCCAACGACGATTCATCGCTGGAGCGGGTGCCATGGCGGTTGGTTTAGCGCTGATTAGCGGGTCGCCGTCGTTGACGGCAGAGTCTCAAGAACCAGCCAGGGCCACACAGGACACTGTCTCGGTCACCGACCACATGGATCCGGAACGTTTGGATGAGCGGTTGGAACAGATTGTGCAACAACGCTCAGCGGCGTTTCGTACCACCGATCCGGACATGGTGGATCGTTATGCGGTCGGGGAATCTGAGGTGGCGGTTCACGATCGAGAAATGATTGAGGGCTTGGCGGAGCAGGGATTGAACTTGGAGGACTTTTCAATGCGCGGACAACGCACTGGCGAGGTTGAGATCCTGGATGATACGACAGTGCGTATTCCCGTCCAGTGGGGGTGGCCGCAACAGGAGGTGACGGACGAAGGTGCTCACGGCGTGGTCAGGGCGTCGGTACAAGAGTCACACGCTGATCTCGTGGTCACGTTGCAGTATGACCAGGAATGGAAAATAAGCCGGGTCCATGAGCACTAACGGCGCACACAGGCTTCGGGGCCACCGTCAGGATCCTCCTGGCAGGAATTGACGGTGGCCCCGAAACGTTGGGGATGATCTGCTTAGGGTATTACTGCCATAGCACAGCTACTAAAGCGGTAATGAGCGCGGTCCCGCCGGTCGCGTGGGCAATGCCAGTGGGGACCAGCTCACCCTTATTGACCTTGCGTTGGCCCACCCAGGCAACCACCAGCACCGTAATGCCCAGCACCAACTTGATAGTGAGCTTGATGCGGTTTGGTTCGCCCATCATTTCGGCCAATCCAAAGAGTACTAGTCCGGACAGCACAATCACGATGGCGCCCCAGAACTGCGACTTGGTTACCGTCGGTCGCTTGAAATGCGCGAACCATCCACCGACCACCGCTGCGAAACCGAGCAAGTGAATTGCAAGAAAAATGAGACGAACAATTTCCATAATGGTGGGGTCAAGCTCCTTTAGTTCAGACCAAGCTCAGCGCCGAATTCCGCATTTTCAAGGCGGTTCTTCAACGTGGTCATGAAACGACCTGCGTCGGCACCATCGATGATCTGGTGGTCGTAGGTCAAGGACAGATACATCATGTCGCGGATCGCAATGCTGTCGTTACCTTCAGCATCCGGAACGATCATTGGTCGCTTGACGATGTTCCCCGGACCCAAGATGGCCGACTGCGGCGCGTTGAGCACCGGGGTGTCGAACAGGGCGCCGAAGGACCCTAAATTGGTGATCGAGAAGGTACCACCTGAGAGTAGATCTGGCGAGATCTTGCCGGTCCGGGACTTCTCAGCCAGCTCAGCGATCTGGGAGGCGATGCCGGAGAGGTTCAGGTTGCCAGCGCCCTTGATAACCGGCACCAGCAGACCCTTTTCGGTATCAACGGCGATGCCGATGTCCTCGGAATCGTGGTAGGTGATTTCCTTGGACTCGGAGTTGTACTCGGCGTTGATGACCGGGTGAGCACGCAGTGCCTCCGCAGTTGCCAGAGTAATGAAGGCCAGGTAGGTCAGCTTGACACCGTGCTGGGCCTGGAACTGTTCCTTGGCGGCATTGCGCAGGGCGACGATACGGGTCAAATCGACCTCGTGAACCTGGGTGAGCTGGGCAGTGGTGTGCAGGGAATCCGTCATGCGCTGGGCAATCACCTGGCGGGTGCGCGAAGCCTTCTCGGTGGAACCACGCTTGGACGGATCGACCGAGGACTTCGGCTCCGGAGGAGAGGATTGTGCAGGAGCCTGAGATGGTGTCGTTGCCGAGGAAGACTTCTGAGCCTGCTTCTCTTCGTACTTCTGAGCTTCAGCGGCAGTGAGCACGTCTTGACGACGGATCCGACCACCCACACCGGTACCGGTCACATCATTGAGGTTCACACCGGACTCACGGGCCAGACGACGTACCAGCGGGGTGACGTAGCCACCGCTACTCTGAGTCGCAGTGTCGGATTCCGCATCAGAAGCCGGTGTAGCCGGTTGTTCAGCGGGTTCTGCGCTCTGGGTGTCTTCGGTCTTGGCCTCGGCTTCGCCCTGATCCTGTGGCTCGGCCGGTGCCGGCTCCTCATCAGCTTGTTCGTCTGCGGTCTCGTGGGTGGACGAGTCGTCTGACGGCGTCTCGGAGGGGGACTCGGTGGCATCGCCGGAGCCCACGATAGCCAGGACATCACCGACCTCGGCAATATCGTCTTCGTTGACCTTGATCTCTAATAGAGTACCGGCGACTGGGGAGGGGATCTCCGTGTCGACCTTATCGGTGGAGATCTCCAACAGAGCTTCGTCCACCTCGACGGTGTCGCCGATGTCTTTCAGCCAGCGAGTCACGGTACCTTCGGTGACCGATTCGCCGAGTTCTGGCAGGGTTACCTCTTCGCCCTCGCCGGAACCGCCGGAGGAAGCAGCCGGAGCCTGCTGGTCAGCGGAGTCGTCACCGGACTCCTCCGGTTGCTCTTCCTGCTGTTGATCTTCAGGTTTCTCTTCAGTTTCGTCTGCGGCGCCCTCGTCGTTGGAGGAAGAACCGCTGGCTTCATCGGCATCGCCAATCTGGGCTAAAGCCTGACCAACCTCAACGGTCTCGTCCTCGTCAACCAAAATCTCGACCAGGGTTCCGGCCACTGGGGAGGGAATTTCGGTGTCGACCTTATCGGTGGAGACTTCCACAATGGGTTCGTCGACTTCGACGGTGTCGCCAATTTCTTTGAGCCAACGCGTTACCGTTCCTTCGGTCACGGACTCGCCCAGCTCGGGCAGGTTCACGGTTTCTGACATGGTGTCCCGTTTCCTCTCTCAATTTCCCACTGATCTTGGGCCAATGATGTGCTGATGTCTTCGCTGCAGATCAGTAGTTGTCGGTGGTTCAAGGGTGGACGACGGTCGGTGCCTGCCAGCCACCCGGTGGGGTGGATGATTAGGCGTGCAGGGGGTGACCGAACAGCATCATGGCTGCTTCACCCAGCGATTCGTTCTGCGTCGGGTGAGCGTGCACCAGCGAAGCCACATCCTCAGGGTAGGCTTCCCAGTTGACGATCAACTGGGCTTCACCGACCTGCTCGGAAATGCGGGCACCAACGCCGAAGACTCCAACAATCGGGCCGTGCTTCTGGCGCACCAGCTTAATCAAACCCTTCGTACCCAGGATCGAGGACTTACCGTTACCGGCCAGGTTGTACTCGGCGACTTCCACGTTGTCTTTACCGAAGCGCTCTTCAGCCTTGGGCTGGGTCAAACCAACCGAGACGATCTCGGGGTTGGTGAAGGTCACTGCAGGGATCCGTTCATCGGGAACGACCATCGGGTTGTTGCCAGCGATTTCTTCGGCCACGAAAATACCCTGCTGGTAACCACGGTGGGCCAGTTGCTTGCCCGGGACGATGTCACCGATGGCGTAGATGTTGCCCACGCCGGTGTGCAAACGTTCATTGGGGGTCACGAAGCCACGGTCCATCGGGATACCGACCTCTTCATAGCCCAAACCTTCAGTGTTGGGTCCACGGCCCACCGCGACCAAGCAGACTTCGGCTTCAAATTCTTTACCGTCCACCAGGGTGACCTTGACACCGTTGTCAGTTTCTTCGACCTTGTCGAAGAAGGTCCCCAGGTTGGACTTGATGCCCTTGGACTTGAACTCACGCTCTAGGACCTTGATGATGGCCGGATCCTCGTTGGGGACCAAGTGGTCCAGGCCTTCGATGATGGTCACCTCAATGCCGAAGGAATTCCAGGCGGAGGCGAACTCAGAACCGATGACACCGCCACCGAGCACGATCGCTGACTTGGGCAAATAGTCCAGCTGTAAGGCCTCGAAGCTGGTCATAATCTTGTTGCCGATCGGCAGGCCCATGGTCTTGGAGTAGGAACCGGATGCCAGGATGATGTTCTCGCCCCGGTAGCGGGTACCATCGACCTCAATTTCGGACTCGGACACCAGCTTGCCTTCGCCCTCAATCACCGTGATCTTGCGCATCTTCATCAGGCCCTGTAGACCCTTGAACTTGCCGGAGACGATTTTGTCCTTGTAGTCACGGACCTTGGACATGTCGATGGACTCCAGGTTGGAGTTGACACCGATCTTGGAACCGCCGCGTGCTTCATCGGCTACCTCTGCAGCGTGCAGGTATGCCTTGGTCGGGATGCAACCAAAGTGCAAGCACGTCCCCCCGAGTTTCTCTTTTTCGATCAGACCTACGCTGAATCCGTGCTGCACTGCTCGTAGAGCGGCACCATAACCGGCGGAGCCACCGCCGAGGATTAGGACGTCGAATTCTGTGGCGTTTTCGGTCACGTTGAGTTCTCCTCATCTAGGTCAAGCCTGTTTGGCTCGACAAATATCGACTTTTCGTCAGCGGTGCACCGTGCAGGACCGCACACTGATCCTCGATGCCTTTGATAACCAGCTTATCGCTGACAACCAGGCTGTTGCCACACATTGTCTGCGGTATTAACGACTGCGGTGTAAAACTCGTCACAGCTGATCTTGGAGCGCTGTTTTCGGGGCTGTCTTCGAATGTTTAGCTCTGCTGAGCGTTCTGGCGCAGGTATTCCACCAGGGTTCGAAACATGACTCCGGTGGCATCTTTGGGCGTGTAGCCAAAGGGTGCCTCTTCGTTGAAACTGGGGCCGGCGATATCCAGGTGTGCCCAGGGGGTCTCGCCGACGAAGTCTCGAAGGAACGCCGCGGCGGTGAGCATTCCGCCAAACTTCGAGCCCATATTAGAGATATCAGCCACGCGTGAATCCAAGGACTCCCGCTGGTTCTCTGGTATCGGCATCGGCCAGATCAGCTCTCCGGCCCGTTGGGCGGCCTCGACCAGCTGGGTGCGGACCTGGTCGTGCCCCATGACGCCGGTGGTTCGTTGCCCCAAGGCCACCATTTGAGCGCCGGTGAGAGTGGCAATGTCAATTACAGCAGCGGGGGCTTCTTCGGTGGCGGCTACCAGCGCATCGGCCATCACGACGCGACCTTCGGCGTCGGTGTTCATGATTTCCACGGTCTTTCCGTTACGGATGGTCACGATATCGGAGGGCTTGACGGCCGTGCTGGAGGGCATGTTTTCGGCCATGGCCAGCCAGCCGGTGACCTTGATCGGCAGGTTCAGTGCCGCCACCGTGTTGATCACCGCGGCCACGGTGGCAGCTCCGGTCATATCGGTTTTCATGGTCAGCATAGAATTGGCGGGCTTGAGCGAAATCCCTCCGGTGTCGAAGGTGATGCCTTTGCCCACCAGGGCAACGTGAGTCGGCTGGACGTGCGAGTCCGTGGCGGGCTGATAGGAGAGCCTGACTAGCCGGGGCGGGTGGGCCGATCCCTGACCGATACCCAGAATGCCACCGCACCCTTCGGCGTGGAGTTGTTGTTCATCCCAGATCTCGCACCTGATCTGTGGCTGATCGGAGACCAGCTGGGTGACGAACTCGGCGAAAGACTCGGGGTAGAGCACCGAGGCTGGAGTATTGACCAGGTTCATCACGGTGTGCACACCACGACTGATCTGAGACGCCTCAGTCACAATACGTTCGGCTTGTTCTTCCTCCACTGCGGTGCGGATCACGAATTCGTCAGCGACCAAGCGATCCTGTCGCTGCCCGGTCGCATCGTGCGGAGTCTCGTCGTTGCTGGTACGCGTTGAAAAGGCGGTGAACCGGTAGCTTGCAATGGCAGCACCTTCGGCAACGGCCTGGAGCAGCTCGGGCGAATCAGCGCCCATCTCAAACACCACGGTGGACACCGGGTGCTGGTCCAACAGGTGGCGAACCGCAGCACCGGCGGCGCGACGGTAGCTTTCGGGTCCCAGAGTATCCGGTGTGCGCTGATCGGGGACCGGCGTGCCCTGCGGGGCTGGTTTGGCCGAGCCTAAGCCAACGAAGGCGATCTTGCGGGCGGCAACATCTTCTGGAGCGGGGAAGACCAGAACCTTCTCGGCAGCACCGGTGACGTGGAAATCACTCAGCAGGCGATGGAGACTCTCCGGGGCGTCGGAGGCCACCAATGTTCCGGATTCTTCTCCGACGGCGACCCCGTAGATCACCAGATCGGCTTCCGGTGCAACGGTGGCATAACGCAGGTGCGGTTCGGCGCAGAACTTGCTCATGAGTTCGGTGATTTCAGTCAACGACATCACTTCCCGGTGATTCATACATCTTTACAATGACAACGCAGTTAATCCTAGACAGTCACCGCTATCTTGTCGCCCGTCACAGGGGCGTAACGTGAAGGGTTCCTCTCAGAGCGCAGACGAGTAAAGAGCTGCCTGACCCGGTCAAGGGAGGATGGAATTAAAGGGAGGTTGGAATAGATCGGGTAGGGAACACAGTTATAGTGCACAAGATCGATAGAATCGACAGAACACTTGATATTCCAGGACGTGAGGAGGCTTCTGGATGCAGGATCCGCATCACCTAATCCAGTTCAGTCCCGCCGGTCGTGACCTCATGACCGGGTCCGAGGACGATCCCTCACCGTTGCGAGGAACCAAGCTACTACTGCTTTTCGGTGGTCATCTGGATGCCGGGCACCTTACCGAACAGATCCGGTACCTTTTGTTCAACCGGCTCAATCACGAGCAACTGATCACCTTTGATACTGATCAGCTCATTGATTACCGGGCTCAACGCCCCCATATTACCTTTGACGGGGAAAAATTCACCGACTATCAGCGTCCAGAAATCTCACTGGATGTCTTTACCGATGAAATGGACCAGCCGTTTTTGGTACTGTCCGGCCCTGAGCCGGACTACCAGTGGGAACGTTTCTCCGATGCGGTCATGTCCATCGTGCGCGAACTGGACCTGTCACAGGTCGCGATAGTGGACGCTATTCCGCTTCCGGTTCCACACACTCGTCCCTTGGGCGTGACCACGCACGGTAGCCGGGAGGAATTACTCGAAGGACTGTCCACCTGGTCTCCTCAGGCCCAGATGTTGGCCGGTATGTCGCAATTACTCGAGGTCAAGCTCACCGAGAACGGCCGAAAGGTCACCGGGTTCACCCTGCACGTGCCACATTATCTGGCCGATGCAACCTACCCGCAGGCGGCCGTGGCCGGACTGGAATACCTTTCAGCGGCGATGGGCATCGTGGTGCCCACCGATGAGTTGCGTGAAGCAGGACGTCAGGTTGATCGGCAACTGGCCCAACAAACCGAGAACTCCCCCCAGATTTCACACATGGTTGCGGCCCTGGAAGCTCAGTTCGACCGGTATACCGAAGACCAGGAACAGCCGCGTTCTTTGCTTCTGCCGCCGAACCAGCACATTCCCGACGGCGAAGAGATTGGTGCTCAAGCCGAGGACTTCCTTAATACCCAGTCGCAGCATAACGCCGAGCGACTCGGGTTGAGCTCAACTGCACACGACGAGGACGAGTCGGCCGAAGAATCCAATGGCGCGGAGTCGGGTTCGGAAACTGACGGAGACAACCCTCAGGACTCGGACGGGCGCTAGATCCCCAAGCACTAAGTCGGGCTGGTTCTCCACAATGTCGGTCCTGCGCTGGAACCGTCCACAGTTCATCTCGCTGGATAGTGTCGTCTCCGATGATGGGCTGATGCTGGGTACATGACAGAAAATAATCAGCATTCAGTAGCCCTTGGAACCACCGACTCAACACCACCAGTCCGGTCGCAAGGACCACGACAGTTTCTCGCCAGAACTGAAGAAGATGTCCTGGCCTTCGTGCAGAATACGTTGGGATTCGTCCCCCAACGAAGTTGCGTGTTAATTAGCACCTGCGGGTCCAGCTTCCGCGCCGTACTGCGTGTCGATCTGCCAGCGCTAGATGACCCCGTCGGTGAGGACGAATTCCCTATTTCCACCGGATTCTTCGATCGCGTGGCGACAACCCTGCGCACCGATCCAAAGGCCGACGGTTGCTTTATGCTCTTGCAATCCGAAGATGACACGGTGGGCGATCCCGGTCCGGTCGACCGGCTAGCTGGATACCGACGCTTTGCTGCAAACCTGCAAGAGCATTTGCGCCACCACCAATTACCGGCTCAAGAAGTTTGGGTGCTCAGCCCACACCGAGTATGGCACCTGGACTGCGCGCACGGAGCCGAATGCCCTGTCCAGGGTGCGACGTTGGACGCGACCGAAAACAGTTTCTTAGACCTCTCAATGCGCGCCGACGGTGTTGACACACCCCGAGGCCCGAACGATTTGGTGTTGCCGTTTAATACCCAACGACTGGCCGAACAACTTGAAACGTGGCCAGCAATGGACCCCACACAGCGCCATCAGGTCGCTGAGGCAAACACGCCCGAGCAAATTCGTGCCTTATACGCGGACCTTCAGGCGTGGGACCGCCTGCTGTCTGGCGAGACCCTACCGCAGTCGCTGGAATCTACTGAATGGTGTGATCTCGTCCGTGGGCTGGGCGAAGACCGTTACCGTGACATGGTGCTCAATATCGCCTGTTTTGGTCTTGAGCCTGCCTTGGCGGGAGCCATCCACCTGGGCCTGATCCCTCAAGGCTATGCCGATGAGTTCGACGTGATCCCCACAGCAACCAGTGGCACACAGTTCAGTCAAGCATTTATCGGTGCTTCGGACACCGTGGCAGACTGGACCCGGATCCAGCGGTTTGAAGATTGTGCACGGTATGCAATGAGTATCTACGACGGTCCGGAAGTCCTTGTTTTAGGGATTAACCTTGTCTATATCGAGTGGGTGAGAGGCCGAGGGAGCATTGCAGCCAATTACCACCGCCAGCTACAACATGCCGGGGGAGACGGATATGAACTGTTGAACCTACTGGGCAAGACTCTGGACCGTGGAATGGTCTGTGATTGGGCCAAAGATGCCCAGCGGGCATGGTCTTCCAGCGGTCGTACCTGATGTTCATCTTCTGGGCAGGACTGTGTTCGCTGTCATGGTGCAAAAGACCAGCGAAAAACATGTAATAATGAGTGCCTAGTTCGACGATGACGTCTGCTGGGTGAAAAGCGAAGAACTTTTTGCCCGGTTTAGGGAATAAGACCTCGACTGTGATCGTTGCACCTGCTATGGACCCTGTTTCTGCGGGACAGAACCGGTTGGCTTTCCGATGCGAAAGAACAGCGAGATTCTGTCCATTGCAACGCAGACTTGACAGGGTCATAGGTGTGTAGACCACTGTCTGTTGAACGGGATTGACCCGTAGGAAAGGTATCGAGTGACTGACAGTACCGTAAAGATCGACGCTGTCGACCCAGAAAGCGCGGCATCGAAGTCTTCGACACGAAAGAAGACCACGACGAAGGCCTCGACAACGAAGGCCTCCACGGCCAAGGCCTCGACGACTCGGACGAAGAAGAGCTCGTCCAAGAAGAAGACGACGGGTACTTCGTCCACCGGTAAGTCTGGTGCTAAATCAACGGCCAAATCGACGAGCAAGAAGTCGACTGCGGGGAAGAAAACCACCGCGAAGAAGGCTTCCGGTAAGAAGGCAACTCAGGCCGAGACCGAGCCGGTGGTCGACGACGAAGAGGTTGACGATACCTTATTGGATGAGGACACCGATGACTTCGCCGAGGATGAGGCCGATGATATCGAGGTCGAAGGTGAAGACGATACTCCGGTAGATCTCGATGATCTGGTTGAAGACCAAGAGCCGGAGACCAAGAACGACCGGGGAGTCGTGGATGCGTTTAAGGGGCAGAAGGTCTCGCCGAGCAAAGACGACAATGATAGTTCGTCCTCCGGCTTCGTGGTGTCTGATGCGGAAGATGATGCCCCGGCTCAGCGCGTAAACGTCACTGGTGCCACCGCCGATCCGGTCAAGGACTATCTGAAGCAAATCGGTAAGGTCGCGCTGTTGAATGCAGAACAGGAGGTAGACCTTGCGTTGCGTGTCGAGGCAGGTCTCTACGCTGAGCACAAGATGCAGAAAGAGACCTACGATGACCCGCGCATGCGCCGAGACATGCAATTGGTGATCGCTGATGGACGTCGGGCGAAGAACCACCTGCTAGAAGCAAACCTGCGTTTGGTGGTGTCGCTGGCTAAGCGCTACACCGGTCGTGGCATGTTGTTCCTGGACCTGATTCAGGAAGGCAACCTCGGTCTGATCCGTGCGGTCGAGAAGTTCGACTACACCAAGGGCTTCAAGTTCTCGACATACGCCACCTGGTGGATCCGCCAGGCGATCACTCGCGCGATGGCAGATCAAGCCCGCACGATTCGTATTCCGGTGCACATGGTCGAAGTCATCAACAAGTTGGCTCGCGTACAGCGCCAGATGCTCCAGGACCTGGGTCGGGAGCCCACACCGGAAGAATTGGCCGCCGAGCTCGATATGACGCCCGAAAAGGTGGTCGAGGTTCAAAAGTACGGTCGCGAACCGATCTCCTTGCACACTCCACTGGGCGAAGATGGAGACTCTGAGTTTGGTGACTTGATTGAGGACTCCGAAGCAGTTGTTCCTTCTGACGCGGTGTCTTTCACGTTGTTGCAAGAACAACTGCACTCGGTGTTGGACACCCTGTCTGAGCGAGAAGCTGGCGTGGTGGCGATGCGCTTTGGTCTCACCGATGGACAGCCCAAGACGTTGGACGAGATCGGTCGGGTCTACAGCGTGACCCGCGAACGCATCCGCCAGATTGAATCCAAGACGATGTCGAAATTGCGCCACCCATCTCGGTCGCAGGTTCTGCGCGATTATCTCGAGTAAGAACTCTGCCGTCGCCTGAGACAGCAGGTCTGAGCAGATAACAGCGGGGCGGTTCTCATGATCTGGGGAGAACCGCCCCGCTGTTGCTGTTTGTGCGTTGGAGTCTTATTCGCTACTGGCACCTTCGTGCAGACGCTGGGTCTCATCGTGCCAGGTGCTGGTTTGAGGACGCAACTGGTCCTCGACCTGGCGCGCATGGTGAGCGCAGAACAACAACACGCCACCGGAGGCGAGAACTGCCCGAACGTAGGCCTGTGCGCCGCACCGATCGCAACGATCGGCACCGGTCAAGGTCGGTGACTCAACTGTTGTTGCTGTGGACATTGGGCCTCCTCTGTGTGGTCCAAGCGAAGTTGGGCGGTTGGTACCACCCTCGCAGGTACATGCTGTCTTTGACAAGTTCAACACAAGCATCTCGCCTTTTAGTCCCGGCACACCCCTGAGTGGACAACGCCGTGGGCGAAACGCCATCGAACGGGTGCTGGACCTGACCAATGATTGCATTGATTTCCGGACATGGTCGCGTTTCTGTCAGAGCTTAAGCGAAAGGCGAACCAAGAACATGTGCTGGAACGCCAAAATACTTCCGGCGAGACAAAAAACGGCTAGTGTCAACAGGAGAGAAAATCCAAGCTCTTAAGCGCCCATCACTCAGCAGATGAAAGGTCAGCGGATTCCGTGTCTCGAAACAGTGAATACAATGCCCATCAGCTTTCCGTACTCGAAGGACTTGAGGCGGTTCGTAAGCGGCCGGGCATGTATATTGGCTCTACCGATTCCCGGGGGCTGATGCACTGTCTCTGGGAGATCATCGATAACTCCGTGGACGAAGCTCTGGCCGGCTACGGGCAGTCCATCACCATCACGTTGGATGCCGATGGCAGTGTGGAGGTTGAAGACCACGGACGCGGTATTCCTGTCGACCTCGAGCCCCGTACCGGCTTGTCTGGTGTCGAAGTGGTGTTTACAAAGCTCCACGCCGGCGGAAAATTTGGTAGTGGTTCCTATAACGCCGCCGGTGGCCTCCACGGTGTGGGCGCGTCAGTCGTTAACGCGCTGAGCTCTCGTCTGGACGTGCACGTTTTTCGTGGTGGCAAGACGACTTACCAGATGTCGTTCCAGCGCGGGAAGCCAGGGACCTTTGAAGATCATCGGGTTCCCAGCCCCGAGGCGCCGTTTAGTCCGAAAACAGAAGCCGGAGATATCCCCGTGGTGGGCAAGGCGAAGCGCGGACACACCGGTACGAAGGTGCGCTATTGGGCCGATGAACAGATTTTCACCCCGGATGCCACCTTCCAGTACCAAGAACTTGAAGACCGTGCCCGTCAGACCGCATATCTGGTGCCCGGCCTGAGGATTACGATCCGAGATTTGCGTCGGTTGCCGGGTACTGCCGGAGCCGAGGGGCCCCACGAACAGGTCTTCCAATACGACGGGGGTATCTCGGAATTCGTCGACCACCTCTCTACACTGAATCCGGTTACCGATATTTGGCGGTTGCAGGGATCAGGGTCCTTTACCGAACGCGTGCCGGTTCTCGACGAGGAGGGACATGCCCAAATGCAGGATGTGGACCGTGATTGCGATGTGGATGTCGCTCTGCGTTGGGACATTGGGTACGACACTCGGGTGAAAACTTTCGTGAATATCATTGCTACCCCGAAGGGCGGTACTCACCTCTCCGGTTTTGAACAAGCTATGACGAAGGTGTTCCGGAAAGCGATTCAGGCCAATTCCCGGAAACTGAAGCCCGGTCAGGACAAAATCGAGCGCGACGATATCCTGGCGGGACTCACCGCGGTGCTCACCGTGCGTCTGGCCGAACCGCAATTCGAAGGTCAAACCAAAGAGGTGCTGGGTACTCCGGCTGCCAAACAAATCGTCAATAAGGTGGTCACCGAGCAACTGGGTGCCATTCTGAAGTCCACGAAACGCCAGGACAAACAACAGACCACCCAGCTGTTGGAAAAGATCGTCGCGGAGATGAAATCTCGCGTATCTGCCCGAACTCATAAAGAAAATCAGCGGCGCAAGAACGCACTAGAAACCTCGACCATGCCGGCCAAGCTGGCCGACTGCCGCACCAATGACGCCATCGGGTCAGAATTGTTCATTGTTGAGGGTGACTCAGCGCTGGGGACGGCGAAAATGGCTCGTTCCTCGGAGTTCCAGGCCCTGTTTCCGATTCGTGGCAAAATTCTCAATGTTCAAAAGGCCTCAGTGGGGGATATGCTCTCCAATGCTGAGTGTTCAGCGCTGATTCAAGTGGTCGGCGGTGGCTCGGGGCGGTCCTTTGATTTGAACGCGGCCCGCTACGGCAAGGTGATTTTGATGACCGATGCTGACGTGGACGGGGCTCATATTCGCACCTTGCTGTTGACCTTATTCTTCCGCTACATGCGCCCGATGGTGGAAGCCGGCCGGATTTACGCCGCTGTTCCACCGTTGCACCGGGTTGAAATTATCAACTCTGGCTCGAAGGAGAACGAGGTCATGTACACCTATTCCGAACAAGAGCTCAAAAACCTGCTGGGCTCGCTGGAAGCCGATGGCCGGAAGTATAAGGAGCCAATTCAGCGGTATAAGGGTCTGGGCGAGATGGATGCCGACCAGCTCTCAGAAACCACGATGGATCCGCGCTACCGCACGCTGCGGCGGGTGAATATTTCCGAATTTGAGGCGGCCGAAGAGATCTTTGAGCTACTGATGGGGTCCCATGTGGCCCCGCGCAAGGATTTCATTATCTCTGGGGCACAAGAGCTCAACCGGGAACAGATTGATGCCTAGCGGTTACCGTAATACTCGGCGGTGAGTTCTAGCCCGCGGTCAATGCTGATCTCGGGTTTCCAGGCCAAAACCTCACGGGTACGACGCTGGTCGAACCAGTGGGCGGTGGAGAGCTGTTCGGCGAGAAACCGGGTCAGTGGGGGCTCATCGTCATGTTCTCCGGTGAGGTCCCAGATCTTTTCAATCACGGCTCCAGCGACGGTGGCCAGCCCGGCCGGTAATCGCAAGGTGGGTTCTACAGCGCCACCGGCGATGGCAATCTGACGAATCAGTTCACCGACCGGACGGGGTTCCCCGTTGGTGACGACCAGGGCTTCACCGTGGTGGTTTTCGATAGCTGACACGGCTGCGAGCACCGCCGAGATAGCGTTGTCGATAAACAGCGTGTCGATCGGTGGGGCACCGGAACCCAGGATGGGCATACGGTGGCTGCGGGCGCGATCGGTGATGCGTTCGGTCAGCTGGGTATCACCAGGGCCCCACATCAGATGGGGGCGAAGCACCAGCACACGGAAGTCTTCGCGGTCAGCTGCAAGGACCAGGCGCTCACCGGCTGCTTTGGTTGCGGCGTAGTGCCCGCGTGCCTGGTCGGGGTCGGCCGGTTGGGCGGTGGTACCCACCAGAGAGCGACCGGCGTGAGCGACCGAGGGAGAGGATATGTGAATCCAGCGGTTCACCGTTCCCGCCCGGTGTGCAGCATCTAGCAGGTTGCCCGTGCCCTGAATGTTGACGTTACGGTACGCTTCGGCCGGACCCGAAACAGAAACCTTGGCGGCTACGTGGATGATGGTGTCTACACCCTGGACCGCGCGGGCAACCAGTTCCGGGTCGGTGATCGATCCCAGCACGTCGTAAGCGCCGGCGATCCCGCTTCGGCGACGCTGCAACGTGGTTAGCTGTGCGCCGGCAGCGACCAGCGCGGATGCGACACCGGAACCCAGCAGTCCCGAGGCTCCGGTGACCAGGACATGACGCGTGCTGAGATTGGGCAGAGCAACGGCGAAACGATTCATGGCTTGCCAACCTTTCCTCCGGTGAGGACTCGATCGGCCCAGCGGGCCAACCGGGAGCGGTCAATCTTGGAGTTATGGCGGGTATCCACCGGGATGCTGTCGACTACCAATACGGCGGCGACCGGAACATCTCCCGGTGTGGTGACCGCGCTGCGCACGGTTGCCGTCAGTTGGGTGGGAGCCAGTCCAGGCTTGATTGGGCCAGTGACCTCACGCTCGGGTTCGATAATGACCACCAGCGCTTGGGTGCCGGCCGGTCCGTGTCCGACAGCTGCAGCCCGGTATACCTCTGGTAATGCGGCGACGTTTTCTTCGATGTGCACCGGACCCAGGGGTCCAGCCGGGGTGGAGATGACGTGGTGGGTGCGTCCTTCGATCCAGAGTCGGCCGTGCGCATCCAGGTGCCCGATATCGCCGGTGCGGTGCCAGCGTAACCCGTCGAGCTGATCGTGGGAGGCTTGAGCGGTGATGTACCACAGTGCGTCATAGCCTTGGCGCATATGGGAGGCCGACACCACGATTTCGCCCAGCTGGTCCACCGAATCCTCGGGGTTATACAGTGTTTCGGCCGGGATACCATGGTCATCCAGCGGGGCCATGGTAAGGCGGACTTCACCGGCCGGGGTGCCCACCAGTACACCGGGGTTGCCAGCGGCTCGGTCATGCCATACGGGGAGTGGATCTCGGCTTGTGGCATCAACACCTGAATATCTCTGACTAGGTCCTGGGACACCGGAGCCCCGGCCGAGAGCATCATGGTAATCCCGGCCAGTGCTTCGCGCTGGGCACGGGAGAGTTCCCGGGCGGTTGCTGCCACATTGCGCAATGCCGCCGGGGAACCAAAGGCGATCGTGGACTGACCGGCAATGGCCGCATCGGCCAGAGCAGAGGCGGTCAGGGTTGCCGGTTTGGTGACCGACATGCGCGGGGTGACCGAGGTCGCACCAATGGCCGGGCCCAGCAGCGCGAAGGGCGCGAACCCAGCCAAAAGCGAGGCGCCGGGAGTGACGCCGAAGGTATCGCGCAACAGCTGGGTGAGGTGGGAGAGCCCGGTGTGGGTGTAGCGCACACCCTTGGCCGGCCCGGTGGAGCCGGAGGTGAACAGGATGGCGGCCAGACTCTCGGGGTCCGGGGTGGGAGCCTGTAGGGCTGAAAGCCGGGTAGTGGTTTTCTCGCGCAGTGCCATACCATAGAGCGAGTCTTCGACGCCCAGTACGCCAGCCAGCGGAGTGGACAGGGTGGACACCGAGATGCGACGGCCTGGCCATCCCTGGGCGCGAGCCAGGATCAGTCCGGGGGTTTCACCAATAATCCAGTCCGGGTTGGCGCTACGAACAGCTCGGGTCATACCGGTGATCCCCAGCCCTTGATCGGCAATTACCGCGACACCGCCGATGCGCAACAGTGCGTAAAGTCCCGCGGTCAGATCACGTCCGGGAGGAACCAGGATGCAGACCCGGTCCCCGGGGCGCAGTCCAAGATCCCACAGCCCCTGGGCTATGGCGGCCACGAGCTGGGAAAGCTGAGCCCAGGAAACGGTGAAGGGTTTTCCGCGGTCGCTGACCGACATATCCACCAGGGCCGCAGCTGCGGAGTCTTCGCCACGGTACAGGAACTCCCACAGTGGCTGGTAGGGCACCTCGTGGGCTGAGCCGGCGGGGCGGGGTTGGTTGGCAGAGTGACCACTGTGTGTGATGGTGGCGGTGGTGTTGACGGTAGGAGAGTTGTCGTCGGCGGAGAGTTGTTGGGAGACCCATTCCAGGACGATAGCGGCGTAGTCGACGTCTTCGACGATCAGGTGCCCGCCGGTTTCCACTCGGTGCACATCGGCTTGAGGCAGGCGTTGGCGCAAATCGTTGAGGTAGCGATCCTGGAATACCGGATCTGTAGCACCCCAGATGATCAGGGCCGGTAACGAGGTCTCGCTGAGTGCTGTGGCCACTCGGCGGAGCGCAGGAGCACTGCGGTGGGTGGCATCAGTGGGGATGTCGGCGACGAACCCGCCCACACCGCCACGGTCGGCTTGGCGCCGGTAAGGCAGGTTCAGTGGATCGCGCACCGCAGGGGAGCAGGAAGGGGATCGTCCTCGGACTGGTGCACGGCCGTGTTCAGTGTCATCAGCCCGGCGAGGTGATGGGATCCAGCCTGATGCGCTCGCAGAGCAGCGCCCAAGGAGATGACCCCGCCCCAGTCGTGGCCGAGGGTGAAGACCGGGTGCTCAGCTTCCGGGATGAGAACTGTGAGCAATTCCTGCAGATCGGTGATCCGATCCTCCAGGGCCAGGTAGTCGCCACCATTGCCGCTGTGACGAGGCAGTCGCCGGTGGGCTAACCGGTCGGAGAGTCCCATGTCCCGCTGGTCGGGGGCGATCACCCGGATGACTGGGTATCGTTGTGGGTCGGAGACGGCCCGGTCGTAGGTGGTGTTGAGCAATGCGCGCCACAGATACGACCAGGTGGGGTTGCCGTGTACGGCCACGATGGTGGCGTGGGGGGTCAGTCCCTGGGCTTCGAGAGCCGGGCCGGTGTCCATGACGTGGAAGCCGGCGGGATGTTCTGCTCGTGCGAGAGTGACCAGGTGAGAAAACTCTGGACGGAAACCGGGAAGCTCGGTCTGCATGGTCTCGGAGTCGGGTTGATGGGCGGCACGAGTCACAATCACAGCAACACTCTTCTTTCTCGAGGGTGTGGACCGGGTGGGGCTATTACCACTGCAGATCGAGCATGGCCACGTTGAGTCCGGAGCCAACACCCATGCACAACACAGAATCGCCGGGGCTCAGCATGTCTTTTTCCCGGGCCAAGGTCACCGGTAGCGCGGCGGGTCCGATATTGCCCAAATCCGGGAACGTGACCGGGATCTTGTCTGGGTCAATCCCGGCGGCCTGAATAATGGCGTTGGTGTGCTGGGAGGAGACCTGGTGGGTGATGTAGCGGTCGGCCTCGGACCACTTCCATGCCGGGTCGGCGTCGTTCCAGGCAGCCATGACCAGGTCGAGACCATTGGCTAGCAGAGCCGCGGAGTCGGTGCTCATGCCCTTATGGTCTCCGGCGCACAAATGGTTGAACTCGGTACCTGCCCGGGTGACGCTGTGCAGGATGCGGTGCCCCTCGGGGTGACGGTCGCTCGGCCCAATAACCGCAGCGGCGGCCCCTGATCCCAGGGTCAGGGTGGCGAATTGGGAGAGGAAGGCATCGCGGTTGGTGGCTTCGTGTACCTTGGAAGCATCTTCTCCGGCAACGACCACCACCTAGTCCACTTGTCCTGAATCAATCATGGTCGCGGCCAACCCCATCCCGTTGACAAATCCCAGGCAGGCGTTGGTGATGTCAAAGTTCATGGCCGAGCTCGGCAGTCCCATTTTGTCGTGAACCACCACGGACACCGCTGGTTCCAGGTGGGTGCGGATGACCGAGGTGTTGATCAAAAGCCCCACCTGGTCTGGGGTAGGGCACGATGACGCGGAGACTTCAGTTTCGCGGAACCAGGTCTGGGGCAATCGCGATGATAGGGTTCGCGACGACCGCTCGCCTAGCCATGTCTTCTTACTCTATCGGTCACGAAGAAGTTGACGGCATTTGGCCTTAATGAAAGCCTGTTAGTTTTCTTACACCCCGCACAGCGTCAGGGCTGCCGGGACAATCAACAGGCAGGCTGCCAGGGTGATGATCAGGGCTTGTTGCCAACCGGGTAGAGGGGGGCGGCTGGAGAGGAGCCGTTTGAGTCGTACCGCGGTTACCGAGGTAGTGCGGTCGGCCGGCTGGTCCGAGGAGAGGGGTTTGGCGATGGTATGTGGGGAGTCGTGGCTGGCAACCATGGCCATAGACCGGATTAAGGTCGCGCGATCGATGCGCGCCAGAGCTGCATCATCGGCAAGCATCTCGGTGAGCGTGGTCACCGCAATCCGTGAGGTCTCGGTGGCGACCAGCCAGGATGCCGCCCGGTGCCAGGCCTCAAACCCCACCCGCAATAGGTCGTGACGCTGACGCAAATGGGCCTTTTCATGTTCGATCACCGCTGACAATTCGGCCTCGGTTAGTCGCTCCATCAATCCCTGAGAGATCACGGTATACGAGCCGGACAGTGCGGGAATGCAGTAGGCCAGCGGGTGCTCGGAGGGGAGCAACAAAGTGGTGACGCCACCGGAATTGCGTTGGTATGGGGTCAGGGTCTCAGAGGCCGTGGGGTCGTGGATGACTTCGGAGAGTAACTGCACCGTCTCGCGGTGGCGACGACGCTCCAGGGTGGTTCGCCATGCGGAGTACACCAGGCTCAGCACCAGATGTACGCCGATGGCGACTGCCAGGGTTCCAGCCACGATCTCTAGCCCACCCCAGCGTGGGTCGAGGTGGAGAGCGAATAAACCGTGGTTGGTGATCGCCTCGAATATTTCTGTCCCGGCAGGGATGAGCCCGGAGCCGAATTTGCGGACTGCATAGAGCAAGGGTGCTGAAATCAGGGCTAGACCGCCACCGAGCCCCACCGCTTGCCATAAAATCATCGCTGCCACGGGAGCGCGAGCAGGCCACTGGGCGCGCCCCAGAAGCACAGGTACGGGCCAGGCCAATAGCACGGCCACGAGGGCGAGAAGAATGGGGGCCATAACAACGTGGGTCGAGAATGCGACGAATGGGCGGACGGCGTTGCGGTTAAGGGACTGAGCCCCTCTAGTTTACTGACTGAGTGATTCGTCGCGAGCATTCAGGATGCTCCGAAGAGTCGCGAGTTCCTCAGAGTTAATGGAGCCCACAAATTGAGCAAGCACCGCTTGACGATCTGGCGCCTGGTTGAGGACCTCGTGCAAAACATCAGCGGTGTGGGCTTCCCGGGTTGCTCGGGCGGTGAAGGTGTGCGGACGCTGTTGCTGGTCCTTATTCACAAAACCTTTTTTCGTCAGCCGGGTCAGCACCGTCAGGATCGTGGTGATCGCCGGAGTATTCTTGGTGGAGCCGGTACGCTGCTCTAATCGCTCGCGTAAGTCATTAGCGGTCATCGGCGCAGAGGAATCCCACAGCAGATTCATGACGGCTTGTTCCAGCTGTCCTAATGAACCAGTGTTCATACTCTGTACTCCTTGGGGCTGACGGTCACGGTAGTAGATTTATTCTACGCATTGTAGAAGTTTCGGTGCACTATGACGACATAGTGGCCTGATGCCATATCCACGACCGTTGCTCTCGGGTGCTTTTCACGGGGCGCGCCTGCTTGATCTGCGTCATACGCTACCGGGGCACCGTGTGTTGACCTCAGTCTAGGCGAATTTTCTACAACGTGTAGAAATCTTTTCTACGCAGCGTAGAAAAGTGGTTATGATGGTGGTAGCTTATCCGGCGATCAAGCGTTGTACGGAGTGAGTCTCACTGCGAGCATCGTGTCGTATCACCGTTTGAGCCTCGAGTTTGAGGCCTTGGCGACAGGGTTTTGACCGAGGTCGACCACAGCCGAACTCGACCCATCTCTTGCATTCGTCGGCGCGTTAGGCGCTCGTGAGGAAGGAATCCTGATGGATCCACTTGAGGTAGCCCGGTGGCAATTCGGTATCACGACCGTTTACCACTTCCTGATGGTTCCATTGACAATCGGCCTCGGTATTGTGCTGGTGTCAATGCAGACCATGTGGCATCGCACCGGTAAAGAACACTATTTACGCATGACGAAGTTCTGGGGCAAGATCTTTTTGATCAACTTCATCATGGGTGTAGCCACCGGTATTGTCCAGGAGTTCCAGTTCGGAATGGCCTGGAGCGAATACTCCCGGTTCGTTGGCGACGTTTTCGGTGCCCCGCTGGCCATGGAAGCTCTGATCGCATTCTTCTTGGAATCGGTCTTCCTCGGTATCTGGATTTTCGGCTGGGGCAGAATTTCCCCTCGTTTGCATTTAGCGACTCTGTGGGCCGCGGTGATTGGTTCGGTGGTGTCGGCCTATTTCATTCTGGCCGCAAACGCCTTCATGCAGCACCCAGTCGGCATTGAATACGCCGATGGTCGAGCTCAGATGATCGATATCTGGGCCGTGCTAACTAACCCCACCTTGTTGGTGCACTTCCCCCATACCATTTTCGGCGCCCTGTCCGTGGCCGGCTCCATGCTTTTCGGTGTGGCCTGGTACCACCTGTGGAAGCGTCGCAAAGACGGTATCGACTCCGTCAACACCAACGGCGAAGTGATCATTGGTGCCACCGGCTCCAAAGCTCGTGACGGTATTGACCATACCGTGTGGCGGACCTCGTTCCGCTGGGGTGGTTGGATCGCCCTGGGTGCCTTCCTAGGCACGGCCTTTACCGGTCACGCTCAAGCTCAAATGATGATCGAACAGCAACCGATGAAAATGGCAGCCGCTGAAGCTGCCTGCCACGACGGGACCGGTTTCTCGGTGCTGACGGTCGGAGATATTTCCAATACCGACGGAGCCACCACCTGTGATGACGTGGTGGGCGTCTTTGAGATTCCGGGCCTGCTGTCCTACCTGGCCTACGGCGACTTCAACACCGACGTCCCCGGTGTGAACACCCTGATCCCGATTTATGAAGAAAACTTCGGTACCCACCTGCCCGACGACCCCATGTACGGTGAACGTGCCGGGTCAGAGATTGAGTACCTGCCGGTCATGGAAGTCACCTACTGGGGCTTCCGGCTGATGATCACCTTTGGTGGTCTGGCGGCCTTGGCAGCCGCTATTGGACTCTTCCTGGGGCGCAAGGGCACCGTGCCGCAAACTCCGTGGCTGATGCACGCCGCCTGGCTGTCGATCCTGGCACCGTTTGGCGCCAACGCGGCCGGTTGGATCTTCACGGAAATGGGGCGTCAACCCTTCACGGTCGCCCCCAACCCCGACCCCACCGGAGTGGATCAGGTCTGGCAGTTTACCGCTGCCGCGGTGTCACCGGGAGTCGACGGGCGTGAGATTTTGTTCTCGCTGATCGTCCTCACTCTGGTTTATGCGGTGTTGCTGGTGGTCGAAGTGGTTCTGTTGGTCCGTTACATCCGCGGTGGTGTGCCGGCAGGTATGCCGGAGCTGACTGCAGATGAAGAAAACGACGGGGATGACCAGAACAAAGATTCCTCTGATGTTCTGTCCTTCGCGTACTAAATGAGAGAACCCAGTAGAGAAAGGTAATCACGCCATCATGGAATTTCTTCCCACCCTGTGGTTCATCCTCATTGCAGTGCTCTGGACCGGATACCTCGTGCTTGAGGGTTTCGACCTCGGTGTCGGAATGCTCATGAAGTTCTGGGCTCGCAACGAGTCCCAACGTCGTGTGTTGCTGAACACGATTGGCCCCGTGTGGGACGGCAACGAAGTGTGGTTGATCACCGCCGGTGGCGCCACCTTCGCGGCTTTCCCAATGTGGTACGCCTCGTTGTTCTCAACCCTCTACATCCCGCTGACCCTGGCCCTGCTGGGGCTCATCTTCCGCGCGGTCGCGATCGAGTATCGGGGCAAAGCCCACACCACACGAGTGCGTAACTTGTGGGATTGGGCACTGTGTCTCGGGTCGTTGACGGCAGCCTTCTGTGTCGGGGCGATGCTGGCCATCACCACCACCGGTCTGCCACTGAATGAGAACGGTGACCGAGTGGGTCACGCCTTCGTCTGGCTGAACTCTTGGGCTGTGATCGGCGGACTGGCCGTGGTTGGTTTCGCCTTGGCTCAGGGATGGGCCTTCCTCGGCCTGAAGACCATGGGCGCTCCACGAGCAGCCGCCAAACGCCACCTGTCCCGGTGGCTGTGGGTCTACCTGTTACCGATGGCCGGCTGGGCTGTCGGTGTCCTGATCCTCTACCCGAAGGTGATGCCGTGGATCCTGCTTGTTGTCGCCGTGGCAGGCATGATTGCCGCACTGGTTTTCGCGGCCCAGGAACGTGAAGGTTGGGCCTTCTTTGGGATGACGGTCTTCGTTGCCGCCGGTGTGGCAGCGATCTTCTGGGCGCTGTACCCCAATGTGTTGCCCTCTACGCTCAACGACGCGTGGAACCTTACCGTCAACAACGCCTCCTCCTCGGATTACACGTTGACCGTGATGGCCGTGGTCGCAGCGATCTTCGTGCCGATCGTTTTGGCGTACAGTAGCTGGAGTTACTGGGTGTTCCGCAAGCGGATCGCCGAAACCCATATCCCTGAATCCAAGGTCGTGACTCCGGTCTGAAACCAGAACTACCAACCTCTGCGACAGGACGCCGTGCTCTGATAGGGCTCGGCGTCCTCGCCGTGGTGAAAGCTCTCGGATGGATCCTGATTGCCATCGGGATCGCCCGAGGCATCTCGCAGCTGGCTGCCTCACTGCCCACCCAGGACGCAGCCCAACTCATTGACCTCTTCTTCAATCCTCCGGCCACCTCACCGGGCATCGTCGAATCACTAGCCCAAGCTGCCTTCACAGCCGAATTCCTCGCTCCCGTGGTGACTGGCTTCGGGGGAGCGGTGTTGCGCGGTGTCGCCGTCTGGGGCCAACAGGTGTTGGCCTCCCGGGCCGCGCTGGGCGAAAAAGAATATTTGCGCGCCCAGCTGGTCACTCATCGGCTCAACGCCGCCGGCGAACACGCCGATCGAGCCGGCGAAGACGCGGTACTGGCCTCCAAAGGTCTCGATGGGTTGGATAAGTACTACACCGAGTTCCTGCCGGCCCTACTTTCCGCCCTGGTCATTCCCGTTCTGCTTGGCGGCTGGATTCTGCTACACGACTGGGTTTCGGCACTCATTTTGGTCATCACTGTGCCCCTGATCCCGGTCTTTATGATCCTGATCGGTCGGTATACCGAATCCCGGGTCGATGACGCCACCGCGGGGCTCAATCGGCTCTCGCATCACTTATTAGAGCTCGCCCGCGGTCTGCCCGTGCTCGTTGGGTTGCGCCGTGCTGGGGTGCAGCGGAAGTCCTTGGCGACGGTGTCAGAAAAATACCAACGCACCACCATGTCCACCCTACGAGCCGCGTTTATGTCCAGCCTGGCTCTGGAACTCATCGCGACCCTGTCGGTGGCGGTGATCGCGGTGTTGATCGGGGTGCGTCTGGTCTACGGGGGACTAGAACTCAACGTGGGCCTGATGGTGCTCACCCTGGCCGCGGAAGTATATTTGCCCTTCCGTGATGTTGGCTCTGCCTTCCACTCTTCCGAAGACGGTGTGGACGCCCTGCGACGCGCTCGCGAACAGATCAACCAGCCCGAAGCCAAAACCCTCGCCGAATCCCTGCGGGCTGAGTCAACCTATGAAACGGGCACTGTCTCCATCGACAACCTCAGCATTGCCTACCGCTCCTTCACCGAAATCACAGCGGAAAAACTCCCCGATATTCGGGCGCTCCACCACGATGACCCACGACGGGCCAAAGTGCTGGCCCACAAGAACCATGCGGGCCCGACCCATCGGATGCAGGTGTTAGACCCGGTGGTCACCGGGTTGAGTTTGAGCTTGGCACCGGGAGAAATCACCGTGTTCGGTTCGGCCTCGGGGACCGGAAAATCTACGGTGCTCAACGCCTTGGCCGGAGTACTCACCGAGGCCGAAGCAGAATTCCGTGGCAGGGTGAGCGGCCTCGATGAGCTCCATGTGGCCTGGTTGGCCCAGCACCCCAATTTCAGTGAACCCACCGTGGCCGAGGAATTGGAGTTCTATGTCCGACTGGACCGCCCTGAGGCCACCGCCGATACCGTCGAGTCCTTGGTGGCTCACGCCTTGGCTACGAGCGGGCTGGTCGACTATCAATCCCGCATCGTCAACGATCTCAGCCCCGGGGAGCGCCGGCGCCTGGGCTTCGCCCGCGTGGTCATCCGGTTACTCGCCGCCGGTGACGACGCCCGTGGCTGGCTACTGATACTGGATGAGCCCACCGCCCACTTGGATCCAGCCTCCGCTGACGCCGTCCGGGAGACGCTGGCCACGCTGAGACAACGACGTCTCCCTAAAGCGACCGATCGCACGCACCACGTCGGCGAGACACCACTGCTTCCACCGATCACGATGGTGGTGGCCTCCCACGATCCCGAAGTGCACCACCTGGCCGACCATTTGGTGGACGGTGCCAGGGTGACGACCGATGCCACGACCGTTCAGACCGTGACACACGCTGCGACCACACCGGTAGCAGATACCGTGTCTGCCGGTGCACGAATCACCGACCAGGCGGAGCATAGCGCTACCACGCCCCAGAGGTCTTCCCCAGACCACCACAGGGCGCACCAGCCACACGACACCGAGAACCACCGGCTCAGCCTGGGACAGTGGATCCGGTTCTTGCCGTTGAACCGCGGAAAATTCCTGGCCGGAGTCTTTTGGTCGGCCGCTGCCGTGCTTTCCGCCGCGCTCCTATCGGCCCTGTCCGGATGGCTCATTGTGCAGGCCTCTTACCAGCCCCCGATCCTCTACTTGCTGGCCATCATTGTCGCGGTGCGTTTCTTCGGCATCGGCCGGGCAGTGTTTCGTTACGCCGAACGCTTGGCGGTCCACGACGCGGTGCTGTCCTGGGCTGATGACTTGCGCCTGAAGATTTGGGACGCTCTAGGCTCCCAAGCGCAACAGTGGACCCGACTGACCCGCACCGGTGGCGCCCTGTCGGTGTTGATCTCCGACGTTGACGAATTGCGCGATGCAGTACCGCGCGTTATCGTCCCCATTCCCGCCGCGGTGATCGCGTGGTTGGCGACGCTGGGGATAACCATGTACTTCGCCCCCGGAGCCTGGTGGCCCGCCCTGGTTGCCGGACTTTTCGGCATCGTCGTCATCCCGGGCTTGGTTGCTCTCAGCGATGCGCGGTCGACGGCGATGCTGGCCGATCACCGCACCCAGGTGATGTCGCAAACCTCCCGACTGTTGACAGCGGCCGCAGATTTGGCCGGCAATGGGGGCGCAACGGTGGCCTCGGAACGCTTTGCCCGCTGGGATCTCCACCACCAGCGCCCCTTGAAACGCCATTCGATGGTTGCCGGCCTTGGCCAGGGGCTATCCTCATTGGTCTCCGGCTGGGCCGCCATCCAGATCATGTGGGAATGCGTCCAACACGGCATCAACGCCCCTCATACCGCGCTGGTGGTGATGATGATGCTCGCCCTCGCCGAGCCCTTCGGACTGTTGAACCAAGGGGTTCAAGAGTTCTCAATTCTCCGCCGGCAACTGCAGAAGATCGGTCCATTACTGGAGACCTCGCAGACCGCCACTGGTGGTTGGGTGCAGGTCGAGGCAGTGCCCACCCCACCGGCGACTGACGACGTGGCTGAACAGAAGCGCGCCCACCATCGCGATGTGGTCGTCAGCGCGGTGGAGGTTGACCAGATTGACGTGGCTTATGCGCCACACGGACCGTTAGTACTGGCAGATTTGAGCTTGCAGGCCACCCGCGGTGACTTTTGTGTGGTTACCGGACCGTCAGGGTCTGGAAAGTCCACGCTGTTGGCGGTACTGCTGGGTTTCTTGCGACCACAATCCGGGCGCATGGTCCTGCATGCCACCCGGCGCACAGACGCCACCGAGTCCGGTACTGACAGCATCATCGGCCCGGAATCTGCCCTGGGCGCGATCGCCTGGTGCCCGCAGGAGGCGTATCTTTTTGACTCCACGCTACGCTCCAACCTGGCTCTGGCCCGCGACCCGGATGACCGACCCGAGGATGCCGAGCTCATCCGTGCCCTGAAAACCGTGGGACTGGCCGACTGGCTCGAGGTGGCCCCGAACGGGCTCGACACTCGACTGGGCCCCTCCGGACATTTTGTCTCCGGCGGTCAACGTCAACGCATCGCTGTCGCCCGGGCTCTCATCGCTCGTGCTGACGTCGTGCTCTTGGATGAACCCACTGCACACCTAGGTGCCGATGAAGCAGCGCACCTCGTAGCGGATCTCAAGAGGGCCTTGGCCGATCGAACCGTGGTGATGGTCACCCACGATTCCCGATTCGCCACCGCTGGAAACCAGGCGGTGACGCTGGGTTAGCCGGTGCGTGGGCAGGGGCTAGAACAATCCTTCCGGTTGCTGGTCGGATGGTTCGGACGGTGCCGACGCGCTGTTTACGGTCACCGGTGAGCTGGCGGTCCCCACGGTCTCTACGGCCGAATCCAATAGCACACCGGAGGCATCCCGGTCACTGTGCTCAGTGGGCAGGTTCCGAGCCGTACCACCGCTGGTACTACCGCGCGGATCGCTTCCGGCCCAGGCGAGTTTCAGCCCGGTCTCGCCACGTAGCATCCGGTGAGCGCGCACGCCCCTGGTCGCCCGGCCTTTGGCCGGGAACTGACTGAGCAGGCTACGCTTAGCTGACCCCACCGCGCCTAACAGGTCTTCCTCTGCCTCGGTGACGGTCACCACCTCCGCCTGCTCGGTTGCGACAGCCGGTATGACGCCCAGGGCAATGACCTCATCCTCCTCGGAGAGCTTGATGCCGGCCACCCCACCGGCGTGGCGCCCTTGAGGGCGCACCTTGCTGGCTTCAAACCGCAAGAGCTGTGCTTGGGCGGTGATTAACACGATCGTGTCGTCGTCACGGTCGGCCACGGCGACTGCCACCACCTGATCGTTGGTCTTTAGGCTAATGGCATCAAATTCGTCCTGGTTCAACGGCCACTCATCCCGCACCCGCTTGATGACACCCTGGCGGGTCGCCAGTGCCAGCACCTTATTGAGTGGCACCAGGCCGACGAGGTCTTCTCGGTCCGGTAAGGGAAGGAACTGCGAGACCTTCACCGCATCGGTCATTGTCGGCGATTCGGTAGGTTGACTGAGCACCGGTACATCGACCGTATTGAATCGAATAATCCGCCCCGTGGAGGTCACCGCGCCCACTTCGCCGCGGGCGGTGGTCGCGACCACCGACTGGAAGACATCATGGCGTTTCCGTCGCCCGGCGGCCACGAGCGGGGTTCGATCCACAGTGCGCACCAGCTGACCAGAGGTCGACAAAATTACCCAGCACGGGTCATCGGCGATCATCATCGCCGAGGCAGCTTTCTCCGGGGACTTCTTCGCCTGGGCGGTCGAGGGGACCGGCGCCAATTCCTCGGACTTCAGCAAGGTTGTGCGGCGCGGGTCGGAGAAACTCTCTGCGATCTGCCCCAGCTCGTCCGAGACAGTTTCGCGGAGCTTGTCATCAGAAGCCAGAATCGCTTCCAGTTCGGCGATCGCTGCCGTAAGCTCTGCCTGTTCAGATTCGAGTTCGATCCGGGAGAACTTTGTCAGCTGTCGTAGTCGCAACTGCAGAATATGGTCGGCTTGTACCTCGGTGAGGTCAAAGACCATCATTAGTCGTGACCGGGCCGTTGCAGCGTCATCGCAGGAGCGGATGATCTCAATAACCTCGTCAATATCGACGAGTGCCAACAGTAGTCCCTGGACCAAATGCAGCCGGTCCCGGCGTTTGCCTAACCGGTATTCGGTGCGCCGACGCACCACGGTGAGTCGGTGGTGTACATAGACGTGAAGCAGTTCTTTTAGTCCCAGCGTGCGCGGCTGGCCATCGACGAGGGCCACGTTATTGATCCCGAAGGATTCCTCCAACGGAGTGTGCTTATACAGCTGAGCCAACACTGCCTGCGGATTGAACCCGGACTTCAGCTCAATGACCATCCGTAGCCCGTGATGCCGGTCGGTGAGATCCACCACGTCGGCCACGCCGGTGACTTTTTTGTTATTGACCGCGTCCTTGACCTTATCGATCACCTTTTCCGGCCCCACCCCGTAGGGGAGGGCGGTGATCACCAAACCGGTCCGGCGAGCACTGACCTGCTCCACGGTGATGCTGGCCCGCATCTTGAACGAGCCACGGCCGGTTTCATAGGCCTCTTTAATGCCCTCCAGCCCCACGATCTTGCCACCCGAGGGCAGGTCCGGGCCGGGCACAAACTTCATCAACGCGGCGGTATCGGCCTCAGGGTGGGCCAGCAGGTGTTGGGCGGCAGCAATAACCTCACCTAAGTGGTGGGGTGGCATATTGGTGGCCATCCCCACCGCAATACCGGAGGCGCCGTTGACCAACAGGTTCGGAAAGGCCGCTGGCAACACCGAGGGCTGGAAGATCTGATTATCGTAGTTGGGCTCAAACTCTACGGTGTCTTCACCAATATCGGCGGTCATCGCCACCGCGGCCCGGGTCATCTTCGCCTCGGTGTACCGAGAGGCCGCTGGACCGTCATCGACCGAGCCGAAGTTCCCGTGACCATCCACCAGTGGCAGGCGCATATTAAAGTCCTGAGCCAACCGCACCATTGCGTCATAAATGGCCCCATCACCGTGCGGGTGGAGCTTACCCATCACTTCGCCCACCACGCGCGCCGATTTCACGTGCCCTTTCTCTGGGGTCAGCCCCATCTGGCTCATCATGTACAGGATGCGACGTTGCACCGGTTTTAGTCCGTCCCGGGCATCGGGCAGGGCGCGAGAATAAATAACCGAATAGGCATATTCCAAAAAGGACTGTTCCATCTCGGCAGACACATCGATATCGATGATCTTCTGTTCCTGGTCCGGCACGGTTTGGGGCGCCAGCTTGCTGTCAGCGGTGGAACGCGGTGTCGACTTTTTCGCCATGGTCCTCTTCGGTCTATACTTTCGCTGATATCGGTCCAGAGTCTAAGCTGAGTCTATGGGAGAGCTCACCACAGACCGTGCATATCCAGCTCATTGGGAAGCAGATGTCGTACTCGCCGATGGTGCCACTGCCCGGATGCGCCCGGTGTCACCTCATGATGCGCAGGCGCTACAACAGATGCACCAGCATCAGTCCCAGGACTCTATCTACTTTCGCTATTTTACGTATAAGTCCTCGCTGTCAGCCAAAGAGCTCGAGCGTTTTACCGTCGTGGACTATCGCGACCGGGTCGCGTTCGTGATCTTGCACGGCGACGAACTGCTTGGCATTGGCCGATATGATCGCTTGCCCAACTCCTACGACGCCGAGGTTGCCTTCAATATCGCCGACCGGCACTCCGGTCGCGGACTGGCCTCGATTCTGATGGAACACCTGGCCGAAGCCGCCCGCGAGAACGGGATCCGGCGTTTCGTGGCCGACGTGTTGCCCGAGAACCAGAAGATGCTCTCCGTCTTCCAGGCCGCCGGCTTCGATATCAAACGCTCTTTTGAAGACGGTGTCATTGTTGTGGAATTTCCGCTGGACGAGACCGCCAAAACGCGTGCGGTCATGGAATCGCGCGAACACCGCGCCGAAGCCAAGTCCTTGGGTGAGTTGCTACGGGCCGAATCCATTGCGGTGATCGGTGCCTCGCGGGACTGGGGGTCGGTCGGTTACGCGCTGATGGAAAATATCATTGAAGGCAAGTTCACCGGACCGGTCTACGGCATCAACCCCGAAGCACTCGAGCTGGCCGGGATGATCTCGTTGGGGTCCATCGCTGAGGCTCCCGGCGATGTGGACGTCGCGGTGATCGCGGTGCCGGATCACCAGCTTGATAAGGTCATTCGTGACTGTGCGGCCAAAGGTGTGCGCGGTCTGGTGGTGGTCTCCGATCTGAGTGCCCAGGACACTTCGGCCATAGACCGCCAGCGCCAGCTGGTCTCCTTGGCTCGTTCCTACGGGATGCGTCTGATCGGGCCCGCCTCGGCCGGAATTATTTCCACCGACCCCGAGGTTTCGCTCAACGCCTCGGTGGCTGCGGCGATGCCCAAACGTGGCTCCATCGGACTGTTCTCCCAATCGGCTGCGCTCAGCGCTAATCTCTACACCGAATCCAGCCGACGTGGCATCGGGGTCTCCTCGGTGATTTCGGCCGGGAACCGTGCCGATGTGTCCGGTAACGATGCGATGCAATACTTCGAAGACGATCCCTACACCTCAGCGGTGGGTATTTATCTGGAATCCTTCGGTAATCCGCGGAAGTTCTCCCGTATCGGACGGCGTCTCTCGCGGAAGAAACCGGTGGTGTTGGCCAGTTCACCGGCCATGGGACGCCGGTTGCCTCCCGGTCACTCCACCCGTACCACCCAGGCTCCGCTGGGCACCGTGGAATCGATGCTGGACCAGGCCGGGGTGATTCAGACCAACTCCACCGCCCACATGATGGACGTCCTCCAGGTGCTGGCCTGTCAGCCGGTCCCTGGTGGCGACCGGCTCGGCGTGATCGGCAATGCGGTTGCTATTAACGAGCTAGTTGCCGAATCGGCCGAAATGCAGGGTCTGAAGGTTACTCGCCGGGACGCGGTGTCGGGACTGCCTGAAGACCATACCGTCGAGCAGGCTTTCGGTGCCTTCTCCGAGGCCATTGAACAGGCCGTGGAATCGCAACAGGTCGATACCGTACTGGTCTGCGTGCAGTCAGCCATGACTCAGTTGCCTGGCGATGCCCGAGAATTGGCCAATCAACTCGGTGAGATCGCTGCCGACACTGAGGTTACTGTGCTGGCCTGCTTTACCGCGGTGCTGGACCAGGCCTTTACCCCGACCGGCGTTTTCGGTGCGGGCACCTACCGGGAACGCACCGAAGCTGAAGCCGCGGAAGAAATCACACTGTCGGCCCAGCACGGACTACCGGTCTTCAGTACTCCGGAAAGCGCGCTGAAAGTCATTGCCCAGCTGACTCGCTACCAGGCTTGGCGGGACGCCGATCAGGGCAAAGAACTCGAATACTCTGATCTTGATCGGCACCGTGCCGTTGATCTGGTCACCGAATGGGCCCAAGAAGCCGTCGGCACCGACCTGCTGGCTCTGGATCAGCACCAAACCGCCGAGCTGTTGGCGTGCTACGGGATCTCGGTGTTGGAATCCCGGGGATTTAGTACCGCAGACGAAGCTGTGGCCGCTGCTGAAGAACTTGGCTTCCCGGTCGCCCTAAAAGCCGTGGACGCCAATCTGCGCCACCGCTTGGATCTTGGCGGGGTGCGCCTGAATATTGTCGATGCTGAATCACTGCGAGGCAATGTCGCCCAAATGCGTGAGGTGCTCACCCGCTACGGTAGCCCTGAACTCGAGGTGCAATCGATGGCACCGGCCGGTCAAGGTTGCACGGTGGTGGCCGTGGAAGACCCGCTGTTGGGACCGGTGGTGTCCTTCGGGATCTCCGGTGACGCCGTAGAACTCCTCCACGACTGGGTGCATATGGTGCCACCGCTAACCAGCGCAGATCTGGAACGGATGGTGCGCACCCCGCGGGCGGCCGCCAAACTCTTTGGCTACGGTGGGCTTCGTCCGGCCGATATTCACGGGGTGAAAGAAGTACTCGGACGGCTGTCGATCTTGGCCCATGACTTACCCCAGGTGGTGCGGGTGCGGTTCTCGCCACTATTGGCCTCCGAAGACAACGTCAGCGTGCTCCAAGCAGAAGTCCAGCTGGCCAACGCAGCTCGCCGGACCGACTCAGCCCGCCGGGCCTTGAGCGGATGATGAGATATCCAGTAGCAGACCACCGGTTACGCTTTATGATGGGATCATGACAGACCTCTCCTCGGACATCGATACCTCGCTGTCACCCTGGTCAGACATTTACCACGCTGGGTTCTACCCCGAACTGGTGATCAGTGCGCTGTACGATCAACTCGATTCCCGTGAGATCCTCGCTTCGCTAGTCCACGTGGAGACCCACGTGGACTACAACGACCTACACCGCCACCTGACGGTCTTGGCACTGACCGACACCGCACTGGCTGCCGTGCACCTGACCGACTTCGTCGCCGAAGAATACGCAGGTGCCACCCGGGCGCAAGTGACCACCGAGATGGTCCCGCTGGATGCGCTGGACTCGGTCTCGGTCACCACCGTCCACGACCAGCCGGCCACGTGGACTCCGGATCTGCCGGTGGCTGAGGTGACCCTGAGCGTGTTGTGGCGTGGCAATCAGCGCCTGGAGCTGGTCCCGGCAGTCTGCCCGGATCCCGACTGTTCTGCCGACCACGGGGTGACCGGAACCAGTACACCAGAAGATCTTGCTCTGCGGGTCGCTGCCGAAGCCGAGGGCCAACAGGCTGTGGACCAGGCCCTGGCCTTTGCCCGCACCCTGCGGACCACCTTTTTGACCGCTCGGGACCAGCATCGCTGATGATCGATCGTCATACGCACTACCCCCAGTCTCCGGGGATCTGGGACGTTGTTCCGGCCCTGCTGAATTCGCTGAGGCCCTCGTCTGATGCCCAGCCGGTCGCGACGACGAGCCTGCAGCTTCCCCAGGCTGGGTCTGGCATGGTGATTCTGGTCGACGGGCTAGGAATCCGCCAGCTGGTGGCCTACTCTTCCTACGCTCCCACCTTGCGCCAGATGCTCACCCGCCAAGGAGATCACGCTGCTGCTACCGGTGGTGCCCCAACCGAAATCTCTACGGTGTTACCCACCACCACGGCGAGCGCTTTGACTTCGATGGCCACAGGGTTGTTACCCGGCCGACACGGACTAGTGGGCTATGACAGTTTCGACCCGGATCGTGGCCAGGTTATTAACCAGCTGGGCAACTGGGACCCGGAGGTTAATCCCGAACAATGGCAACCCCATCCCACACTTTTTGAGAGTGTGCAGGCACCGCTGGAGGCCGTCACGGTCTCCTTGCCGGAGTTTGCTGACAGCGGGCTGACCCGGGCTGGTTTGCGCGGTCCGCGCTTTGTGGGGGCACGGTCCCTGGGAGCCCGCTTTCATAAGGCGTTGACGGAGTTGCAACGACCCGGCGCGCTTGTCTACCTGTATATCCCGGAACTGGATAAAGCAGGGCACCGTCACGGGGTCGGTTCTGCCGAATGGATTGAGGTACTGGAAGCGATCGATAGTCACATGCGTCGGCTACGCAGAAAACTATCGACGATCGGCCACCCGGTGAACGTGCTCCTGACGGCCGACCACGGTATGGTCACCATTGCCCCGGCAGACCGGTTGGACACCCGAGAACATTCCGAACTCTACGACGGCGTGCTGCACACGGCCGGGGAACCTCGCTTTTTCCAGTTGTATTTCGCTCCCGAGGCCGACGACAGTCACCGGCGCGAGATCCAGCAACGGTGGGAGAAAATCTATGGCGAAGTAGCCATCGTCATTAGTCGCGACCGAGCAGAACACGACGGCTGGTTCGGGCCCTTAGAACCCCGGGTGGTGCCCCGTATTGGAGACCTGCTGGTGGTAGCCCAGAGCGATATCGCACTCTACGACTCACTCCGGGCTTCAGCGATGTCCTGGGAGATGTGGGGCCACCACGGATCGACCACCGACGATGAACGCCTGGTGCCACTGCTGGTGATCGACTGAGAAATCTCACAACGAGCGGAGGCTGTAGAGTAGCGCTTCGTCTCAGTCGTCTTTGCGGGTGCCGAACATAATCTCGTCCCAGCTGGGCACCCGGGGACGCTTGCGTGTGGACTTAGACGCGGAGCTACCGCTCCGCCCGTCTTTGCCGTCCTGGTGGTGTTGGGTGGATTGCTGGTGCAAGGCGTTACCGCGAGAGGCCTCATCCATCCCGTCAAAGGCATCGGTTTGACCCTCATATTCAGAGGATGAGACAGAAGACAGTGATGATGTAGACTTCTCTGGTTGGCTTGACTCGTCCTCGACCCCTGCCCGCGTGGACGGCTCCGGCTCCTGCTGCCCCGGTTGTTCCGTATCCGGATCGGTCTGATCAGCTGTCTCAGACTCAGCAGGTTTAGCGGAATCGGATTCCCCGCTGACCACCAGACGTGGTCCAGTCCAGGAGGTGGGGTGCTCCTCGCGAGTGATCATCATCGCTAGCTCGTCATCAGCGTCTTCATCGACGCCCAACCGTTGCCCGCGTCGGGCGTGCAGGACCTCGAGTAACTCTTCTTGCGCATCGGAATCAAAATGCCGTCGCGGTCGCGGGTCAGGCTTTTCGGTGGATTCCACGTCAAAAACACGTTCCGCTGATGACACTGCGCTCAGCCGTCGGGTGGGTGTCGCGGTAGGAGTATCGAGTGGTTCGAGTTCGGAGAGCACCTGGGCCCACCGGTTGAGATTATCGACATGCTTGGCGGCGGGACGGAAACTCCAGCGGGCCACCGGCTCGTCGCCGATTTGGGTTTGGGCGCCGTTATCTTGGAAACTGGCCGAGATGGTCCAGTGGTTGGAGCCCTCTTCCTTCCACGCGTCCCATTCCAGGGTGGAGGTGTCTAAGCCCAGTGCCGCCAGCCGGTGTCGCACCATGGGTTCCAGCAGAGCCGGTTCTTCACCAAAAACGGCCCGGTAAATATCGTGACCTAATTGCGGAGAAGAGACTTCGATCGCGCGGGCCTGATCAACAATCCAGCGGCGTTCGGCTAGCACCGGGGCCTCGTAGATCTTCAACCGGTCCAGGCTGACGTCGTACCGAGAAGCCAGCTCGTCCACAGAGTAGCCGGCGCGGATCTTGGATTGAATATCTCGGGGAGACAACGTCACCGCTGCTGCCTCGTCGGCTGCGGCCGCCGAGGGCCGGCCAATGGGGCGGGTGGTGGCATGACGTAAAGCATCGGTGATCGGCAGGGAGAACTCTTCGCCAGCATCATTGGACAGAATCAGGTGGTCACCGGCATCATCGACACCAACGAGGCGCAACGGTTGGGCGCGACGTGCACCGGACGCGGTGGTATGGTCTGGTGACTGCGGTGAATCCATAAATTGCCTCCAGAATAGTCCTAGTTCTGTGCTGAACTCTGCCACGTCAGCCCCCACTACACCAGAATCTCGCCCGGTGTGGCGACACATCGCAGGGGGATCGACGAGTGTGAGCGATCCCATAAAGCGGTCAACACGGCGCTTCAAGGCACTTCAAGATGTGTTCACTGTTGGCGATTTGAAATTTTGGTCGGGGACAGTAGGATTCTCTGCGAAATGATACTCGGTGAGCGCGTTGTCACGAGGGTCATTCCAGGGATCATGCACCGCGGTAAGCCATCGGTTTGGGCCTGGAATAAAAGAACCAATCACCGAGATTAACCTGTCAGACACTGACACCTGTGCGTTCAGTCGATGACTTAGTGGAGTGGATAGCAAATATATGGCAACTGATTACGATGCGCCCCGCAAAAACGACGATGAGGTCCGGGAAGACTCCATTGAGGAGTTGAAGAATCGTCGGACCGATACGCAGTCTGCCGCGGTCGATGAAGACGAGGCCGAAGCTGCTGAGGGGTTTGAGCTGCCCGGCGCTGACCTGTCGAATGAAGAACTGCAGGTTACTGTGCTGCCGGCACAATCTGATGAATTCACCTGCGCCTCCTGTTTTTTGGTGCGACATCGATCCCAGGTGGCTTATGAAGAAAATGGTCTGCTGTATTGCACCGACTGTGAAGGGTAGCAAGGTTCAGTTGAGCAACAACTGATCGACAACCATGTAGTGGGCGGGCCCGGTTACACCCGGGCCCGCCCACTACGTTGTTATGTCCCTGAGCTGACGTTCCTGCGTCGCGCCGGCAGTGTTGCTGAGCGCGGGGGCTGATGTTGCGCTAATCGGTGTTGGAGTCGGTGGGGGTGTGACCTTCGGAATCGTCGCGCTGTTGTGCTTGTTGTGTTTCTCGTTCTTCGCGCAACCAGTCGGGGATGTTCTCATCCTCGAGATCTTCGGGACGGGCGTACATAGCCCCACCGAGGGCATCAACGAGTTGTTCAGGATTGCGGGTTGACGTCAGCCAATAGGGAGTGCGGTCCCGTTCGTCGGTAATTTGAATACGCACCACCGGCGAGGCCCAACTGCGCAGATTGGTGTAAGCCAAACCGTGAAGTTTCTGACCGCGCTGTTCGAAGGCGTCGTCACCGCGATATCCGGTCACGTTGCCCACGAATCGTCGTTCAATCCCGGCACGACCGACTTGTAAAAACTGTTTGGTGACAATAATTTCAGAGCCCATCCCGACCAAAATGGCCACGGTGATCAGGGCCAATACCACAGCGGAGCCGATTCCGGCCGCGACGTTGATCGGTGCCAGCACCATGTATCCGAGGACACCGAAAAGGACCACGAGTAGCCACATCCAGGGTGTGGCCCGAAGCTTTTCATGGTACAGCACCGGATCATCGGCGGAATCAAGACTGTGTGGAGTCGTCGGTGAAGAGCTCATAATTCTAGGGTCCCATATTTTTGTTCTGTTCATGTTTTCCCGGTGTTGTGTTTTCCCGGTGTTGCAGTGACCTGCAGGTAAGGTGCTCGCCACCAGCCGGGGCCGAAAACAGGCCGAACCCTGGCAGAATACGTGCTGGAGCACACCGGTGCATCCAGTCTCGGGAGTCCAGCCCAGGAAATAATCTCGGAAACGATCCAGAAAGGAACCTTCGACCATGCCTCAGATCGATGTAGCCCTGCAACTCTTAGCCCCCGATGTCCCGGTCCCGCACTATGCTCAGCCCGGTGATGCCGGTGCCGATCTGGTCACGGTAGAAGATGTGCGTCTGGGTCCGGGGGAGCGCTACCTGGCTTCCACGGGGATTGCGATTGCTTTACCGGAAGGATTCGTGGGGTTGGTACACCCTCGTTCTGGATTGGCTGCGAAAAAAGGCCTGAGCATCGTTAACGCGCCTGGCACCATAGATGCGGGATATCGTGGCGAGCTCAAAGTGGCCCTGATCAATACCGATCCTCACACCGAGATTGTGCTCAACCGGGGGGATCGTATTGCGCAATTGGTCATTCAGCCCGTCTATCAGGCCTGTTTCCAAGTGGTCGAGGAGTTGCCGGAATCGGTTCGTGGCCAGCAGGGTTTTGGTTCTACCGGTGGGTTTTCGCACACAGAGAACTAGAACGAACCCCCGTCGTGCTCTGAAACCGCGCGCGAATCCGCGTAGACTATCACCGGTGAGCCAGTCACGACGGCTAGTTCGCTCAGTCAGGACGACACCGCAGAACGCCACGATAGGTGAACACTGCAGCAGATGGATGAACCAGAAACTGCCCCACCGCTGGAGAGAGGACAGGTTGATTGAAGCTCTTTGGACGCAACCGCGACGTGAAGGTCGAGCGTGTGACACTTCCAGAACACCTGCGGGAAGCGCCAGAGTCGACCGACCCCGACGCGCGCCCGGCAGGTCCCCGCGACATTTCGGAAATTGATCATGCCAAGGGCCTGGTCGATCTCGGCGCGTTGAAACTTGCTGCTGACCCTCAGATCGCTGTGCGACTGGACGTCGAAGAAAAGACCAAGGACATCATTGGTGTCACCTTGTCCCACGATAAGTCCAGCTTGCAGATCCAGACTTTTGCGGCCCCACGCTCGCAGGGACTATGGGACGAAATTCGGGAAGAACTTACCGAATCGTTGACTTCTGCCAACAACGCCACTGTGACCGAAGAACAGGGACGGTTTGGCACCGAGCTCTTGGCCAAGATTCCGGCGAAATTGCCAGATGGTCGTCCTGGCTGGCGCGTGGCTCGGTTTATCGGCATTGATGGACCCCGCTGGTTCGTTCGTGCCGTTGTGGGAGGCCCAGCGGTCTTGAAGTCCGAACACGCTGAACGGTTGCTCGACGTGCTGGGTCGCTCTGCGATTGACCGAGGCCAGGAACCCCACCCCTCGCGGGAGATCCTGCGCCTGCACGCTCCGAAGAACCTGCGTCGGGTCAAACCAGCCGCCGAACAATCGGAGGCAGGTCAAGCGGAGTCAACCCCGACCGATGCGAAGGGCATGCCCACACGCGGCCCTGAGATCACCGAAACTCGCTGATACGTCGCGGACCGAAATGAGTCTTGTTATTCCCGGCGATCAGCGTATTCTGTTTTTGTGCCCTACCTGCTTACATTTGAGGGTTCACACGGTACGCGCATGATGAAAGAGACCGGTGCATGGTGAATGTGACTACCTTAGACGAGACTTCGACGCTCGGCGTCGGTGACACCGGTGATCCGGAAATCCTGACCCTTGAGGTGGGAGTCATGGCCCACGGTGGTCACTGCGTGGCCCGGCACGAAGGACGCGTTGTTTTCGTCCGCCACGCCATTCCTGGCGAAGTCGTGCGAGCCGTGGTGACTTCCGGTGGCGCGAAGGCCCGCTTTTGGCGGGCCGATACCGTCAACGTGATCCGGGGCTCCGAATTCCGGCGGGCACACCAGTGGAAATTGGCCGACTCCTTGCGCGCCTATCAGGCCGGGCGTCAGCCGATCGGTGGCGCCGAATACGGTCACATCACCCTGGAACACCAACGCCGGCTCAAGGCCCAAGTTTTTCGCGACACACTCAATCGGATTGGTCGCCTCGCCGTAGAGCCTCAGGTGACCTCAGTGCAAGCCGATGAGCCTACCGGTTTGCACTGGCGGACCCGCAACCGTTTCGCGGTGACCGCCTCCGGGCGCTTGGCGATGTTCGTCCACCGATCCAAGACCATGATTCCGGTCCGCAATATTCCCCTGGCGGTGCCCGAACTCGATGAGCTACACCTGTGGGATATCAATTTCCTCGGGGCCTCCAGCGTGGACGTCATCACCCCCGGCTATAGCCAGGAAGTCATGGTCGTCATCCACCCGGCTACCGAGACGCTGGCGCACGAGCCCACGCTGAATAAGGCGATCAACGATTGGCGACGCCAACTCTCCGGGCTACCCGGTACCGTCTCGGCAGTGGTGTCTGTTCCTCAACTCCAACCGGACCAGAAGCCACGCACCATACGGTTGCGCGGTCGCACGTGGGTGAGTGAAACTGTGCGCAGTTTGCACCACGGAACTTTTACATTCCGGGTCTCGGCCGAAGGCTTCTGGCAGTCCCACCGCGACGCCCCGCATATCTTGGTCGAGGCCGTCATGCAGGCGACGAACCCGCAACCCGGTGATGTCATTGCCGACTTATATGCAGGAGCTGGGCTCTTTTCAGCGTTTCTGGCTCGGGCGGTCGGGGAGACTGGCCGGGTCTACTCGGTCGAACGGGCCCGTCAGGCCAGCAAAGACGCCCGGAAGAACCTGCACGAGATGAAGCAGGCCGTAGTGATCAATGGTCGCACTGAGAAAGTGGTCTCCTCGTGGGCGCACCGCCCTCAGGCCCCCAGCGGCCAAGGCGGACTGGAAGGTCGTGACATCGATACGGTGGTGCTTGACCCGCCACGCTCTGGTGCTGGCCGGGCTACCATCAAAGGCATCAACGCGTTACCGGCCTCCAAGGTCGTCTACGTCTCCTGCGACCCGGCCTCCCTGGCTCGAGATGCCAAACTGTTGGCCGAACTGGGCTGGCAACACCAGAGCTCGGAGATTTTCGACCTGTTCCCCGACACCCACCACATGGAGTCGGTCAATATCTTCACCCGGTAGTGTCGCGCTGATCCGGGTACCGACGTCATCGTGACGCAGGTAACGACATCTGATCCGGATCAGTGGCTGCGCGTTGTAGAATAATTTTCTGGTCGCTGGATTTCGAGCCCAGCGACACTGGCATCGCACCGGTACCGAGTCGCACGTCGCTGATCAGCGAAGAGGGACTGCTGCCAGCGGCTTCGGCGAGATCGGTTGAGCGCCCCTTGATGGGCAGGAAGAGGAATCTCCGTGACTACTGTCGATAGTTTCGGCTCGAAGGGCGTATTGGACGTCAACGGCGCCGAGTATGAAATTTTTAGACTTAACAAGGTCGAAGGTGCACAGAACCTTCCCTACTCACTGAAGATTCTGCTCGAGAATCTGTTGCGCACCGAAGATGGCGCCAACGTCACGAAGAAGCAGATTGAAACGCTGGCCCAGTGGGACCCGCAGGACGATCCCCGCCACGAGATCCAGTTCACCCCGGCCCGGGTGCTGATGCAGGACTTCACCGGTGTGCCCTGTGTGGTTGACTTGGCCACCATGCGTGAGGCCATCGCGGATTTGGGCGGTGACGCCAAGCGCGTGAACCCGCTGGCACCGGCCGAGCTAGTGATTGACCACTCCGTGCAAATCGATAGCTTCGGTAACCCTGACGCCATCGAGCGCAACATGGAAATCGAATACGAGCGCAATGGTGAGCGCTATCAGTTCCTGCGCTGGGGTCAGACCGCCTTCGATAACTTCAAGGTCGTTCCTCCCGGACAGGGCATTGTCCACCAGGTCAACATCGAATACCTGGCACGCACCGTGATGACCCGCGAGGTCGACGGCGTGTTGCGCGCCTACCCGGACTCCTGTGTGGGCACCGACTCCCACACCACGATGGTCAACGGCCTGGGCGTGCTCGGCTGGGGTGTGGGCGGCATCGAGGCCGAGGCCGCGATGCTCGGCCAGCCGGTCTCCATGCTCATCCCGCGCGTGGTGGGCTTCAAGCTCACCGGGTCCATCCCCTCAGGTGCCACCGCAACCGACGTGGTGCTGACCATCACCGAGATGCTACGTCAGCACGGTGTGGTGGGTAAGTTCGTCGAGTTCTACGGTGAAGGTGTGGCCTCGGTGCCGCTGGCGAACCGCGCCACCATCGGCAACATGTCGCCCGAGTTCGGTTCCACCGCCGCGATCTTCCCGATCGACCAGGTGACCCTGGACTACCTGCGACTGACCGGTCGTACCGAAGAGAACATCGCGCTGGTTGAGGCCTACACTAAGGAACAGGGTCTGTGGCACGATCCGGCCAATGAGGCTCAGTACTCCGAGTACCTGGAGCTAGATCTATCCACTGTGGTGCCTTCCATCTCGGGTCCGAAGCGTCCACAGGACCGGATCGTGCTCTCTGACGCCAAGGAGCAGTTCCGCAAGGATATCCACAACTATGCAACTGAGAGCGACGATGCGGGCGTAGGGCGTCCCTCGCACACCGTTGACGTGAAGATGGAGGATGGGCGTGAGTTCGAACTCGACCACGGTGCTGTGTCGATCGCCTCGATCACCTCTTGCACCAACACCTCTAACCCTTCGGTCATGATGGCCGCCGCGGTGCTGGCCCGCAATGCCGTGGACAAAGGCCTGTCCTCCAAGCCGTGGGTGAAGACCTCAGTGGCTCCCGGTTCCCGGGTGGTGACCGAATACTACGAGAAGTCGGGTCTAATCCCGTACCTGGAGCAGTTAGGCTTCAACATCGTCGGTTATGGTTGCACCACCTGTATCGGTAACTCCGGTCCGCTGGAGTCCGAGATCTCCCAGGCCATCCAGGAAAACGACCTGTCGGTGACCTCGGTGCTGTCGGGTAACCGTAACTTCGAGGGCCGGATTAACCCGGACGTGAAGATGAACTACCTGGCCTCCCCGCCGCTGGTGGTCGCTTACGCTCTGGCCGGTTCCATGGACTTCGACTTCGACAATGACGTGCTGGGTCAGGACCAGGACGGTAACGACGTCTACCTGAAAGACATTTGGCCGGACCCCACCGAGGTGCAGCAGATCATCGATGACTCCATCGACACCGAGATGTTCCACACCGAATACTCCACGATCTTCGATGGTGACCAGCGGTGGCAGTCGATCGATACCCCGACCGGGGACGTCTTTGACTGGAACGATGAGTCCACCTATGTGCGCAAGCCCCCGTACTTCGAGGGCATGAAGGAAACCCCGGACCCCGTCCAGGACATCTCCGGGGCCCGCGTGCTCCTGAAGTTGGGTGACTCGGTGACCACCGACCACATCTCTCCGGCAGGCGCCTTCAAGTCCGACACCCCGGCCGGTCGCTACCTGACCGAGCACGGTGTGGCCCGTAAGGATTTCAACTCGTATGGGTCCCGTCGCGGTAACCACGAGGTGATGATTCGCGGTACCTTTGCGAACATCCGTATCAAGAACCAGTTGCTGGATGGCGTTGAAGGTGGCTTCACGCGCGACTTCACCCAGGAGGGTGGACCGCAGGCTTATGTCTACGACGCCGCGATGAACTACGCTGATCAAAACACTCCGCTGGTGGTGCTGGGCGGTAAGGAATACGGTACTGGTTCCTCCCGTGACTGGGCCGCTAAGGGGACCGCACTGCTGGGCGTCCGCGCGGTGATCAGCGAATCCTTTGAGCGTATTCACCGCTCGAACCTGATCGGCATGGGTGTGTTGCCGTTGCAGTTCCCGCAGGGGGAGTCCGCGAACTCACTGGGCCTGGACGGCACGGAAACCTTCGACATCTCCGGTATCACCGAGTTGAACGAGGGCACCACCCCGGCCACCGTGCACGTGACCGCCACCCACCCTGAGGGTAAGGTCACCGAGTTCGACGCCGATGTGCGTATCGACACCCCCGGTGAAGCTGACTACTACCGCAACGGCGGTATTCTGCAGTACGTGTTGCGTCAGATCGCTTCCTCCGAGAAGAACTAACGCAACCAGCAGCCAAGCCAGTCCTCGGGGCCTGCGCCCACGACCCACGCGGTCACAGTGCAGGCCCCGAGGCCATTAAACCGCTTTCTTGATCAGGTCACGGTTACGCTAAACTAGCAGGGTTATCAACCGGCCCGCGCGCAGGAGGTGCTCACCGTGTCCATTATCCGAGCCTATTTCTGCCCCGAAGATAGCACTCGTCCCACCCACTACCGGGAGGCGTGGTGGGATGAAGACCAGCACGAATTCGTGGTCCACTACGGCAAAGTCGGTGCCACTGGTGTAGACACTGCCGAGAAACTCGAGGACTGCGCGCAGGCCGAAGCGCTGCTGTCAGGCTTCAGCCAACAGTGCACCGAAGACGGCTACCAGCCCATCGACCCCGCCGAGATGGAACAGCTACAGATCACCTATACCTTGCGTGGCACCGAGCCGAGTGACGTGGAATCTCATCAAGCGCAGACTCTGGCAACCTTGACCACCCGCGAGCTGGCCTGGCGCGGACTCGGTGAGGCCGACTCGCCGGTCCTAAACGCCGGAGCCTTTACCATTGCGGTCGCCACCGTCCACCCGGGCAGGTCCCGCGAGATCATCCCGACCGTAGTGAAAGCTGCCGGCGTGCAGGCCTCAAAAGTCACCGTCCGAAAGACCAACGCCTGAATGCTCGAATCAGCCCTATGGTGGATTGTCTCCATCCTGGTCGTGGCCGTGATGGTGTGGTCAGTGATCAGCCTGCTACGGTCGCCTCTGGAACCACAGCGACGTATCGTCTGGGTTGTGGCGATCTTCTTATTGCCGGTGCTCGGGAGCCTGGTGTGGGCGTGGTGGAGGCTGTACTACTACCCGCGCCGGAAGGCAGAAACCCCCAACTGGGATCCCAACCGTCCCGGCACCGGGCACGTGGTGCCCCGACGGTTACGTGCCGATCACCGGCAACACGGGGCGTGGAAACCTTAGAGACGAGCTCGACGACCCGCTAGACCTCGACCCAAATGCCGCCGTCGCGGACCTCGGCGGGGTGACGTCGCAAGCCCCGGGGAGCCGGCCCGCCCAGCACATCACCGGTTTCGGAATCAAAGCGGGAAGAATGGCAGGGGCAGGTGAAATCCGGGGCGGGCTCCGCCCCTTCACCGACGCGCACGATGCATCCCTGGTGGGGGCAGATCGCGTGAAACGCCTGCACCGAGCTCTCGCTGTCCCGATAGATCAGCAGGTCATAGTCGCCGGTATGGACCCCGGTGGCTTCCCCGACGGGCAACAGATCGGCGTCGAGGACTTCAGTGGGCTGACCCGAGAAGTCCTCGACCGTATCCGGCTCGGCCGGTGCACAGCTGGACAGCCCCAGCATGCTGGCACCACCTGCCACGATGGCTGCGGTGCCAGAGAGCAATTGGCGACGGTCGAGATGAGAGGAACCATCGGCACAGGTGGAACCTGTCTGTTCAGGATTCTCAGTCATCTCAGGGCTGCTCGTCATCGCTCTCCCATGGATCCGGGTCTAGTAATGCAACGGTAATGATTGCCGAGCAGGCCCAGACCTGCCAGTTACGGGCACCCCGGTCTTTGAGATACTCCTCGACGGTTTCCGGGGTAATGGGTGAGGGCGGACGCCAGCAGAGATCTCGTAGCGTCGAGGGGAGTAAGAGGTTCTCTAACGGCACGCCCATCGCCTCGGCTTGGCGAGTCAATCGCACCTTACACGTGGCGAATCGCCGAGCGGCCAGCTCGTCGAGAGACTTCCACCTTTTCACCGGCGGAGGGCCACCGGAGCCAGCCGGTTTCTTCTCCGGTCGCGTTGCGGGATCCCGTCCTTCGGCCACCCCGCGCCGAATCGCCTCCAACCACCGGTCCTTCTCCCGGCCGGCAGCCCGTCCGGTGAACCCCTTGGTGTTCATCAGCTCACCTGCGGTTGCAGGTTGTGCGGTCGCTGCGGCAATAATCGCCCGATCGGGTAGTAGCCGCCCCGGGAAGACATCTTCCTGACGGCCCAGTTCATCACGGGCATGCCACAGGGCACGGACAATGGCCAGCTGTTGTGGTGATTTCACCCGGTGAATACCGGAGGTTCTCCGCCAGGGCTCGTGAGGGGGCTCCGGGGGTTGCCAAGCGGTCAACGCTTCGAACTCTTCGGCAGCGATCTCCAGCTTGTCCTGCCGACGTAGTGTGCGAATCATCTGTGCGCGTAACGGGACCAAATACTCCACATCCAAGGCGGCGTAGTTACGCATCTGCTCGGGCAACGGGCGCTGCGACCAATCGGCAGCTGAATGCTCCTTGGCCAAGGTTATTCCCAACGTACGCTGTAGCAGTGCGGCCAGATTTACTTTCTGGAAGCCGCACAGGCGTCCGGCTAGCTCGGTATCGAAGAGAGTACAGGGACGTAATCCACAGTCAGCCAGACACCCTAAGTCTTGCGTGGCAGCGTGTAAGATCCACTCGGTGTCACCGATGGCTTGCTGAATAATGTCCAAATTCTCCAAGGGTTCGGGGTCGATGAGCCAAATGCCGGAGCCTTCACGCTTGAGTTGGACCAAGAATGCTCGCTGACCGTAGCGAAATCCGGAGGCTCGTTCGGTATCGATGGCCACCGGTCCGCTACCGGCGCGGAGCGCTTCAGCGCATTCGGTGAGCCCTTCGGGCGTGTCGGTAAGTTCTGGGATGCCCTCGGCCGGCTCGGTGATCAGAACCGGTGCCTCAGATTCTGCGTTTGTGGTCAGGATGATGTTACGTCCTTCGTGCTCGAGGGAGAACTGTGACGCCTTCAGGAACCGGTGGTAAACCAGCAAAGGCGCAGACCATATCTGCCCAGGCCTCCAGGTGGTTCTCCATCGATTCGCCCATCAGGTTGGTAGGACTCCACGAGGCCCGCATTTCAATGTCAATGGCATCGGCCCGATCATCCAACACTCCGAAACTTTCCGACAGCACCCGCGTGGCGGTCCCACCGGCTTGGTCATAATCCACCTGGTGACCATCTAAGGCTTCCACCAGCCATGTCCACGCCACCTCAGCGGCCATCGGGTCCACGCCCATTTCGGCTTCAACCGACGCCCGAATGAAGGTCACAATGCGGAACGTGGATTTCCACACGGCCGAACCGGCCGGGTCATGCAAGAGAATAAAACGCCCGGTGGCTAGTGGCTCATTGGGGTCCTGGTCTTCAACCGCTCCGAGTGTGGTGACGGTTGAGGTGATCGGGGCCGGAAGCACGGCCGGGTAAACATCGGCGGCCATAGCCACCGCATAGGGTGCGATTTTCTGCGGTGCCGGGATTTCAGTCAGCCGGACTTCCGCTCGGGGCTGGGCCATCCGCAGTCCCGATAGCGCCCGACGAAAAGTCACAGGCGCCGAAGCCAAGGTTTCTGCACTCGACCGATCAATGCTCACCCCTCAAGGTTAAAGCGCTACCTGAAGGATGGGGGGCAGGCCACGCCGAGAACCCTCGAGCTTATCGGTCTGAGCGGGGGACTTTCTCCAGGGAAATGGAGTTCATGCAGTAGCGCAGGTCCGTCGGGGTATTGAAGCCCTCACCTTCGAACACGTGGCCCAAGTGGGACTGACACTGGGCACACAAGACCTCGATGCGGGTCATCCCCAAGGAGGTGTCTTTGCGGTATTCCACCCGATCTTCAGCCAACGGGGCAAAGAATGAGGGCCAACCGCAGTGGGCATCAAACTTCTGATCCGAACGGAACAGCTCAGCCCCACAGGCCCGGCACCGGTAGATCCCTTCGCTGAAATCATCCCAGTATTCCCCGGTAAAGGGTCGTTCAGTGGCCGCCTGGCGAAGCACCTGGTACTCCGCAGGACTGAGGCGTTGTTTCCACTCGTCCTCGGAGAGCTGACCGGAGCGGGTAGTGGTGGTTTGTGTGGTGTCGTCTTGGTGGTGAGAGGTATCTGAAACTGTCATATCCGCTATAACGTCACAGGCCAGGGGATTGTTCCCGACCCGACGTTTGAGAAACTGGAAATTCCCCGGTGAACGGGGAAGAATGACCAGTATGCGAGTCTTCCCCCTATCCCGCGCTGAGTCTGACAACTCGCGTTCTCGAGCACGGTTTTCCCAAGTGCTCGCCGTGGTCGGTGCCTCTGCTGCGGTGGTGGGCTCGCTGTTTGCCGGCACCATTTCTACCCTGGCTACCGTCTTTGCCCGTACGGTCGTGACCCCGACGCGACGGGTGGCCGAAGACATCCGGATTTACGCAATCATTGAGCCCTACGGTCCCCGGCCTCACATCGCGTTGCAGGCCACCCGTGAAACCACCGTGGAAGGTCGCTATTCGCTGACCTTCGCCGCCGGTGAAGGTATCGCCCGCATCGGTAAGATCGTTGACCGCGACGCTGAAGCCGGGATTGTGGTGCGAGAAATTGAACAGATCTATTCCGGGGATCTCACCGCGGCGCAAAAAGGCTCCTGGACCGGCTTTACCTGGCCCCACCCCGGTGATGCCGGGTTTGTGTCCGAGGAAGTGTCCATTCCCGTCGAACGTGGCGAAGCCCCGGCCTGGTATGTACCACCCCAAGTCCCGCGTGTCGCCGAGTCCCCCCTTCCTACCCAGACCCCTGAATTCGGAGAAGACACCTGGGCGATTATGGTTCACGGACGTGGCTCCCGGCGTACCGAAGGAATTCGTGCCCTGCGCGTCGCCGGCGCTCTAGGTATGCCGAGCTTATTGATTTCCTACCGCAACGACGGCAACGCCCCGCCGGCCGGAGATGGCCGATACGGGCTCGGAGCGACCGAATGGCCCGACGTGGAAGCTGCCATGCACTATGCGCTGAGTCACGGTGCCCGACAAGTCGTGATTTTCGGCTGGTCCATGGGTGGTGCGGTGTCCCTGCAATTGGCTGCCCAGTCACCGTTACGCGACCGGATTGCGGGGCTGGTCCTCGACGGACCGGTTATTAACTGGATTGATGTCTTGGCCTACCAGGCCCGGTTGAACCGGCTTCCCGACGCGGTGGGTCATCTGGGGCAATTTATGATTGCCAATAAATGGGCCCGTCGTCTTGCCGGGCTGGCAGCCCCGGTGGACTTGAAAGCCTTGAACTGGGTGGACCGGGCCGAGCAACTCCAGCACCCGGTGCTGATTCTGCACTCTGAAGACGACGACTTCGTTCCGATCGGGCCGGCTGGACAGCTGGCGAATCTGCGTCCGGATTTGGTCTCGTTGGTGCGATTCACCAAGGCCCGGCACACGCGAGAATGGAATGTTGACCCTGACCGCTGGGAACAAGCAACGCTGAGCTGGCTCTATGTGGTGCTCAGTGGCCCGCGACGTGTAGTGCCACAGTTATCGCGGTAGAGAAGCGGGCTGGGTTTAGACTATAGGGCAGAGTTTTATTGTTCGCACCCTGACCCCCATAAGGAGGCTCCATTGGCCGGTCACTCAAAATGGGCAACAACCAAGCATAAAAAAGCTGCCCTGGATGCCAAGCGCGCCAAAATGTTCGCCAAGCACATTAAGGCGATTGAGGTAGCCGCTCGTGCCGGTGGGCCAGATCTGGAAGGTAACCCGGCGCTGGATCTTGCAGTCTCCAAAGCCAAGAAGCAATCGGTGCCCAATGACAATATTGACCGTGCCATCAAGCGCGGTGCCGGTCTGACCGGTGAGGTCATTAACTACGAAGAGATTATCTACGAGGTTCGCGGTCCCGAAGGCTCGGCGTTGATGGTCGAATGCTTGACTGATAACAAGAACCGTGCTGCAGCCGAAGTGCGCCACACCGTCACCCGCAATAACGGCACCCTGGCCGACTCCGGGTCGGTCGCTTTCCTCTTCAACCGCCAAGGCGTGGTCCGCATGGACGCCGAGGGTAAAGAAGAAGACGAAATCCTGATGGCGGTCCTGGATGCCGGAGCCGAAGAAGTGGCCAAGTCCGGTGGTAGCTTCGAAGTCTACTCGGACCCCTCCGATCTGCAGGATGTAGCCAAAGCACTCGACGAAGCCGAGATCGACTACGAATCCGACGAAGTCGAGTTCGTGGCCACGATGAAGGTCGAGCTCGATGCCAAAGCTGCCCGCCAATTCCTGCGCTTAGCTGATGCTCTCGAAGAGCTCGACGACGTACAGAACGTCAGCTCCAACGTGGACATCACCGATGAGGTGGCCGCAGAACTTGAGAACGAGGACGACTAACCGGTGCGGGTTCCCAGCAAACCCTTGCGGGTGCTGGCGGTCGACCCGGGACTGACACGGTGTGGCATGGCCGTGGTCGACGTCGCCCCCAACCGGCAGGCCACTCTGGTGGACGTACGCGTGGTGGGGACTCCGAACACGGCCTCGATCGGTGAGCGACTGGCGACCATCGACGAGGCCATTGCCGATTTCTTTGAGTCGCACCGTCCCGACCACCTGGCCGTGGAGCGGATGTTCGCTCAAAACAACACGCCAACCGTAGTCGGTACCGCCCAAGCTTCCGGAGTGGTGATCGCAGCGGCGGGCCGACGCAATATTCCGGTCGCTTTGCTGACCCCCTCCGAGGTGAAAGCTGCGGTCACCGGAAACGGTTCCGCCGATAAAAACCAGGTCACCGCGATGGTAACCCGGGTCCTGGGCTTAGATTCGCCACCGAAACCCGCCGATGCAGCCGACGCGATGGCACTGGCGATCGCCCACGCCTGGCGCGGGGGACTCCACGGGCGTGGACTGGACACCGGGAAATTGACCAGCCCGGCCCGACCATCGAAATTTCCCGGTGCGACAGCAAAGAATTCCCGCCCCACAACCCCAGCCCAGCGAGCGTGGTTGGAAGCCGAACGGCGTGCCCGTTAACATCGGTTGCACCCTGCGGGGTACAGTGTTCGTAGATTAGTTCTATCATTTGCGGTACGGGCAGTGGACAAAACACCTGGCGGAGCCCGACGCACAGCTACGGAGGCTTCATGATTTCCTCGTTGACCGGAGTGGTTGAGTACCTCGGCGTCGATGCGGCGGTGCTCAATGTCAACGGTGTCGGCTATACCTTCTTCGCCACCCCGCAAACACTGGCGACACTGCGGATCGAGGACCAAGCACGCGTGCTGACCGAGCTGATCGTTCGTGAAGATGCCATGACCCTCTACGGGTTTCGCTCCCGGGACGAACGCGAAATTTTCACGACGATGCTGACCATCTCCGGGATCGGGCCCCGGATCGCTCTGGCGGTTCTGGCGGTCTATGCACCCGAAGAGGTCCGGCGCGCGGTCGCCCAAGACGACGATAAGGCCTTCACCCAGGTGCCCGGCATCGGTGCGAAAACCGCCCGCCGGATCATCCTGGAACTGTCCGGTAAGCTCGTACCGGCCGAGAACCCCGCACAGGCAGGGCAGCCGAGCGGTGCCACGCCGGGCAATGACCCGGTGTGGCAGGAGCAAGTTCACGAAGCTCTCACCGGGCTCGGCTGGACCGACAAGGATGCCACCAAGGCGTTGAAATCCACTCTGGAACATGAACCCGAATTGCGCGAGTCACAGGACGTCTCCCAGGTTCTGCGCGCGACGTTGCGTCACCTGGGACAAGGACAACGTCGCGTCCACTCATAACACGTTCTCCGTCGGAAGGCATGCTAGATCGAGATGAGTACCGATCCCCACAACGCTGAGCAGGATTCCCGCCTGATCGGGCCCAGTGCCTCCACCGAAGAACGTGAAATTGAGGCCGCGTTGCGTCCGAAGCATCTCGGAGACTTTGTGGGCCAATCCCGGGTTCGCGAACAACTGTCCTTAGTGCTCGAAGCCGCCAAACTCCGTGATGCCACCGCCGACCACGTGTTGCTCTCAGGTCCTCCGGGGCTGGGCAAAACCACCCTGTCGATGATTATCGCAGCCGAAATGAACGCCCCGCTGCGGATCTCCTCTGGTCCGGCCATCCAACACTCAGGTGACCTCGCTGCGATCCTTTCTTCGCTCACTGAGGGAGAAGTGCTCTTCCTGGATGAAATTCACCGGATGTCACGTCCAGCTGAAGAAATGCTCTATATGGCCATGGAAGATTTTCGGGTCGATATCGTGGTCGGCAAAGGTGCTGGGGCGACGTCCATTCCGCTCGAGCTCCCACCCTTTACGCTAGTCGGAGCCACCACCAGAGCGGGGCTCTTGCCGGGTCCCCTACGGGATCGGTTTGGTTTCACCGGTCACTTGGAGTTCTATGACGTGGCCGAACTCGAACTGGTGCTACGCCGCTCGGCAGCCATGCTGGATATGCGCCTGTCACCGGGAGCCTTTGCCGAAATCGCAACACGGTCCCGTGGTACCCCGCGTATCGCCAACCGACTGCTACGCCGGGTGCGTGACTGGGCACTGGTCCACCACCTTGACGAAGTGGATGCCCGGTCGGCCTCCACCGCCCTGGATATCTACGAAATTGACCGGCGTGGTTTGGACCGCCTCGATCGTGGCGTGCTCGAAGCATTGTGTCAGAAATTTGGCGGAGGCCCGGTCGGACTGTCCACCCTGGCCATTGCCGTCGGTGAAGAGGTCGAAACCGTCGAAGAAGTTGCCGAGCCCTACCTAGTGCGTGAAGGACTCCTGGGACGTACCCCGCGCGGGCGGATCGCGATGCCGGCGGCCTGGGAACATTTAGGACTTGATGTTCCTCACAACGCAGAGGTGCAGTCAATGTGGCGACTCGCAGAATCCCAGACCGATGAACCCGGTCAGACCTCTCCGTTATTCGGCCCAGATGACTTCTCCCGGGACGAGTCCCACGACTAGACCCGGGCAAAAATCAAGCGACCGTGCCGTGAGAATGGTCTCCAGCGTGAAGGTGACCCTTAAGAATTAGGCCCGACCTCAGGTGCCTAAGGTAGCCTGAGAATAATGCGTTCCACCACGAGACTTGTCGTGGTGGAAGATCTAGACATCATTGTCCCGAGGAATTGGATCGATACATGCACTTTGCTGACCTGACTCATCTCGTCAACCCACTGGCTCAGAATGCTGAAGGTGGCGGCGGTTTTGGCGCTGGCTTTTTGATCGTCATGCTGGTCATCTTCGGTCTGCTGATCTTCTTGTCCATGCGTGGCACCCGGAAACAGCAGAAGAAGCAGATGGAAACTCGCCAGGCCTTGGCCCCGGGCGTTGAGGTCATGACCGCTGCCGGAATCTTCGGTACCGTGATTTCGGTCAACCACGACGACAATAAGGTGGTCCTTGAGGTCTCGCCCGGCAACAGCGTGACCGTACACCTGCAGACCATTGCTCAAGTCATCGAACCGGTGGCAGACACCGCTGACTCGACTGCTAGCTCGGAACCAACACCGGATGAGTCCAACAAGATCGTGATCAACAGCGAGAACCGCGACGCCACCGACACTCAGGCATCGGGTAACCCGGAGGATCCCCGCGAAGAATACGGTTCGACCGAGGAGACCGACAAAGATTCCCCAAACGACGACGAGAAGAAATAACCACCAGACCATCACGAAAGGTTCAGCACCCCGGGGTGCTGAACCTTTCGTGAGTCCGCACTCCAGAACTGAAAGATCCACACCATCATGGCCTCAAAGACCCCCCAAGGGCGCGCGCGACGCACTCTGGGCTGGCTGGCAGCGATAGTCGTCGTGCTGGCTGGCATCCTCGGCGTAGGTATCGCCACCAACCAAACCAATGGCTTGCCCCTGCTCGCCTTGGACCTCGAAGGCGGTACCCAGATGGTGCTCTCACCGCAGACCGCCTCTGGTGAAGAAGTCACCGACGAAACGCTGAACCAGGCCGTCGAGATTATTCGTGCCCGTGTGGATGGTTCCGGTGTCTCGGAAGCTGAAATTAATACCCAAGGCGATAACAACGTTGTGGTCGCCCTGCCCGGCAACCCGGATCAACAAACCCGCGATTTAATCCAGGCCTCGGCCAATATGGAATTCCGCGCGGTCCTCCAAGGCGCCCCGGGTATTGCTACCCCGGAAGAGGAGCGCCAAGACGTGGAGGATTTCCCCGAGCCAGAGGCGGAACCCGAAGATGGCTCGGATCAGAACTGGATCAGCCCAGAGCTGGCCTACGAGTTTCAAAACACCGACTGTCGTGAGCAACAACAGCAGGAAATAAACGAACAACTGCCCACAGATGAAGCGGTCGTTGCCTGTGACCCCGAGTATGGGATGAAATACATTCTGGGCCCCGTCGAAGTTGAAGGGACCCAGATCGACAACGCCGACTACGGTATGGCACAGACCCCAACTGGAGTGTCGGCTAATAACTGGGTGGTCAACCTCAGCTTCGACGACGAAGGCACGGAGGCCTTCCGCGAGGTCACTCAGCGCATCACGGGCATGCCGGAACCACAGAACCAGTTTGCGATCGTCCTGGATGGCACCATCGTTTCCGCACCGCGTTCGAATGCGGTGATCACCGACGGCCGTGCCACGATTGAAGGAAACTTCACCGAAGTATCGGCCCAAGCCCTGGCCGAACAGCTCCAATATGGTGCTCTGCCGATTAGCTTCACTATCGAATCTGAACAACAGATTTCGGCGACCCTGGGCCAGGACCAGTTGTTCTGGGGCGTGGTGGCTGGACTGATCGGTTTGGGCCTGGTGGCGGTCTACCAGTTCTACCAGTACCGTGCCCTGGGTTTTGTCACCCTGACCTCGTTGCTGGTGATGTTCCTGCTGACCTACGTGGCGATCGTGTTGCTGGGTTGGTCGGATAATTATCGATTATCGCTGGCCGGTATGGCCGGTATTATCGTCGCCGTTGGTCTGACCGCGGACTCCTTTATCGTCTACTTTGAAAGAATCAAGGACGAAATGAGGTCGGGGCGACGGTTCGAATCAGCCGTGGAATTCGGGTGGTCGCGGGCTAAACGTACCATTATCGTTTCTAAGGCCGTGAACCTGCTGGCCGCGGTAGTGCTGTACTTCGTGGCTGTCGGTAATGTCCGCGGTTTCGCCTTCACTCTGGGCCTGGCGGCACTGATCGATGTGTTGCTGGTGTTTATGTTCACCCACCCAGTTATGCAACTGTTAGCACGAACGAAGTTCTTCGGTGGCGGACATCCGCTGTCGGGGATGGACCCCTCGTTGCTGGGACAAAAAGCGCTCTACCAGGGCGCTGGCCGGGTCCGGGAGTTTAACGACGAACCCAGCCGGGCACCCGTGAAGAAGAAAAAGATCAAGGGCAGAGCCAAAGAAGCTCAGCGACGCCAAACCATTGCCGAGCGCAGGCAACAAGAGCGTGAGGAAAAGCTTGGTCTGACACAGGACGAGAAGACCACGGAGGACGCAGAATGAGTAGCATCGCTGAGTGGGGAAATAAACTCTATACGGGCAAAAAGTCCTACCCGTTTATCCAGAAGTGGCGACTGTGGTTTTCCATCGCGGCTATAGTGCTACTGGTGGCAGTCGGTATCACCGTGGCACGGGGTGGCTTCAACTTCGGCATTGAGTTCCGTGGTGGGTCCGAGTTCACCGTCTCCTCGGTGCAGAACACCGACCCGACGGTGGGCGAGCAGGCCGTGACCGACGTCGTTGCTGAGGTGGAAGCCACCGCGACCAATATCGCGCCCGGAACCATGCGGGTTCAAACCGAAGAGCTCACCGATGACCAGACCCTTGAAGTGGCCTCCAATCTGCAAGAGGCCTATCAGGTCTCGGCCAATGACGTGACCTCCAGCTTCGTGGGCCCGACCTGGGGTGAGGCGATTTCTCAGCAGATGTTGATTGGCTTGGTGATCTTCATTGTGCTGGTTACCGTGCTGATGGCCATCTACTTCCGGACCTGGAAGATGTCGTTGGCAGCAGTGCTGGGGTTGTTCTACGTGGTGGCCCTCACCGTGGGAATCTATGGGGCCACCGGGTTTGAGGTCACGCCCGCAGCCATTATTGGGTTCCTGACCATCTTGTCCTACTCGCTCTACGACACGGTGGTCGTCTTCGATAAGATTCGTGAAAATACCGCGAATATGGACGAAAATACCGTCAGAACCTTCCGCGAGATGGTCAACCTGGCGGTTAACCAGACCTTGGTCCGGTCCATTACCACCTCTATAGTAGGTATTTTGCCGGTCGGGTCCATTCTGTTTATTGGTGCCGGGCTTCTCGGGGCAGGGACCCTGCGCGATATTTCGCTATCGATCTTCGTGGGGATTATCGTCGGTACCTTGGCCACACTGTTTATTCAGGCGCCACTGTATGCACTGCTGCGGGGTGGGGAAGACAAAGTCAAAAACCATGATCGCCGAGTGCTCAACCTCCGTGAGGAAACCGGTCTGCGCCCTGAGGACGTGACTGAAGAACAAATTACGACAGCCTAACGGCGCCGGACCGTCGCACCACAGTCCGTCTGCCCCGATGCTACCGGTGTTTTGTCACCGGCGACATCGGGGGACTAGTGTATGAAAACAATCAACCACAATCCGTACTGGAATCAGCGTTTGGGCTCCAGAGGTCAGCGGAGAGAAAGCGGGGCGGTGCCGGATGAGTAGTACTTCTGATGCGCAAAAATCCGGTCACCACGGTGCCGGAGAGCAACGGTCTGCGCCCAAACGTCACCGCTCCCGACTGGCCAGGCTCACCGGCAGAATGGGCGGCACAGACTATTCGCCCATCCTGGAGCCGTTGATTCGTACGCTCAAGGTCCGCCACCCCAAAGAAGACCTGGACGTGATTATCCGGGCCTTCACCATTGCTGAACAACACCATGACGGCCAATTCCGTAAGTCGGGGGACCCCTACATTACCCACCCGGTGGCAGTGGCCACGATCTTGGCTGAATTGGGTATGACGGGCACGACGTTGGCGGCAGCGCTGTTGCATGACACCGTCGAGGACACCTCCTACTCCCTCGAGCAGCTCACCGCCGAATTTGGCGAAGAAGTCGCCCTGCTCGTCGACGGTGTCACCAAGCTCGATAAAGTGCACTTTGGTGCCGCCGCACAAGCGGAGACTGTGCGCAAAATGGTGTTGGCCATGGCCAAAGATGTCCGCGTGCTCCTGATCAAACTCGCTGACCGTCTGCACAATGCGCGCACCTGGCGCTACGTGCCACCGGAGTCCTCGGCTCGGAAAGCCCAAGAGACCCTGGAAATCTATGCCCCTTTGGCCCACCGGCTGGGCATGAACACGATCAAGTGGGAGTTGGAGGATCTCTCATTTGCCGCCTTGTGGCCGAAAATGTACGCCGAGATTGTGCGCCTAGTGGGGGAGCGCACTCCGGAGCGACAAAAAAATATTGCCCAGCTGACCGACATCATCGAACAGACCCTGCGCGAGGCGAAAATCAATGCCACGATCACCGGCCGCCCCAAGCACTACTACTCGATCTATCAAAAGATGCAGGCGCGCGGAAAAGAGTTCAACGATATCTACGATCTGCTCGGGGTCAGGGTCATGGTGGACTCTGTGCGCGACTGCTATGCGGCCTTAGGCGTGCTACACGCCAAGTGGTCGCCGATGCCGGGGCGTTTCAAAGACTATATTGCGATGCCGAAGTACAACATGTATCAGTCGCTTCACACCACGGTGATCGGGCCCCGCGGTAAACCGGTGGAAATCCAGATCCGCACCCATGAGATGCACCATCGGGCCGAATACGGTGTGGCAGCCCACTGGAAGTACAAGCATCGCGGTGGTGGGAACGCCGCGGACACCGCGAGCACACCCGGTTGGCTGAAGGCCGTGTTGGATTGGCAAAAAGATGCTCAGGACCCCGACGACTTCTTGGACTCGCTTCGGACCGAAATAGGGTCCTCGGAGGTCTACGTTTTTACACCGCAAGGTGAAATCAAAGCCCTCCCATCGGGCTCGACACCGGTGGATTTCGCGTACGCGGTTCACACGCAGGTGGGGCACCGCACCGTAGGTGCCAGGGTCAATGGTCGCTTGGTGGCCTTGAACTACGTGCTGAATCACGGTGACTGGGTCGAAATCTTCACCTCCAAGTCCGAAGATGCCGCACCCAGTCAAGACTGGTTGGGCTTCGTCCGCTCCGGTCGTGCTCGACATAGAATCCGGCAATGGTTCTCGAAAGAACGTCGCGAAGAAATTGTCGAACGTGGCAAGGAGCAGTTGACCAAAGAAGCCCGCAAACATCCGTTGCCACTCCAGAAGATCATGAACGCCGGGATTCTGGGCGATGTGGCCGACCAACTCAACGTTGGGGGAGTCTCCGGGGTTTACGCGGCGATCGGTGATGGCAACGTGTCGGTCGAGAATGTGCTGGATCGGGTGGAGAAACTGGTATCACCTCCCAAGCCGGAACCGAAGCTAGTGGACGATAACGACCCCGACACCATCTCCCTGCCACTCATTCCAAGACCAACCCGCGGCTCGGATTCTGGCGTGGTGGTTCCAGGAGCCGGAGACGTGATGGCAAAACTGGCCCGGTGCTGCACCCCGGTGCCACCCGATGAGATCATCGGATTCGTCACCCGTGGTACTGGCATTTCGGTCCACCGTGCCGACTGCAACAACATCAGTAATCTCGCCAACGATTCGGAGCGTCTCATCCAGGTCGATTGGCAACCAACCCAGGACTCGGTGTTCATTGTCGACATCACCGTTGACGCCCTGGACCGGACCTCGTTGCTCTCTGATGTCACCCGGATCCTTGCTGAACACCACGTCAATATCCTCTCGGCCACGTCCACCACCCGGAAGAACAGGATCGCCTCGTCGAGCTTCGTGTTCGAAATGGGAGATCCCGGCTACCTGAAGCACCTGCTCAATGCGATTCGTCGGATCGATGGTGTCTACGAGGTTTACCGGTCCTCCGAGCGGAAAAAGCGCTCGAGTAAGAAATAATCCCTAGGCTGCTGGCTGGACGAGCTGACCATAACGGGCTATCGCGGTCTCCATCCCCGCCAGATGACGCTGTGACGCCAGCGTTCGGGCCAGCCGAGCCTCATCACAGTGCGGTAAGAGCTCGCTGACGGTGCGGAGCTGGTGATTTCCCGGAAAGAAGCGCAACAGGTCGATGATCGTTTGTTCCACACTGGTAAACAGGATCGGACCCAGACTCAAAATGAGCCCGTGGTGGAGGCTAGTCTCCACAGCCTGCATGTACTCGATTTTGCGCATCGTGACCTGGATGCCACGCGTCTTCGACCGCGACATCCGTCGAGGGTGACCACTGACCGCCTGAAAATCCGCTGGTGCAGGGCCTGAGAGATGAATCCAGGCTGCGGTGGAATGAGATAGCGCCCAACGTCCGGTAAATAAGTTGGCACCAAAGCAATAGGCGGCTACTGCTCGTTGCAACACGCTATCGGGATGTTCGGTCTTGATGAAGCTCCCGCCAACTTGTTCACGGATCACGCCACGTAACTGCAAAGCCTGCAATTCGCCTGGGCTCAACGGTGCGTCGGGATGAATTAAGCGACTTACCGCACGGTCGAGACGTTGGCGGGTGGTGGGAACCGGGATCGAGGACGAAGTGTCTGGCTGAGGCATGCCTCCAGAATGTCACGAGGTGGCACCGGGAAAAATACTCAGGACACCATTGTGGACAGCCAGTACTTGGTAGCTGAGGCGGGTGTTCCCGCTGTGGACAGCTAGCCCCGAGGTCTTCATTAACGACCTCGTCGAGACGATCGATCGTGCAGTTACTCGGCCGAGGCTTGGACCGCTTGCAACCAAGCCCGGCGGGCGTCCAGTGCTTCTTGCTTCTCAGCAATCTTGCGTTCATCGCCGGCTTCTTGGGCTTGTGCCAATTCTGTCTCCAGTTGAGCGATGGTTTCTTCGAGCTGGGCCAGGGCAGAATTGGTGCGTGCCTTAGTTTCCGGGTTGGTTCGTGACCAGTGGTCATCCTCGATCTGTTGCAACGCGTCTTCAAGTTCGCGGAAGCCAGCATCCATGCGCGAGATATCCTTGCGCGGAACCTTTCCGGCCTCATCCCACCGAGTGCGTAGATCATTCATGGTAGCCCGGGCTTTCTCGACATCGGTAAAGGGCAGAAGGCTGCGACCTTCCTCCAGGATTTGTTCCTTGACCTGAAGATTCTGCTGGAATTCGCGATCGATCTCGTCGTGAGCGGCCTGACGAGCACCGAAGAACACGTCCTGAGCGGCGCGGAAACGAGCCCACAGCGCATCGTCTTCCTTGCGCGCCGCCCGCGGAGCTTTCTTCCACGCCGTCATCAGATCACGGTACTTCTGCGTGGTGCGAGCCCAATCCGTGGAATGCTGTAGCTCTTCAGCCTCACTGATCAGCTTCTCCTTGACCTTCTTGGCCTCAGCATTCTTGCTATCCAGTTCCGAGAAAAAGGCCCGGCGCGCCTTATCGAACCGATTCCGAGCCGAACGGAACCGCTTCCACAGTGCATCTTCGACGTCTTTGGATAACCGCGGGCCGGATTTCTGGAGTTCCCGCCAGCTCTCAAAGAGCTCCTTCATCCGGTTGGAGGTCTTCTTCCAGTGAATCTGTTGGGGATCTTGTGCAGCCAGTTCCTCGGCTTCGTTGACCACTGCTTCACGCTGCTGGCGCTGTTCTTCCAAGGCCTCGGCCCGGGCCTGCTTTTCCCGCTCGCGCCGATTCTCGAGGGCGGTGGAAAGCTGTGCAACCTTCTCCCGCAACGCTGACATATCACCGACCATGCCACGAGCCTCCACGGCATCGGCTAGAGGCTTCAGCGTCTTCGTCAGCTCGTTGGTGGCGGTATCGGTGGACAAGCGTTGCTCCAGCAGGAGCAACTGTGCCATCACGTCATCGTATTTGCGCACGAAGTAGGCCAGCGCTTGGTCTTCAGTGGCATCGGTGACCTGACCTACTTCGAGCCGGTCGTCACCATCGATCAAGAACACGGTGCCGTCCTCGGCGACATCAGCGAACGGGCGCGCCTGTGCCAGATCCGTGTGGAAGTCCGGCACGGCCGGAGCAACCGGAGTCTTCGGCGTCGCCGTGGCCGGTACTGTCAGCGGAGTCCCCGGTTTGGGAGCCAGAGCGCTGGGTTTGGGGGCCGGCGTCGGCTCGGGAGCCGATTCGGTAGCTACCGTGGATGCCAACACGTCCTGTTCCTGGGCCTCAGCGGCTTCCTGGACCTCAGTACCATCGGCGGACTGTTGGTCCACAGTCTGGCTTTCTGTCGCCGGGCTGGTCTGTTCGGCATCGGACGGGACGGGTTGTGGGTTGTCGGATTCTTGACCGTTAGTCACCGCTAAAACTCTCCTGGTATTGGCCGGGTGTGCCTGCCTCCATAAAATGGAGAATCGGCACACATGGTCACAAATAGCCTACCCCGATAGGCATAGAATGGCATGGTATTCAGTGAATCGATGCCGAAATGACATCCCAGCGGCATCACCGCAATCGACCCCTGGAGAACGCAACACACTATGGCACGGAAGAGCTCCCTCTCTGGCTTCAACGAATGGTTACCAGCTGAACGCATGGTGGAATTGCATGTGTTACAGACATTGACCGAGGTCTTCCGGCTCCATGGGTTCACCAATATTGAAACTCGTGCTGTGGAAACTCTCGGTACCCTGTTACGTAAGGGAGAGATCGACAAAGAGGTCTACGCGGTATCACGCTTGCAAGGTGATGAAGACCAAGCCAGCGACGACCCCAACCGCCTGGCCTTACATTTCGACCTCACCGTTCCCTTCGCCCGGTACGTCACCGAAAACGCCGGATATTTGCACTTCCCGTTCCGCCGCTACCAAATTCAGAAAGTCTGGCGGGGTGAACGCCCCCAAGAAGGTCGTGCCCGTGAATTCACCCAGGCCGATATCGATGTGGTCGGCGACGGTCAGCTGGGTTTCCGCTACGACATCGACGTCGCCCTCGTGATGGCCGAAGCTCTCAGTAAACTTCCCATTGGCGAGTTCACCATTCGGATTAATAATCGCAAACTCGCCGAAGGCTTTTACCGTGGGATTGGGTTGGACGACACTGAGGGCGTGTTGCGCAATATTGACAAGCTAGAAAAAATCGGTGCTGAGAAGGTTGCCGAAGCGCTGCAGGATGAAGTTGGGGCCACCGCTCAACAGGCCGAACAAGCCCTGGCCTTGGCCCAGATTCGCACCGAAGACACCGGATTCGTTGATCAAGTTCGTGCTCTCGGCGTGGAACACGAACTGCTGGAGGAAGGTCTGACCGAGCTGGCCGAGGTCATCGATCAGCTCCACCGCCGGGTTCCGGGCACCGCCGTGGCGGACTTATCCATTGCCCGTGGTTTGGACTACTACACCGGTACGGTGTATGAAACCGTGCTGGTCGGTCACGAACAACTCGGGTCAATTTGCTCTGGTGGTCGCTACGACTCGCTGGCCACCAAAGGCAAGCGCAGTTTCCCCGGTGTGGGGCTATCCATCGGCGTGACTCGCCTGGTGATGCGTATCCTGTCGCAGACCATGGCCGAAGCCTCGCGCTCGGTACCCAGCTGTGTGCTGGTGGCGCTGACCCACGATCAGGACTGGGACACCGCACTGGATACCGCTCAACAGTTGCGTGAGCGTGGCATTAGCACCGAGGTCGCGGTCTCGGCCGAGAAATTCGGTAAGCAGATCAAATACGCCGATAAGCGGGGCATCCCCTTCGTGTGGTTCTCCTCGGTCGCTGAGGATGGCAGCGTCTCCCACGAGGTGAAAGATCTTCGCTCCGGGGAACAAGTCCCAGCTGATCCCACCACCTGGATGCCACCGGCCGACGACCTGGACCCTCAGGTACGAGCCACACGTTAGGGGCCAGCGCGCCTCCAGGCCACAGGCTCCAGGCACGAGACAGAGCCGGTAGAATACAAAGCTGATCGTGTCCACGAGCATCAGATAGACAAACCACAACACGTTTAAGGGGTCGTTGCACTGTGTTGCGCACTCATCAGCTTGGCGAGCTCACCGCCGAGAACATCGGAGAAACCGTCACCGTGGCAGGCTGGGTGGCCCGCCGGCGCGATCACGGAGGGGTAGCCTTCGTCGATCTGCGTGATGTCTCGGGGCTGGGCCAGATCGTCATCCACGATGAGGCAGATTTCGATCACCTGCGCAACGAATACGTCCTGCAGGTTACCGCCGAGGTCCGACGTCGCCCCGAAGGCAACGAGAATCCGAACATCACTTCCGGGGACGTCGAGCTGTTTGCCTCGGAGGTCACTGTACTCAATGCCGCCGCCCCGTTGCCCTTCCAGATCGATGAGCACGTCGAAGTCGGGGAAGAAGCCCGCCTGCGCTACCGGTACCTGGATCTGCGTCGCCCGGAGCCGGCCCGGATTATCCGCCTACGCTCGGAGGTCAACCGGGTGGCACGCACGTTGCTGGCCGAGGAAGGATTCCATGAGGTCGAAACCCCAACCCTGACCCGCTCCACTCCAGAAGGCGCTCGCGACTTCTTGGTTCCGGCCCGGCTAGCACCGGGCTCGTGGTATGCGCTACCGCAGTCCCCGCAACTGTTCAAGCAGCTTTTGCAAGTGGGCGGTATTGAACGCTACTACCAGATCGCCCGTTGCTACCGCGACGAGGACTTCCGCGCCGACCGTCAGCCAGAGTTCACCCAGCTGGATATTGAGGCATCGTTCGTAGAAGAAGACGACGTGATCGAGTTAGCCGAAAAAATCATTGCCCAGCTATGGTCGCTGATCGGGGTGGAACTGTCGGCCCCATTTCCGCGGATGACCTACGCGGAGGCCATGGCCTCATACGGGACGGACAAGCCGGATTTGCGCTTTGGCTTGGAACTGACCGAGCTGACCGAGTACTTCGCTAACACCCCTTTCCGGGTGTTCCAGAACGACTACGTCGGCGCTGTGGTGATGCCCGGTGGCGCTTCCCAGCCGCGTCGCACCCTGGACGCCTGGCAAGAATGGGCCAAGCAACGCGGTGCCAAGGGGTTGGCCTACGTGCTGATTCAGGATGACGGTGAGCTAACCGGCCCGGTCGCGAAGAATATTTCCGAAGACGAAAAGGCCGGGCTGGCTGATGCCACCGGCGCCCAGCCCGGGGACTGCATCTTCTTCGCAGCCGGCAAGCCCACCGAGTCCCGTGCGCTACTGGGGGCAGCTCGGGTGGAAATCGGTCACCGCACCGGTTTGATTAAGCACCCCTCCGAAATCGCCGCAACCGACCAAGACTGGGCATTCGTCTGGGTTGTGGATGCTCCGATGTTCGAACCCGCTGACGAAGCGGTGGCCGCCGGAGATGTGGCCGTTGGGTCCGGCGCCTGGACAGCGGTCCACCATGCCTTCACCTCGCCCAAACCGGAGTTTTTGGACACTTTCGACACCGACCCGGGCTCGGCATTGGCCTATGCCTACGACATTGTCTGCAATGGCAATGAAATTGGTGGTGGCTCGATTCGTATCCACAATCCCGAGGTTCAGCAACGTGCCTTTAACGTCATGGGCATTACCGATGAAGAAGCCCGGGAGAAGTTCGGGTTCTTGCTGGATGCTTTCCAATACGGGGCACCCCCGCACGGCGGAATTGCCTTCGGGTGGGACCGGATCGTGGCCCTGCTGGCCGGAACCGACTCAATCCGTGAGGTGATCGCCTTCCCGAAGACCGGTAACGGTTTCGACCCGCTCACCCAGGCTCCGGCGCCGATCACCGCTCAGCAGCGCAAGGAAGCTGGCGTGGATGCCAAACCGGAGCCCACGACATCCGAGAAGTCAGAATAATCTGACCACCTGTGCAGAGTGCTGGAACGGGATCTGGGGGGTGCTTCTATCGTTTTCGTCAAGCCGCTGGTGTTAGTTGGGCTGGTCGCGATTCGTAGAAGGTGCCGTTTCTGAGTATGGCGAATAGGATGTCAGTTCTTCGACGGGCTAGGGCGATGAGGGTTTGGTTGTGACGTTTGGTTTCGGCGCGTTTTTATCATAGTAGGCGCGCGAAGCGGGGTCGTCTTTGATCGAGGCAAAAGCAAACAAAAACAGCGCCCGTTTGAGGACTTTGTGGCCACGTCTGCAGGGCGCTTGGCCGCGGGTCGAAGTCCCCGATTGGCCAGTGACGGGTGCGATGCCAGCATACGCGGCCAGGTCTGCTGCGGATTTAAAGTCTTTGCCCACCACTTCGGTGAGGATGCGTGCTGGTGTCCTGATCCCTACGCCGGGCATGGATGTCAGGAAGTCGGTAAGTCGCTACGCATCAACTACTGACAGGATCTCAGTTTCGATGTCGAGTCGTTGTTGGGTGAGCTGCTGAAGTTGGGTAGCCAAGCGCCCGATAATATGTTCAGCGACTCTGGTTCCTTTCACGACGGTGGTTTGTTCGGTGAGTGCTGCCAAGATCTCGTCGCTGAGTCGAATCGGGATACGGGGCGCGAGTTTGTTCAGCCTGGTTCTGACATGACCACGCCCAGCCCGTTGGAGGGCTGCTGGGGTGGGATACCGGCCCAGCAGATCCACCACCGCTGGATGAGCGAGTCGAGGTCCTAGTACTGTCTCCAGCGAGGGATGGATCTGGGTCAGCAGGTCTGGCAAGCGATTGCGCACCTGGGTCAGTTGTGCGGCAGTTCGGCAAGGTGCTGTTCAGCTACAGCCATACCGCGTAGCGTATGGGGCATGGTGCCTGCTGTTTCAGCGATAATGTCGGCGTCTCGAGCATCCGTTCTGGCCTGGCCCGGATGCAAATCGGCTACCCGGCGCATGGTTAATCCAGGCACATACGGCATCTGAATCCCACGCTGTTGCGCAACGGCAATCACCAATGTGCCGATAGTCTTGGGCTGATCCACGACCACCCACGGCTTAGCGTGTTGGGCCACAAGATCTTTCAGCAGTTCCTGAATCCTCGGTTCAGATGGTGGCAGTGATTTGTCATGTACCACCGTGCCATCGGGTGTGACAGTGGTGGCATGATGGTCGGTCTGGCCGATGTCGATGCCACGAAACAGGTGGAGTTTTATCGGCCAGTTTCTGTGGTTCAGTCCAGTACACGACCAGGTCACCGATGGTTCCTGCGTTCACATCCACGTTACACAGTGCCACCATGATCACAGCGTGCTTGTAGTAGCGATCCGAACGAACCAGACCGGTTCCGGTGACAACACCCCTGGATCATCAATGACTGGGGGCAAACATCATGCCGGAACCACCCGGTAACCTACACCGCACATCCTGCCGGAAAACAGCGACACCTAAAAAGTAACGAGGCGTCGTTGGTTGACGCTGAGGTGCCAGGCTGGCAGAAGGTCCTGCTGCCCGGTGGTCCAGTTCTTCGAGCGGGATTTCACCTGTATCAGGCCGTTGAGCCTGGCCCGGCGTTCCACGAGCTGCCAGATGATGGTCGTGGTGTTGGTCTGCGGGGCGGAGATCGTGAACTCGGTGATCTCCAACTCGCGTAACTCGTCTAGTAGGGTGGGGACTTCATGGTCGAAGACCTCGCGGGTGAGATCGACTAGTTCGTTGCCTGCTTCCAGGGTGTCCTTATAGCCCGAGACAATCGCCATCAGATTCTTCTCCTGGCGAGTCTCGATTTGCTCATCAAGTGCTCCGATTGTGCGCATCGTATCCATCCTTTGTTCTTGGCGTGTATTCGGTCATGTCTATACAGCCATAGGTGCGTGCACATATCTAGCCATAAAATCTCTCGTCAGGCACTGTTTTTCCGAGATATACAGCACTTGTGCCGCCAGGTTTTCTGGGTGCTGGTTTTATGCGCAGGCTTTCACCGGTGGGGTGCGCCAGGCCGCATCCCCGGTCAGGTTCGCCAGCAGGGTGCGCCACAGCGCTTTGTCCTCAGGCCCAATGAAACCGAGGAAAGCAGGAAACATCACATCGTGTAATAATCATTCCCTTCTGCAGGTGGAAGTGAACTTTGAGGATGGCTCGGCTTTCGCACATCCATCGTGGCCACGCCTTCCAGACGACTGCCCAACGTGTGGCACTGGCGATCCCGCCACCTGGGAAGTCTTCGGCCACTATCTCCAGCAGATCTGACAATGGCCGAACCGACAGAGCAGGCCATACGTCTGAAGCCAGTCCGGGGGCGGAAGCTCCGCGACGGCATGTGGGTGGTCGTCGCCGACGGCTCGGAACCGCTTGTAGTCAGCGAGCCCGTCGCACACGCACTCCGAGCACAGGACGATCATGCCTCCATCATCGCCCCGCTAGCCGCCACGTTGTCAGATGCGGGATTCATGTGCGACTTCTCTGAGGAGGTCCGGCAACCTCCTGCCGCGCCCGTTAGTGGGAGGTGGAAGGTCGCGCGTGCGACGCTGTGGGTGGCCGGAGTAGCGCTCTGCCCCTCCGCAATCGTGCTCCTGCTCCAAGGCGGCATTCCCACCGGCGCGGACGTCATCTCCGCAGGCTCGCATCCGCTGCTCGTGATTGCCGTGGCGCTCGCCGTAGCGATCACCACGGCCGTGCCGCATGAGCTTGCGCACATCGGCTTCGGGCGCAGGTTCGTGCGCCCAGGAGGTACCGTGCGAATGCGCGTACTTCAGGCGGCCGCCACCACCAATCTCACGCACGTCTGGGCGTGGCCATTGTCACCACGTCTATCAGCGGTTGCTGCAGGCGTGGTAGTCGACTTCGCATTCCTAACGACGGCGCTTGCCTGGCGTGCCCTGACAGGCTCGTGGATCGCGACCGTCGCCGTTGCAGTGATGGTCGTGCGCCTCGTGTGGCAGTTCAGATTCCATCGAAATTGCGATGGTCGTCACATGGCAAAGATGTTGCTCGATGCCCCCACGATCGACACCGTCACTAGGAAGTTACTCACGGCCCGGCTCTGGACATCTGCACCCATAACGCCTTGGCTATGGCTTGCGTTGGTGGCAGTTGGCGCATTGGCTGAGCTCGCCCTACTGGCGATCTGGCTCGTGCCCGCCATTCTGCGGCTGTTGGGAGTACTCTGACTCCGTACTTGCGTCGTAGAGCGTGTGGGCGAGCGAGAGCACAGCCGTCTTGTACAGCTCGGGCTTGACGTTGTCCGGATCGAACAGCCCCAGAGCGGATAATCCTAGATCGAGCGCCGTCAGGATGCGGAACTGATCTCCAACCGGGATGCGAGCGAAGGTGCTATCGGATGGGATCGGCGACTCCGCAATTGAGATATCGTCGGCAGGCGAGATGAACTCCAGAAACCGTGCGGTCAACTGCTCGTCCCGCAGGGCGTAGGGAATGAAGTCAAACAGTAGGCGGACATAGCTGGAGCGATCACCGCTCCTGGCTGTCAGTATCCAAGCATCGCACCAAGCCTCTAGGCGCTCGCGGTCGTCAGTAGCGCGATCAAGGATCGCGTGGAAGTCCTGAGCTTCCTGCGAGAGTGTCTGACGATACCGGATTACCTCCAGGATCAAATCACCCTTGTTACGGAAGTTTGAATAGACCGCCCCCTTAGTTAGACCGGCTTCTAAGGCCACATCATCAAGAGAAGCACCCTCCACGCCACGCGCAGCGAAGATACGCTCACCCGCCTCAAGCAATAGCACTCTGTTGCGTTGCCGTTGCTGAACGCGTGTCATCCGAACCATAAACTCCATTCTATTAGACAGCACCCCCGGCACACCCCGGAGGTCGCGTCACCATTGATTCACATTGCAGATACCAATAGTATGTGAAATATGTTAAGCTCGACCCCTCCCAGCCAACCACTCCTGCTGGAGGCGATCACCAAGACGTTCCAGCGAGGAGCTGTCGCGGCGAATGACGCCATCAGTCTCACGTTCCACCCCGGAGAGCTGATCGCGCTCATCGGACACAACGGGGCAGGCAAGACTACCCTTCTCAACCAAATCGTCGGCACGGCCAAGCCTACCTCCGGCGATATCCGCTACGGCACAGAATCGCTCGCGAAAAACCCGGATCTGGCTCGGCGCATCGCCTCGATGATGCCGCAGATGCACGCTCCTCTAACTGGAGTCACACCCCGCCAGGCGATCACATCCATCGGCAGACTGCGGGGCCTTTCGGCGAGAGATGCACGCTGCGAGGCCAGCGCTCTCATAAACGAGCTCGACATCACACCGTGGCAGAATGTCGGAGGTGAAAAATTGTCTGGCGGACTGCGCCGCCTGACCTCATACGCGATGGCCGTGATCGCGCCTCCACCTGTCCTGCTCATCGACGAGCCAACCAACGATGTCGACCCGACGCGACGTCCCCTGATCTGGCGGAACCTGCGCCAACTCGCTAACGCGGGACACATTATCATCGTCGTCACTCATAATCTGCTCGAAGTGCAACGGACCGCCGACCGCTACGTACTGCTTCAGAACGGCCAGGTGCTGATTGACAGCACCCCGAGGCAGCTATCGCAGCAGGCGCAAACAACCAGCCTCAGCGTTTCCGTCCGATCCCGCGCCGACCTCACAAAGACCCCATCAGCCTCGCGGGTTCATCCAATCGACGACGGGCAACTTCGACTCGACCTCGAACCCAAGCATATTCCCGGCGCCGTGGCTTGGGTCCTCGAACAGGTTGAGGCCGGAAACGTAGACAGTTACGTGCTCGCACCGGCATCCCTGGAATCGCTGTATGAAGGGATCACTAATGTCCGTTAATAACGCGTCTACTCAGACCGTTAGGTTGCCTCGCAAACTCGGGTGGTTCCGTAGCTGGACCGGTCTCGTGCGTTGGAGCTTGCTCCGCCATAAATATCTACTCCCTGTTTTCACTGCGGTCCAGGCACTGTTTGCCGTCGCGGTCATATACGGCCTGGCCTTACTCATCCCCGACATCGATAGCGAAGCTGCCCGCTATCTGTCCTCCGGTGCCTGGACCCTCGGCATCATTGCGGTCGGATGCGTCCTCGCTCCGCAAATCACAGGCTCTTCGAAGCAGGAAGGCCTCCTCGACTACCAACGGACACTCCCGGTTCCCCGCTCGGCGATTCTCCTCGCCGATGCTGCGGTTTGGAGCCTTGCAGCCCTTCCCGGAATCGCGGTCGGCATGCTCGCAGCGGCCTTCCGATTCGGGGTTGACATCCAGGTCGATGCGCTCACCGTCGCCGCCGTGCTCGGCGCGCAGTTCACGATGGTGAGCATCGGGTATGCCATCGCGTTCTGGCTGCCCCTCAACGCCACGTCCCTAGTAACGCAGATCATCATGATCGGCGGTCTGTTGTTCACTCCGATCACATTCCCAGCCGAGCGCCTTCCGGAATGGGCGGTCACAATGCATCAGTTCCTTCCGTTCGCGCCAATCGGTAATCTCATCCGAGAGGCCACTTTCCGTGCCGGTGACCCCCAACTGCTGAACCTCGTCGCTGCGGTTAGTTGGGCTGTTGCCGCCTACACCGTGGCCTATTTGGCCCTCCGGAAAAGGAGCTGACCATGACAAACACCACTCCGACGCTCGAACTCACCGGTGTCATGAAATCGATCGATGGCCGGGACATCCTCACCGGGTGCAGCATCACGCTTCACCCCGGTGAGATCTGCGCCATCATCGGACCGAACGGGGCTGGGAAAACCACTCTCTTCAAACTGATCGCAGGCCTGGCCTTCCCTTCCTCGGGCGCCATTGTCGTGACCGGACGGATGCTTGATTGCGACTCGCGCGATGCACTCCTGGCGCGAATCGGTACGAGCATCGAAGCACCAGAGTTCCGAAACGGTGCCACCGCCGAGCAAGTTCTCCAGCTACACTTCGATCTTCTCGGCCTAATCGATCACCGGCCAATCGACGAGCTGCTCGCACTGGTCGGCCTCACTGCGGCCGCCAGATCGCCTGTCGCCTCGTTCTCACTCGGCATGAAACAGCGTCTCGCTATAGCTCGAGCGATCAGTCATCGGCCCACCCTGCTAATCCTCGACGAGCCCGCGAACGGCCTTGACCCGACTGGCATTTCTGACCTGCGTGACCTGATCACCAGACTGGCCGCAGAAGGCGTGACGGTGCTCATGTCTAGCCACGTACTCACCGAGATTGAACAAACGGCACACACCGTTGCTGTACTCACAGATGGGCGCCTTGGAGCAAAGCAGGATTTGACCAGCATCCTGGACAGGAACGATGGCAGTCTCGAAGAGTTCTACAGATCAAGCATTGCGGAGGCAGGACGATGAACCACTTCCTTCGACTCGAGCTATCCCGATACGTGCGGGTCATTCCGCGCTTCGGAGCAACAGTAGCCTGCTCAACACTAATGGGACTGTACTTCTTTACTTTCGTCGGTCGGTTCGACGACAGCTCCGACAGCGCGATGCTACGAGAACCTGCCGCTGTAATTACGCTTGCACTCACCGTCGCTTTCTGTGTCGTCGTCATTTACGGGACGGTTGTCTACCAGCGTTTCATTGTCTCGGATTACATTGGCAACCGACGGATCCAGCTGTACTCATACCCCGGCGGGCGTAGCCCTCTTTTCCTCGCTAAGAACACCGCTTATGCTCTCGCCATCGGAGGCAGCGCGGCGGTCGGCTTCGTGCTCAGTACAGCAGTTTTCTTGACTTTTGAGTCGTTCATACCCGTGTCCGATGCGCATGTGACTGCGCGAACTTGGTCCGCGACGCTCACTATGGTTGCCTGCATCACTCTGCTCACACTGAGTGCTATCACGATCGCCGGGTTCATCGGCGTGCGCCGTAGGTCAACTGTGTCGAGCATCGTCACCGCTGTGATTCTCATCGTTCTATTTGGAAACGCCGTTGCCATGTCATTGAACGCTCCACCGTGGGTTCCATGGACGGCAACGGTAGGAAGTATGGCTCTTGCGCTAAGCTTGCTTGCAGTTCAGAATCTCGCAATCCAACAAGATGAGGTGCTCTGACGCAGGGATAGTCAAATCGGATGCCGTGGAATACGCTCAATTACACGGCCACCATCACCGGCGACGACCGCGCGCAAGGGGTAGCGATAGCCTCTGCCTTCTGACATGACCCGCACCGAGACCGTCATACCGGACAGGGGAACGGGTTGACGTGAGTGCGTGTAGGTGCTTGGTCATAGAGGAGCGTCATGCCCTCTGAATAGTGCCTCGTAATCAGAGATTGTGTTACAGCGTGATTGGTGTGGAGGTGACCGAGGTTGAGGCGATTATGAGAAGTTGGTCACTTAGTCTTTCCTATAGAAGGCGCACTCGTAGCCATCTGCGGCCAGTGGTAATCCCTTGGACCAAGCTGGGGTGGTGGGCAGAGGTGGCAGATGTCTCCAACGGTCGTATCTGCGGTTTTCGATGACGATTTTGTCGTGGATGTGCATCACGATCTCGTGCCCTGTAGCCTCGACATGGTGCATGGCGTGGGTGAGCGGGTCGCGGGCGATGGCTTGGACGATGTTCTCGATGAGTTTCCCGCCACAGGTCTTGAGCTTGCCCCGCTTGCGGCCCTTGGTGATGCCGTCATAGATGATGGCGGTGCCGCCGAACCGGTTCTCACTCAACCGTGGCCGCGCATAGGCCAGTTGCCTCCCTGAGGGTAGGTGGGTGAACAGCCAGTGTTCGACGGCGAACGTCAGCGGACCAATCTTGACAGGCTGGCTAGTGCTGATTGCCTCGATGGCGGCGGCGTTGACATCAGTCCAGAGTTGGACGATGTTGGGGTTGGCGTCCCGCCACGCATCCACCAACGGTTGCAGCTCGGACTCGGCCAGGCCCATGCGCAAGGCTCCCATAGCTTTCAGCGCACCAACACCGCCTTGATAACCACAGGCGAGCACTGCGATCTTTCCTTTTTGGCGCAGCTCACTGTTGGCTCCGTGTTTGTCGACGGGGACACCGAATATGCGGGAGGCGGTTTCTCAGTAGAGCTCCTTGCCCTCAGGAACGCTTCGACTGTGGTGGATTCTCCGGCGAGCCAGGCGATGACGCGGGCTTCGATGGGCTTGTCAGGTTTGTTGTGTACGGGGTTGGGTTTAGAGGTTAGGGGTTGATTCGGTCGGGGTAGGTGGCGGCGAGTTGTGAACCGTCCTGGGTTTTATTCCATCCTCTCATTTCAGGACGGAACAAAACCCAGGACGGTTCATACGGCATCTGAATCCCAAGGTGTTGGGCAATGGCAATTGTAGTTCCTCGACACGTTGTGAACGGTCCGTGACTTAAGCGGAGACCTCCGATATCGATGTGGGTTACCACAACTCACCATCAGATACGGAGGTCTCCTATGGTTCACCGTAGATCACCGCTGGCCCCGGAGGGAAGGCGACGCATCGTAGCCCTGGTTTTCGATCAGGGATGGCCCCAGCGCCGAGTCGCAGAGCGATTCCAGGTCTCTGCGGCCACGGTCTCGAAATGGGTGACCCGCCACCGGGCCGGCCACGGATTCCAGGACCGCTCCAGTCGCCCTCACCATAGTCCCCGAAGGTTGCCACAGCGCACCGAGCGCAGGGTCATCGCGTTGCGATTCATCCGCCAGTGGGGGGCCTCACCGGATTAGCGCTCACCTGGGTATCCCTCGCGCCACCGTGGGCCGGGTGCTTCAGCGGTACCGGATGCCCAGGTTGGAATGCATTGACCAGGCCACTGGGCTGCCGGTGCGCCGTGCGGCCCCGAACCGGTATGAAGCATCCGCACCCGGTGAGCTGGTGCACATGGACATCAAGAAGCTGGGCCGGATCCCTGACGGTGGGGGCTGGCGAGTCCATGGCAGAGGATCACCCCAGGCGCTGAAGGCCCTGGCTAAGACGCAGAAGGCCGCTGCTGAGGGAGCCTCTGCGGGCAGGGGCTACCGGTACTTGCACCACGCGGTGGATGATCACTCCCGGGTGGTCTACTCCGAGATCCTCAACGATGAGCGCAAGCACACCGCCGCTGGGTTCTGGAAACGCGCTAGGGCCTTCTTCGCCGGCATCGGCGTCGAGGTCACCGCGGTGATGACCGATAATGGTTCATGCTACCGCTCTAAGGAATTCCGCAAAGCCCTCGGCGAGGGAGTCAAACACAAGCGCACCAAGCCCTACAGGCCACAAACCAACGGCAAAGTCGAGCGGTTCAACCGAACCCTGATGACCGAATGCGCCTACGCTAGCGAATCAGAACGTGCGGCCTCCTACCAGGCCTTCCTACATGAGTACAATCATCATCGAACCCACACCGCCATCGGAGGCCCAGCCCCCTCAGTCCGTGTTCACAACCTCACGGGGAAGCACAACTAGTTTTCATGAACACAAGTCATTTTAGCCACTCGACCGCCACCGGGGATTCAAGGATCTACTGTGTCGGAGTAGCTACAGAATCAAAGGAGAATAGACAGTGACCGACGAACGCCGGGTCGCGGTGATAGGTGCGAGTGGACAAATCGGACGCCTCGTTGTGAGTACGCTGACCCAACGTGGTGTTCGAGTCGCCGCCATCTCGCGCCGGCGAAGTGATGCTCCTTCCGCTGGAGGGGTCTCCTGCCGGGAGATCTCCTCATATGAACCCATCCAGCTAGAGCCAGCACTTGCCGATTGTACGGACGTTATCGCAACAGTCGGCTTGCCTTATCGGGCGCGCATATGGAACCAAGAGTGGCCAGGGCTGGTTCGCTCCATCGTGTCGTCGACCGAAAGCCGTCAGACTCCACTCACCTTTCTCGACAACCTCTATGTCTATGGCCGGGCTGAATCGCCGATATCTGAGTCACAACCGATGGCTCCCTGCAGCGAGAAAGGATCTGCCAGGCTCAAGGGCACGGAGATCCTTTCTCAGGCACGTGCGAAAGGTCATGATGTTGTCATTTGTCGATCGGCAGATTTCCTCGGCCCTGGAAGTGAAACCACGGTGATGCCGTGGAGTTCTCTTGAGGAGGTCGTCATGAAAAGAAAAAGAACTTTCAGGTGGTTCGGAAGACCCGACAACTTGCACTCTTTCGCACTGCCTCGCGATGTTGCTCGCGGGCTGGCTGAAGTGTGCCTCGATTCAGATCTCCGGTCTACGCTAACACTTCATATGCCAGCGATCACCGCGTTCTCAGCCAACGACTTATCGCACGAACTGTCGTCTATTATGGGACGATCCGTTAAACCAGCAGTTCTAGGAAGAAACGTTCTCGCCATGGCCGGCGTTCTCAGCACCGCCGCACGCGAACAGCGCGAAATGATGTACCAGTTCGAGAGTGACTACACGATCGACGACTCTACATTTCGGAGTCGAGTACCTGATTTTCCGAGGACAAACATCAAGGATGTAGTGTCAATGCTTCCTGCCACGGCCTGAGTCTATCGTAATCGCCCTCAGGAGACGTTCGAGCGAGTCTACGGCGTTTACCGCGTGGGTCTGGCCGGGCATCGGCGGATTGCTGCTGAGTTGCCGCTCATACAGACCTACCGCCAGTACAACCACATCACGGACAGGTAGGGCGAGTGTCGAACCGGTCTGGTTCTGTACGTAATTGAGTATGCTTTCCAGCTGACCGTACAGATCGTCTTGCGCCTTAATCAAGACCTTACGGGAGGCTTGATCGTGCACGCTGGCTCCCCGTAGTTCCGTGACCATTCCAAACCACTGCACTTCATCACCAGTGCCGAAGTTGAGGGTTCGAAGGGCGGTGCAGATGATGGAGGCCAGATCAGCCGATTCAGCAGACCTTTTCTTTTGAGAAGCGTCTATAGCGGTATGAACCGCTCGCTGAATTTGTTCGGTCTGCCACCGGTTTGCTTGGAAGTAGATCGTTTCAAAGAGCTCTTCCTTCGATTGGAAATTTGAGTAAAATGCCCCCTTGTATAGCCGGCACTTGTGCAAATACCTTTTATCGTTGTGTTCAAGTAACCGTTACGCAGGAACGCACGATAGGCGGTCTGTATGAGCCGCTCCTTGGTCGCGTCGCGTCCTGTGCCGGGTTCCGGGGCCAAGCGCTTTGGACGCTTCGTAGAAGCCTTCGCCATGGGCGTCAACAGCCCTCTCTCGCATGCCATACCTGTCGCCGTTGCCGGCGACAAGGCCACGGTGGCCTGAGAACATCATACCTGGAGGCCTTGAGGCTGTCGGAGGGCGTGAGCCGACACGGAAGAGAATGTTTCTCACCTCAGCACCACGGGAGTGCGATGACGAGATACACGCCCGCGTGATCCGCATGTACCAGTGCTATCTGACCGAGGCGGGATCCAGGAGGCCGGAGCCCGACGTGAGAGCGGCGATGTCGGCGTGTCCGCTGGTGCGAATCTCCCCGGCGACGTGGACCAGACCGGTGGTGACCAGCGTTTTCATGGCAGTGCGTGAGTGGGCGTCTTGGGTGATCAGTGCGTCAAGGATGCTGTCGCTGATCTGGTCGCAGATCTTGTCCGGGTGGCCTTCGGTCACTGATTACGAGGTGAAAAGCCGTAGCGTCATGGTCTGTTCCTCATTCTTAGGTGGTATCGCGGTCGGGGTGGCGATGGGGAGCATCATTTTTGGTTCTCCCCACCGCCAGTAATTTGTTGGTAAAGTGCGGACTCGTCGTCGCAGGCGCATCTTCTGCAAAACCGGATGGTCCGTATGGCAAGCGGGACATTCAAAGCAACCAGTTAATGACGCTCTCGAGAACGTGCGCCTGCCAGGTAACGTGCAATCGCTATCAAGATCAATGCAATCAGTCCAAAACTCGCTGCCGTCAAAGGCAAAGCTCCGGCGCCGCCAGTTGTAAGCGCAATACCTCCAACAGCGGCCCCAATTGATACACCGAGATAGGTACCTGAGGTGTTCAGTGCTAGAGCCTGGGGTGCTACTGGCCCGGCCAACATGTACAAGCGAGCTTGGATGGCTGGCGAATTCCAGAACGCCAAACCGCCCCACACTGTCACAACGCAGATAACCGCAGGAATCGGTGCCGGTCGTCCCATCCATAGAAGCCACAAGATGACCATCGTGACGATGATGCCGCCGATTCCGATACTCAGGGTCCGGTCAGGGCCCCATCTGTCCGTTGCGATACCACCCAACCAAATCCCGAGGATGCCAGCTATACCCGACAGGCTAAATGCCAATGCCCGTTCATCAACTCCAGCTGAGCTCGTGGCATCGAGGTAGGGGGCAAGGTAGGTCAACATCATCATGGACCCAGTCATCAGCGCACAGTTCGCAAGCAAGCCGAACGAGATAGGTCCGGCACTTAGCGTCCGGAGCTGATCCCGAAGGAGTGGCACCTCCCGTTCGCCATCTTCACGCGGTAGCGTAGGCAAGAGTGCAAGAAGGACTATCAGCCCTGCGACGGCCATGGTGGCAAAGCATGCACGCCATCCAAGATGTCCGCCGATCCACGTCCCAATCGGGACACCGGCAGCAATAGAACCGGTCACTCCCAGGGACACAATAGCGATGTAGCGACCGGTCTTATCTGCAGGAGCCCGCTCCGCGGCAAAGGCGAACACGGCAGGAGTCATCCCAGCCGCAGCCACAGCGGCTACCACCCTCAAAACCAGGAGGAGGGGGTATGACGGTACAATTACAGCCAGACCATTTGCGAGAATGAACAAGCATAGACCGACAGTAAATAGTCGTCGCCGCGGCACTTTTGCCAAGACGACTGCCGCCAAAGGCGCCACTATAGCTACGGTCAGCGAAAATGCGGTAATGAGCTGTCCCGCATGGGATTCACTCACCCCCAGATCAGCGGCGAGTTCAGGTAGAATTCCGGCGATGACATAGTCATCCGTATATAGTACAAATCCTGTGGCGAGCAGGGCGAAGAGCCATGCAGGCATCAGGCTACCTTTCTGCATTAAGAAGATTGCGCAACGCGTTCCGTAGAGTCGAACGCAGTTGATAAACTGTGAGAGCTCCATGAGGCGTGACGGTGTCAAGTGTCAGGCCACCAACAAGGGCCGAAACTTGCCGGGCTGCCGCGCTGGGGTTGGGCACTTCGAGGCAGGCTAGTGCCGCAGCAATAATGTCATGAAGATCGCTTGCCATCTGTGCAGCGGATGATGCAAATACTGTCTGTGTTCTTGAGGCACGTATGAGTTCAAGGACAACGATCGCCTCCATCCTCCGCGGTTCATCGACAGGGAGAACTTGTTCCAGGAGATCTTGCAAGGAAGTTAGAGCCTCCTCACCTTCGAGGCCCCTCAACTGCTCGACCGGATGGTGCATGAGTCGCTGTCCCATCCGGTTTCCGGCTTCGTGAGCTGCAGCCGTCAGTAGGTCTTCATGGCCATCAAAAAAGTGCCGTACCGACCCTATATTGAGGTCCGCTTCAGCTGCCACCTTCCTTAGGGTAAGTCCTTCAAGGCCCTCTGCTACGATCAACCGAAATGCAGCATCGATGACATACTGGCGGCGTTCCTCTGCGTCTATGCGTGCAGGCATGTGTTTTCATCCTCATTTCCTTTTGACAGATTCGTCCCATACAGGATGGTCGGTTTCGTACGTCTGTCCGTCCTTGGCGAAGACCAAGAAGCGATCGAAATCTCGGGCAAACCAACGGTCATGGGTCACGGCAAGAACTGTCCCGTCATAGGCTCTGAGCGCTCGTTGAAGGGCCTCCGCTGACTCCAAGTCGAGATTGTCAGTCGGCTCGTCGAGAAGCAACATTGTCGCACCGCCAAGTTCGAGCAAAAGGATCTGGAAGCGAGCTTGTTGCCCCCCAGACAGGGAATCGAAGTTCTGCTCGGCGGAACGGGCGAGCTCGTAACGAGCTAGCACTCGGGACGACTCTTCTCGCGGCATTCCACGCCGGTGCTCGTCACCACGATGCAGTATCGAGAGCAGACTACGGCCGCGAAGGTCGGGGCGTCCATGTGTTTGAGCGAACCAGCCCGGACGGACTCGGGCGCCTAGACGCGCGGTACCGTCGTGCGTCACTGGATCAATCTGCATCTCGGATACAGGTTCGTGTTCAGGGGTGGGGTCATCGCCGCCGGCTGCTAGCAGACGAAGGAAGTGCGACTTTCCAGATCCGTTCTTGCCGAGAACGGCAATGCGGTCACCGTACCAAGCTTGGAAGTCGAAGGGCCGGACGAGTCCGGTGAGTTCGAGTTGCTCACACGTCAGAGCCTTCTTGCCCGTCCTGCCTCCATGTAGACGTATCGCAAGTTTTTGCTCCCGTGGTTGCGCCTCAGGCGGACCAGCCTGTTCGAACCTGGCCAACCGAGTCTGCGCCGCCCTGTACCGGGAGGTCATATCTGAGTTATAGGCCGCCTTCTGCTTATACATCTGAACAAGCGAACGTAACTTTGCATGCTCGTCATCCCATCGACGCCGCAGTTCGTCCAGCCTTTCAAACCGCTGCGTGCGTGCCTTCTGATATCCGCTGAAGCCGCCAGAGTGAACCCATGCGGTGTTACCTGCGCTGCCCAGCTCGAGAGTGACGATACTCGTGGCAGTGTTTGCGAGAAGTTCGCGGTCATGGCTGATATAGAGCACGCTCTTATTACATTCGACCAACTGGTTTTCAAGCCAGCGTTTGCCTGGGACGTCGAGGAAGTTGTCTGGTTCATCGAGGAGAAGAATCTCATCAGGGCCACGAAGGAGCGCGTTAAGAATGAGGCGCTTCTGCTCACCGCCCGATAACGTTGTCACCGGACGGTCCCAACACTTCTCGAATGGCAAGCCCAGGGAATCTGTGGCGCACGCATCCCAAAGAACTTCGAGATCGTAACCACCCTTCTCGCCCCAAGCGGCCAGAGCGGATGCGTATTCCATCTGCCGATCAATATCGTCTGTAGTGGCAACCGCTTGTTCGGCACGACGTAGTTCTGCGGCGGCTTCCTGCAAGGGCGGAGGAGCCACCGACAGTAGCAATTCTTGGACCGTCCCGGAAACGACGAACTGGCGCATCACTCCAATCGAGCCATTGCGGGAGACTGCCCCCGCCTCGGGAGTGATCTCGCCTGTGATGATGCGTAACAGTGTCGTCTTGCCTGCTCCATTCGCTCCAATCACCGCCACTCTCTCCCGAGGGCCGACACGGAACGAGACATCGCGGAGCAGGGGCCGACCGTCGGCCAGCGTGTAGCTCACCGACTGTGCTTCGAGGTAGCTCATGGGCCACTACGGTATCACGGTCGTGACAAATGATGGAACCCAGGCACTGGTGGCGGCGTTGAGCCGCAGCGTCGTTCGAGCCGATTCCCCGCTCCAACGTCGTAGCCACGGGGGTCGGGTGGCGATGGCTTGGATCGGGGCGGTACGGTGTGTCACACTCGTGCTATATATCACGCCCGTGATAGCTTCGGTTCGAGTACAACACACAGAAGCGCTGAGCGGTGGCTCGTCAGCACCGCAGTCGCCTACCGGTCAGCGCAGGAAGGTGGCAAGGTCATGACCGATGACTTCTTCGTCGAACAGCCTCAGGAGAGTGACTTTGACGCTCTCCGTGGCTTGTTCGTCAGCACTCTGGAACCTCACTACGACGGCGATCACGACGCGCATCTCACTCGCCTGATCGAGGACCACCGTTCAAACGGACAAGACTTCAACGGCCTCAACTCTCTCGTCCAACTGGGATATGTCGCCAGACTAGAACCCGGAGGTCGCCCGCTGGGTTAAATCAACCTCGTGATCAAGCGCCACGGTACTGCCAAGATCAGCCCCCTGATTGTTGACCCGTCGGCCAGGCGCCGTGGCGCAGGAGAGGCACTATTGAATGTGGCTCCCCATGACGTCCGGACCTTCTTCTCTCGGCAGGGATTCGTACAGGTCGGGACAACACCGGACCAGTACGGTCGGGGAAAGACGGAACTGATCTGACAGCGACCACGATTGCGTGCAGGCGCGAAATCCGACGATCCGTTCAACTTGGTCCGTGTCCAAGATTCAGCACAGTGGCGACGGTTTAGGGGGCTCGCCCACTCGCGCACGTGAACCACCCGGCTACCTACACTGCACATCCTGCCGGAAAACAGTGACACTTAAAAAGTAACGGGGGTTTACCCACGGCGGGGGCCCTTGAGGTCATCAGAGTCAATCACGATCGTGAACGGCCCGGAATTGGTTAAGGAGACCTCCATCTTCGCCCCGAACTCACCGGTCTGCACATCGGCCCCCAGGTCCCGTAACGTCGAGACAAAATAGTCATACAGCGGTTTGGATACCTCGGGGCGGGCTGCCGCCGACCAGGAGGGGCGACGGCCCTTGCGGACATCCCCATAGAGGGTGAATTGAGAAATGACCAACAAGGGTGCACCGGTTGATTCCGCCGACGTTTCCCCCTCCAAGATCCGTAGCCCGAAGAGCTTTGTCGCGACAGCGGTCGCGTCCTGCTCGGTGTCTGTGGTGTTGATACCGAGCAGGACTACCAGCCCTGGTTGGTGCAAGTGTCCAATAACCTCCTCGCCGACGGTGACCTGGGCCTGTGAAGCAACTTGAACCACTGCGCGCATAGCGCACAGTGTACCCAGTCGTTGGCGGGCGCTTACTAGAATGAAGACCATGGCTGATTTGTTTAGTTCGATGCACGATGATGCCGGTGATCAGGCTCCGGCAGGAATCGACACTCATCGAGCTGGGGGAGCCCAAGCGCCACTGGCGGTGCGGATGCGACCGCGAACCATCGACGAAGTCGTTGGACAACAGCACCTGTTGACCCCGGGCTCGCCACTACGGAATCTGGCCGGGGGAGAACCCAGCACCGGGGGACGTGCCGCCGGACCAGCCTCGGTGATTCTCTACGGTCCTCCTGGAACCGGCAAAACCACGCTGGCGCATGTCATTGCCCGGGGCGAAGGACGGAAGTTCGTGGAGTTATCGGCGATTTCTTCGGGTGTCAAAGACGTGCGGCGGGTCATGGACCAAGCTCTGAACGATCGAGATCTCTACGGTCGGACCACAGTGTTGTTTCTCGACGAGATTCACCGGTTCAATAAGGCCCAACAAGATGCGTTGCTACCGGGGGTCGAGAACCGCTGGGTGGTGCTGGTGGCAGCAACCACCGAGAACCCCTCCTTCTCCGTGGTTGCCCCCTTATTATCTCGGTCCCTGTTATTGACCTTGCAGCCGTTGACTGACGACGATATCTCCGGGCTGATCACCCGAGCCGTCAGCGATGAACGCGGTCTGAATTCCGCCGTGTCACTGTCCGACCAAGCCCTGGACTACCTGGTGCGTATGGCGTCCGGGGACGCCCGTCGCGCACTGACCACGCTGGAGGCTTCCGCCGGGGTGGCACTCGACCACGCCCCGGAGTCCTCTGCCACCTCCGAACAGGGTGAGCAACCCAGCGTGCCGGTGATCACCGAAGAAGATGCAGCCCAGGCGATGGACCGGGCGGTGCTACGTTACGATAAAGACGGCGACCAGCACTACGACGTGATCTCGGCGTTCATTAAATCCATTCGGGGCTCGGATGTGGATGCGGGGCTACATTATCTGGCGCGCATGATTGAAGCCGGTGAGGACCCCCGGTTCATTGCCCGTCGGCTGATTATTCTGGCTTCCGAGGACGTTGGGATGGCTGACCCAACCGCTTTGCAAACTGCGGTCGCAGCCGCTCAAGCGGTGCAGTTGATCGGGATGCCCGAAGGGCGGATCATCCTGGCTGAAGCCGTCGTCCATCTGGCGACCGCGCCCAAATCCAATCGGGCCTATCAAGGCATTAACGAGGCCATCGCCGATGTCCGCGCGGGTCGCTCCGGGGTCGTGCCAACCCACCTGCGCGATAGTCACTACCCCGGAGCCAAGGCACTCGGACACGGTGTTGGCTACCGGTACGCCCACGACGCCCCGCACAGCATCGCCACCCAGCAGTACCTGCCCGACACGTTGAGAAACCGGGAGTACTACCATCCAACAACCAACGGCGTGGAACGTTCCCTCTCCGAACGGCTACCGGTGATCCGCGATATTCTTCGCGGTCATCCCAGTGCGCCACGACAAGCTGAGACTTCCACAACGACCACGAGGGACAAGACTGTACCGACCGCGCAGTCGGAACAGAACGACCACGAGAACCACGACAAGCACGACGACGTCACAAGTCAAGACTAAGCAAGGGCCAGAAGCGTCCACGAGACCAACACCACCGTCAGGATGCTCGGTGAGGTTCGGTGCCGGCGACGATCTCTGATAAGGTAGACAAGTCTGGCACGTTCACCGCAGGACCCGCGTTTGCACCGGGCCCACGATGCAATGGTAGTGATGACGGGTGACGGCAAACCCCTCAGCTCTCCCGAAGATGATATGGGAGGCCAGGAACGCTCGCTGTGTATCCCGGAAACCTCCGGTTCTTGTCGAGCGAGTGGAACAAACATGACATTGCCGTATGACAAGAAAGTTGATTCATGACTAAGAACTTGCGTTCTCGCCGCACGGTGCGCCACTCACGCGCACTCGGCATTGCCCTGACTCCTAAAGCCGAAAAGTACATGGAGCGCCGTCCCTACGGCCCCGGTCAGCACGGTCGCGCTCGTCGTCGCGCCGACTCAGACTACTCGGTTCGTCTGAAGGAAAAGCAACGGTTGCGCGCACTGTACAACGTGCGTGAGGCCCAGATGCGCCGTTACTTCGCCGAAGCGAAGCGGCGTAGCGGTCAGGCCGGTGAAAACCTCATTACCCTGCTGGAATCCCGTCTAGATGCCCTGGTGTTACGTGCCGGTTTCGCACGCACCATCGCTCAGGCTCGTCAGTTGGTCGTGCACCGCCACATCCTGGTTGACGGTCAGCGTGTGGACCGCCCCTCCTTCCAGGTCAAAGAAGGCCAGCTGATCCACGTTCACGAGCGCTCGGAGACCATGGTGCCCTTCCAGATTGCTGCCACCGGAGCTCACCAGGAAGTGCTTCCCGATGTTCCCGGCTACCTCGATGTGGAAATCGACAAGTTGCGTGCTCGCCTGGTTCGGACCCCGGAACGCTCTGAAGTTCCCGTGGGTATCCAGGAAAATCTCGTGGTTGAGCATTACTCGCGCTAAGCCCGGACTTACCGGAGCGTACCCCGTTGGATGATGGGATCCAGCGGGGTACCGCTGGTTAAGGGCAGGTTCAAACCGAGGTATCTGGTGTGACAAGTGTGGGTCCTGTGACGCCACGGTAGCGTGCTGACAAGGTAAAGTGGAGATTGATATCATTTCGTAACCATGTCGGAAACGAGTGTTTGCTAGGCGAACTCGTGAGAAAGGTTGGAAACCTCCGTGATCAACAAGGTCCTGACGTTGGGTGTGGGAGTTGCACTTGGATGGGTTGGACATACGCTCATTTGCAAAGGCCGTGATGAGGCTGTGGTGCGTGCAGAGGAGTCCCTGAGAACCACGTTGAGCCCTGAAAACATCGGACGCCAGGCCGGCAGTGCCACCGCAACGGCGGTGACCGAAGGTGCTAAAGCCTTCTTCTCCCAGTTGCGTGAAGAAGTTCCCGCCTTCCGGTCCCAAGATGAACACGACCAACCAACCACCACGCAGACCGCTCCGCGACGGACCCTGCGGGCCCAGCAGATGACCACGATTCAAGGGACCGCTACGGTCAACCCCCCGAAGCAGTAAGCCCGGTTCCAGTCTCCGTGACAATCGGCGCACGGGCGACGGTGACGGCGTCGGGGAGCGTTCGGCAAGCCCATGGTAGTCGCCACGCGTGTGTGGCGAAACAGAAAATACAGTACAAGGAACACGTTGCATGAAAAGGAACACGTTGCATGAAATCGCATGAAATTGCCCGCCGTTGGAATGCTTTCTTTGAATCCAAGAACCATACGGTGGTGCCTTCAGCCTCGTTGGTGTCTCCTGACCCCTCCTTGCTGTTTACCATCGCCGGCATGGTGCCCTTCATCCCGTATTTCCTCGGCCAGGAAACCCCCTCATTCACCCGCGCCGCCAGTGTGCAGAAATGTATTCGCACCGCCGACATTGAAGAAGTTGGAAAAACCGTCCGCCACGGAACCTTCTTTCAGATGTGCGGGAATTTCTCCTTTGGCGATTACTTTAAAAAAGATGCCATCCAATTTGCGTGGGAACTACTGACCACTCCCCAAGACCAGGGGGGATACGGACTGGACCCAGAACGCCTGTGGGTCACCGTCTATGAAGAGGATGAGGAAGCAGCTAGCATTTGGCGTGATGTCGTTGGCCTGCCCGAAGAGCGTATTCAGCGGTTTGGAAAAGCTGATAACTACTGGAATACCGGTCAGCCCGGCCCGGGCGGACCCTGCTCCGAGATTTACTACGACCGTGGTCCGGCCTATGGCGTGGACGGGGGACCGGCCGCGGATGAAACCCGGTTCATGGAGATCTGGAACCTGGTGTTCATGCAGTATCAGCTCTCCGAGGTCCGGACCAAAGAAGACTTTGACATTGCCGGAGAACTGGCGAATAAGAACATCGACACCGGTCTGGGACTAGAACGGTTGGCGATGCTCTTGCAGGGCGTGGAGAACATGTACGAGACCGACCAGGTGCGTCCGGTCCTCGACCGGGCCGCAGAACTCGCCCAGGTCACCTACACCTCCAGCGAGAACCCTGCGGACCCCACGTTCGAAAATGACGTGCGGTTGCGCTACATTGCCGACCATATCCGGTCCTCACTGATGTTGATTTCCGACGGCGTGGTCCCCGGTAACGAAGGCGGGGGATATGTGTTGCGCCGGCTGATTCGCCGGGCTGTACGCGCGATGCGACTGATGGGGGTCACCAAGCCGGTGTTGCCCGAGTTGCTACCGGTCTCCCGGGACGCCATGAAAGGAACCTATCCTGAGGTTGAGACCGACTTCGACCGGATTTCCCGCATTGCATATGCCGAAGAAAAAGCCTTCTTGCGCACCATTGCGGCAGGAACCACTCGGTTGGAACACTCAGTGGCCGCTGCCAAGAGCGCTGGCACCCCGCTATCGGGCCAGGATGCTTTCGAGCTGCACGACACCTACGGATTCCCCATCGACCTGACCCTGGAAATGGCCGAAGAAGCTGGGGTGAGCGTCGATGAAGAGAGATTCCGGGCCTTGATGGCCGAGCAACGTGACCGGGCCCGACGAGATGCGAAGTCCAAAAAGTCCGGTCATGCGGATGCTGCGGTATACCACCAGCTACATCAGGGCCACGACACGGTCTTTACCGGATATACCGAGCACACCACCGAATCCCGGATTCGCGGACTGCTGGTCGAAGGCCACGAGGCGAGCTACGCTGAGCAAGGCCAAGAAGTCGAAGTGGTGCTGGATGCCACCCCGTTCTACGCCGAAGCCGGTGGCCAGGCGGCCGACACCGGTGTGATCACCGGTGACGGTTTCGTCCTGAAGATTACTGACGTGCAGTCTCCGGTCAAGGGGCTCAGTGTCCACTCCGCGGTGGTGACCGAAGGTGAAGTACCCGCCGGCGCCGAAGCCGTGGGTGCGATCGATGTGCAACGCAGGTTGGACGCCCAGAAAGCGCACTCGGCCACCCATATTATCCATGCCGCCCTGCACGATATTCTCGGACATGACGCAGTTCAGGCCGGGTCGTTCAATAAAGAGGGTTACCTGCGGTTCGACTTCACGTGGCGGGATGCCATTTCACCCAACGCTCTGGCCGAGATCGAAGGCCTGGCCAACACCACGATTCGCGATAACTTCCCGGTGTTGACCATGGAGACTTCACTGGATGAGGCCAAGGCCATGGGCGCCATGAGCCTGTTCGGGGAAAAATACGGCGAACGGGTGCGCGTGGTAGAAATGAACGGCGCCTGGTCCCGCGAACTCTGCGGTGGGACTCACGTGACGACCACCTCGGAAATTGGCACCCTGGCGTTGCTGGGCGAACAGTCGGTGGGCTCCGGTAACCGTCGCGTGGAGGCGCTGGTCGGTTACGATGCGTTCGAGCATTTCGCTGCCGAGCGCACCCTGATGAATCAGCTCACCGAAATGCTCAAGGCCCCGGCCGAGGATGTGCCCGGCCGTGTGGAAGCCACCCTGGCCAAATTGCGCGAGGTTGAAAAAGAACTCGCCGCCCTGAAATCCGCCCAGCTGCAGGCAGTAGCTTCCGGGCTGATCAATCAGGCTGAAACCATCGGCAACACCACCGTGGTGGCCGCCTCGCTGGGGCACGTTCCCGGTGCAGATGATCTGCGTCAGTCCGTGCTGGATCTCAAGGCCCGACTGGAACAGGCCGGACATGCCAGTGTGGTGGTAGCTCTGATTGGTGAGGCGGGATCCCGTCCGCTGGTAGCCGTGGCAGCTAACCACCAGGCCCAGGAACAGGGCCTGAAAGCCGGCACGCTCGTCAAAACCGCTACCGGTGTCCTCGGTGGCGGCGGCGGTGGTAAGCCCGATATCGCTCAGGGTGGTGGCCAAGATGCCAGCCAGGTTGACGCCGCGTTACAAGCCATTCGGGACGAGGTCGTCCAGCACTAGGCAGCTGACCCATCCCGTTATGACCCCTGCCGCTTACGGAGAGTCCACCCCACCGATGTCCGACACGCACAGCACCGTTACCCGCGGAGTTCGCCTCGCGGTCGACGTCGGGCGCGCCCGCGTCGGACTGGCCGCCAGCGATCCCGACGGGATTATGGCTCACCCGGTGAAGACCCTGCGTCGAGATTTCAACGGTTCCGGGGGTGATCAGCGCTACATATACTCGGTCGCCAGAGACCGGGAAGCGACCGTGGTGTATGTGGGAGACCCGATCAACTTACACGGTCAATCCACTGCCTCCACCGCTGACGCTGAAGACTACGCTCAGGGACTTGCTGATACACTTGCCGCGAGCGCCGAATGTGCCCACGTGCAGGTTTTCCTGGTTGACGAGCGGCTTTCCACGGTCCTTGCCTCCCAATCACTCCATCAGGCGGGACGCTCCGCCCGCTCTCAGCGGTCGGTTATTGACCAGGCCGCAGCTGTGGAAATCCTGGAACACGCCCTGACCGTGGAGAAACGCGATGGACAACGGGCAGGACGTCGCGTGGTTCCGGCACCCGAACAAGCAACGGAAGGACAGTCATGACGGATGAACAATCCGCCGGTACCGGCTCACCTTCCGAACAGCGACCGATGACGCGTCGGGAACGTCGCGAACGGGAGCAAGCAGCCGAGCTGGCACGACGTGCGCAACAGGTACGCGCTGATGCCTCGGAAGACGGTGTCGCCACCACTCCGGAACAGACCACCCAAACCGCCCAGGCTTATAACAAGGCTGAGGGTGGTACACAGACTGACGAGCCAGCGCCGATGACGCGACGGCAACGCTGGGCCGCTCTCAGAGCCGCCTCGGCGGCCGATGAGGACCTCTCTGGGAACGCTCCGGCCCCGGTCCCGGCCACCGAGCACGCCTCCGAGCCTGACCATGACCGAGCAGAGCCCGAGCACAATACCTCCCAACCCACCCACTACGAGGCAGATCAGAACCAAGACCTGGGCGACTTGGACCCGTTGCCACAGGACGGACGGCAATATCCCGGCTTCGACGCTGAGGAATCCGACCATGATCATGCCGATGATGACGAAGACGAGGAACTCGAGGCACTGGGGTATCTCACCGTGGCCGACGGCTCCGGAAAGTACACCGTGGTGAACGAAGAAAAAGCCGCCGAGCGTGCCAAGCGCCGGCGTCGCCGATACCTCGTGCTGGCGGCAAGTTTCGTGGTATTTGTGGGACTGCTGGCCGTGGTCGGTATCGGACTGCGTCAGCTGATCCCTGGCACCAATGCCGACTACGAGGGACCCGGAGGAGAACCGGTGACCTTTACCGTGAACCCCGGTGAGGGTCCCATTGTGATCGGAGACCGACTGGTGGAAGAAGACATCGTCGCCTCCACCGGGGCCTTTACCGACGCGCTCGACGAAGCCCAAAGCGTTCAAGATATTCAGCCTGGCGACTACGAGATGAAACGCCAAATGTCAGCCTCCGAGGCAGCAGACAGGCTGTTAGGCATTGGAGACCCCGGGGTGAACTATGTCGCAGTCAATTCCGGGACCCGCATCGATGCGGTCTATGAATCCATCGCCGATGCCACCCAGTACTCGGTGGAAGAGGTTGAAGAAGCCGCTACTGACCCCACCGCTTACGGGCTACCCGAACAGGCCGAGAGCCTGGAAGGTTATATCGCCACCGGCGAGTACCGTTTTGACGTGGATGCTAGCCCCGAAGAAATCTTGCAGTTGATGATCGAGCCCACCATGGAAGAGTTCGACCGGCTGGGCATCACCGATGAGGACGACCAATTCGACCTGGTCACCATCGCCTCGATCCTGCAGGCAGAAGCTCGCACCGATGACTTCCAGACCGTCTCGGGCATCATCCGTAACCGGCTGGATCCATCCAACCCCGAAACCGCCGGCTACCTGCAGATTGATGCCACGGTGATCTACGGGCTGGGCACCCAGTCTCTGCAGTTTACGGCAGAAGACCGTGAGGATGCGTCCAACGAGTACAACACCTACGCCCACCGCGGGTTGCCACCGGGGCCGATTGGTTCCCCGTCGCTGGAAGCTCTCGATGCGGCGGCAGAGCCAGAGGACAACGACTACTACTACTGGGTGACCGTCAACATTGAGACTGGGGAAACCAAATTCGCCGCCACTCTGGAAGAACACAACGAGAACGTCGACGAATACCGCCAGTACTGTCAGGACAACCCCGAGATGTGTGGTGGCGGATCCAACGACGACCCCAGTGCCCCGAGCACAGACGGCGAATCAGTCGATAACGGTGCGCAGTGACCACTCGTAGCGCACCGAGCCAGGCCGCCGTATTGGGGCACCCGATAGACCATTCGCTCTCCCCGGTCCTGCACCAGGCCGCCTACCGCGCCCTGGGGCTAGCAATTGAGTACACCCGGGCCGATGTCGACCTCGACCAGGTGGAGACCTTCTACCGAGACCGGCGCCACGAATTGACGACCGGCCACACCCGCTGGCTGGGGTTTTCGGTGACGATGCCGCTGAAACCGGCCCTCGTGCCACTGATGGATCAGCTCTCTGATCGGGTGCGGCGCTTGGGCGTGCTGAACACGGTGGTACTCGACGCCAGCGGACAGGCAACCGGATATAACACCGACTGCGACGGCATCGTCCGGGCGCTGATGCGGGCAGAGACGCCGGCCTCGTCGACGCTGGGCATTATTGGTGGCGGAGGCACCGCCGCGGCGGCCATTGAAGCTGCACAGCTCATGGGCGTCACCGGGGTGGAGCTCTTGGTCCGCAACCAGGCCAAAACTGAACCCCAACGCAAGCTCGCTACCGATCTGGGATTGGCCGCTGAGATAGACTCGATCGCCTCCGGGCTGACGAAACTGGACCGCTACCGCTACGTGATCTCCACCCTCCCACCCGGAGCAGCTAGCGAATTTGCTCACAGCCTGTCGGGTTACACCTGGCTACCACCCCTGCTGGATGTAGCTTATGACCCCTGGCCCTCCCAGCTGGCCCTCGTTTGGCATCGCAATGGTGGACAGGTGATCTCCGGTGTGGAGATGTTACTCTACCAAGCCGTCGAACAAGTCAAGCTGTTGACTGCCGAGCTCCGTGCCGAACATGAGGCAAGACAAGCTACCAGCTCCCACCAGGCAGAACCCGACTGGGATGCGGTCACTGTGGCCATGGCCGAAGCGATCGGTTTAACACCACGACCGCCGAAAGACTCGAGGGTGATTTAGGCTGGTAGGTAGTCCGCACCGGCGCGAGGTGACCTGGGGCACCACCAAGGTTCCTCGCGTTGCACCCCCTGAATTTGAAGGACGTTAAAGATATGTTGCGATGGCTCACCGCAGGTGAATCCCATGGCTCGGGACTGGTTGGCATTATCGACGGCCTGCCGGCAGGTATTGAGATCACCACCGCCGATATCCAGGATGCCCTGGCACGGCGTCGACTGGGATACGGCCGTGGCGCCCGCATGAAATTTGAAAAGGACCAGGTCACCCTCATCGGCGGTGTCCGTCACGGCCTCACCCTCGGTTCCCCGGTGGCCATTCACATTGCCAACACCGAATGGCCGAAATGGGAAAAAGTCATGAACCCCGATCCGGTGGACCCTGCCGAGCTCGACGGTCTGGCCCGCAACGCCGCGCTGACCCGGCCGCGTCCGGGACACGCCGATATGGCTGGAATGCAGAAGTACGGTTTTGACGAATCCCGCCCGCTACTGGAACGTGCCTCGGCGCGCGAAACCGCCACCCGGGTCGCCCTGGGGCGCGTTGCCCAACACTTCTTGGCCCAGCTGGGCATTCGCACCGTCTCCCACACCGTCTCGATCTCCACGGTCTTTGTGCCCGAGGACGCCGAACTCCCGACCCCCGACGACGTGCACCGGTTGGACGAGGACCCGTTGCGTTGCACCGACCCGGAGACCTCCCAGCGCATGGTGGAGATCATCGACTCGGCCAAAAAGGACGGTCAAACCCTGGGTGGCACCGTGGAGGTGTTGGTCTACCATGCCCCGGTCGGGCTGGGTAGCCATGTGCACTGGGATCGCCGACTGGATGCCAAACTTTCAGCGGCGCTGATGGGCATTCAGGCCATCAAAGGTGTCGAAGTTGGCGATGGTTTCACCACCGCCACCCGCCTAGGTGGTCAAGCCCACGACGAAATCATCCGCACCGAGGACAACACCGTGGCACGTCGCACCAACCGTGCCGGTGGTATTGAAGCCGGAATGTCCAACGGAGAGATCATTCGCGTCCGGGCCGCGATGAAACCAATCTCCACGGTTCCCCGGGCCCTGGACACCGTGGACGTGGCCACCGGAGAAACCACCAAGGCCCATCACCAGCGCTCCGATGTCGCTGCGGTACCGGCCGCCGGTGTGGTCGCAGAAGCGATGGTGGCCCTGGTCTTGGCCGAAGCGGTGCTGGAGAAATTCGGCGGTGACTCGATCGCTGAAGTCCAGCGGAACCTCAACGCCTATCTGGACTCTCTGGCCCCGCTACCCACCCTGCAGACCAATACCGGCGGGGCTACGTCAGCTGACCACATGGGAGATCCGATCCAGTGAGTTCACACACCCGCGGTCAACCCATTGCCCTGGTGGGTCCGATGGGATCGGGAAAATCCTCCCTTGCCCCAGTATTAGCCGCAGAACTGGGCTATGACCACGTCGATACCGATGAGCTGTTCGCTCACCAGCACGGCCCCATCCCCGAGTTTTTCCGTGTCCACGGTGAACCCGGTTTTCGCGACGCCGAAGCGCAGGTAGTCGCCGAAGCCCTCACCGGAAAACAGCAAACGGTGATCTCTTTGGGTGGGGGAGCGGTGTTGCGAGACACCACCCGCGACTTCCTAGTCGAGCACTGCTACGTGATCTATCTGCAGGTCTCCACCCGGGAGGCCCTGCGTCGGCTCGATGACGGGCAGGGGCGACCGATGCTAGAGAATAACCCGGCCGAGACGTGGGAACAGATCGCCACCGAACGCGACCGGCTCTACCGCAGCGTCGCAGATCAGGTCGTTGATACCACTGCAGATAGTCCTCGTCAACTCGCCGGAAAGATCGCCCGGCGGTATCGTCGAGCAGAAAAAACCCACGACCATTAGACTCGATAAAACAGTACTCAATGGCCCGGACAAGAACCCCGGGCCGCACGTGAGGATGAATATCGATCATGACCGATCAACAACCACAGACTGATCCCACCACCGAGCGAACTCCGCAGACACCACCCGCGTCGGCACCGGCTGGCGCCGACGCGGGTGTGGTGGCCGAGGACGTTCAGGCCCGCGAAGAGCACGACGAACCCAGCGTGATACCGGTCGCCGGGGGCTCGGAATACCTCAGCGAAGGTGGTTATGACGTCGTGGTGGGTCGTGGTTTGCTCTCGCAATTACCCGAGATGTTGGGTACCCAGGTCCGCAAGGTACTAGTGGTCCACCCACGGGCCCTGCGCGCCACCGGAGATGTGGTCAAAGAAGATCTTGATCAGGCCGGGTTTAACGCCATCACCGCCGAAATCCCCGACGCCGAAGAAGGCAAGCACATCCAGGTTGCGGCCTTTTGCTGGCAGGTGCTCGGCCAAAACGAATTTACGCGCTCGGATGCGATCGTCTCCGTCGGCGGGGGAGCGGTCTCCGATGTGGCCGGATTTATCGCCGCCACCTGGTTACGTGGCGTGAACGTGGTGCACATGCCCACCACGCTGTTGGGAATGGTCGATGCCGCCGTGGGCGGTAAGACCGGCATTAACACTGCCGAGGGTAAAAACCTGGTGGGTGCCTTCCACCCCCCGGTGGGCGTTCTGGCCGACCTCGACACGTTGCTCACCCTGCCCAAGAATGAGCTAATCTCTGGTCTGGCTGAAGTGGTCAAATGCGGGTTCATTGCCGATGAACACATTCTGGATCTGATCGAAGCCGAACCTGAACAAGCCACCAATCCGCACTCGGCGGCGCTGCGGGAACTGATTGAACGCGCCATCCGCGTGAAATCCGTGGTGGTTTCCCAGGACTTGAAGGAATCCGGAATCCGCGAGATTCTCAACTACGGCCATACCCTAGGCCACGCCATTGAGCTGGCCGAACGTTACCAGTACCGCCACGGTGCTGCGGTGTCGATCGGGATGGCATTCGCTGCCGAGCTGGCCCGCTCGGTGGGCAAACTCGATGACGCCACCGCCGAACGACACTTCAGCGTTCTTGGTGCTCTGGGGCTGCCGACCTCCTACCGCGGCGACCGCTGGGCGGCCCTGCTGGATGGCATCAAACGCGATAAGAAGAACCGTGGCGATCAGCTACGCTTCGTGCTTCTGGAAGGCCAAGGTCGGCCCATCACCTACGATGTTCCCGATGAGTCACTATTGTTCGCCGCCTATCAGGAAATCGCCGACTAAGGTACCGGAACCGACGAACAGCACGAACAGGCCTGCGCAAAGGCGTTACACTGTTAGAGGTCATCTTTCCCAACGTTCATCAACCGAAGTGAGGTTATAACGGCGCATGGTCATGCTCACCAGTAACGATATTAAAAACGGCTCGGTGATCTCCCTGGACGGACAACTGTGGAACGTCCAGGAGTTCCAGCACGTCAAACCCGGCAAGGGTGGCGCCTTCGTGCGGACCAAGATCAAAAACCTCACCAGCGGTAAGACCATCGATAAGACCTTCAACGCCGGGGCTAAAGTTGAGTTCGCTACCGTGGACCGCTCGGACTACCAGTTTTTGTACCGCGACGGTGACGAGTTTGTCTTCATGGACAACACCACGTTCGACCAGATCATCGTCCCCGAGTCCGTGGTCGGCGATGCAGCCAACTACCTGTTGGAAAATGAGACCGTGACCATCGCGATCTCCGACGGCACCCCGCTGTACCTGGACATGCCGGCCTCGGTGGTCCTGGAAATCACCTACACCGAACCCGGGTTGCAGGGCGACCGCTCCTCGGCCGGTACCAAGCCGGCCACCCTGGAAACCGGTTACGTGGTGCAGGTTCCGCTGTTCGTGGAGCAGGGTACCAAGGTCAAGGTTGACACCCGCAACGGTGAATACCAGGGTCGCGTCACCGACTAAGACTTCTCTTGTCGAGACACCCACCCGGTGCTGAGCGGCCCACCGTCGCACGGCAGGGTGGGTGCAGTCATCTCAGATACTGTGCCGACCGTTAAATCATCAGAAGGACCAGGACAACACGTGAGAACCTCCTCGCGAGGACGGGCCAGACGACGCGCCGTCGAGATCATTTTTGAAGCCGAACAACGCCACTCCACACCCTTGGCCGCGTTGCAGGCGCGCCGGCAATACACCGACCAAATCATCAACCCCTATACCGCCGAAATCGTCGACGGGGTCATTACCGAATACGACCGCATTGATGAGATTTTGGCCACCTACACCCAAGGGTGGAGCATGGACCGGATGCCGGCCTTCGACCGGGCTACCCTGCGCGTGGGGACCTGGGAGCTGCTGTTCAACGACGATGTTCCCGACGCGGTGGCCGTTTCGGAGGCCACCACCATCGCCAAAGAGTACTCCACCGATGAGTCTCCGGATTTCGTCAACGGTCTGCTGGGACGAATTCAGCAGGTCAAACCTACCCTGGTGCTCTAACACGATGCGCTCGGGCCGGTGAACGATCGTGCTAGAGTTGACCAGTGGAAACCGCCCCGAACCAACCGGTTGGGGACATCCTTTAAAGACCGTCCTGTGAGGCGGGAAAGGAGACACGGTGGGAGATTTTGTCGAACCCAAAAACCCCGCCTCCCGGCTCGCCCGGGTGGTAGCCAACGCGGCCGATATTGACCGGGCGTTAACCCGAATGGCCCATGAAATTTTGGAATCGAATCACGGTAGCGATCAGCTCGTGGTGCTCGGTATTCCCCGGCGAGGCGTTCCACTAGCCCACCGAATTTCCGAAAAAATCGCCGGAATCGACCCGGACTTCGATGCCACCGAACGCACCGGAACCCTGGATATCACCCTGTACCGGGACGATCTGCGCACCCAGGCCTCCCGGATCCCAGTCCCGACCTCGCTACCGCGTAACGGCATCGATGATGCGGTCGTGGTCTTGGTCGATGACGTACTATTTTCCGGACGCACCGTACGAGCCGGACTTGATGCCCTATCTGATATTGGTCGCCCGGCCGCTGTGCGCCTGGCCGTACTGGTCGACCGTGGCCACCGGCAACTGCCCATCCGCGCCGACCATGTCGGCAAAAACCTGCCCACCTCCACGGCAGAACGCGTCAGTGTCTGGCTGGAAGACGTCGATGGCACCGAGCACGAAGACTGCGTGATCATCTCCGATACCGTCGTGACCGCAACGGGGGTGCGGTGATCATGCGACACCTTTTGTCCACCCAGGATCTGTGCTTCCAAGACGCCCTGCACATCCTCGATACCGCCGAAGAAATGGCCGGGGTCAAAGACCGTCAGGTGAAAAAGCTTCCCGCTTTGCGCGGACGCACCGTGGTGAACCTCTTCTTTGAAGATTCCACCCGGACAAGGATCTCCTTTGAAGCAGCCGCTAAACGGCTCAGCGCTGATGTGCTGAACTTCTCCGCACGGGGTTCTTCGGTGTCCAAAGGAGAGTCCCTGCGCGATACCGTCCAAACCTTGGAAGCCACCGGCGCTGACGCGATCGTGATGCGCCACTGGGCATCCGGTGCCGCCCACCAACTGGCTGAATCTGGCTGGTGCTCCTCCCCGGTGGTCAATGCCGGCGATGGCACCCACGAGCACCCCACCCAAGCGTTGCTCGATGCCTTTTCGATGCGCCACCGCTTCGCCTTCCGCGACGGGGCCGACCCGGCCACCGCCCCGCCGGTGGGTCAGGATTTGACCGGCCGACACGTGGTGATTGTCGGAGACATTCTGCATTCTCGAGTGGCTCGCTCCAATGTGTGGCTACTCAACACCCTCGGGGCGCGCGTGACCCTGGCTGGACCGGCTACTCTGATGCCTCTGGGGGCCGAGTCCTGGCCGTGCGAGGTCACCTACGACCTCGACGAAGCCCTGGCCACCGAGCCGGATGCGGTGATGATGTTGCGGATTCAGCAGGAACGGATGCACCAGTCGTTTTTCCCCTCCACCGCCGAGTACACCCGCGGGTGGGGGCTGACGTCTGAACGGCTGAGCCGGCTGGAGGACACCGAAGCGATCATCATGCACCCGGGACCGATGAACCGCGGGCTGGAAATCTCCTCCACCGCGGCCGATTCGCCACGGAACACCGTGCTCGAACAGGTCGCCAACGGGGTCTCAATCCGTATGGCCGTGCTGTACCTGATCTTGGCTGCTGAGAACCCCGGAAAGGACGGTTGAGCCAACCATGTCATCGACCACCCTGATTCGCCAGGCCACCATGCCCAACGGGCAGGTCTCCGACCTGCTGATCCGCGACGGCATCCTGGTCGCCACCGGTCAGGACGTGACCTGCGCCCACGATTCTCAGCCCGCCCCGGAGGAAACCACCACCTGTGACGCCACCGGGATGGTCGTGCTCCCGGGGTTGGTGGATCTGCACACCCACTTACGCGAGCCCGGTAAAGAAGATGCTGAAACCGTCGAGACCGGCACCCGGGCGGCCGCCAAGGGTGGGTTTACCGCGGTCCATGCGATGGCTAACTCCACCCCGGTGGCCGATACCGCCGGGGTGGTCGAACAGGTCTGGGCCCTGGGTCGCGCCGCTGGTTGGTGCGATGTACACCCGGTCGGTGCCGTCACCGTGGGGTTGGCTGGCGAACAATTGGCTGAGCTGTCTGCTATGCATGCCTCCCAAGCCCAGGTGAGTATGTTCTCCGATGACGGGCACTGCGTGTGGGATCCGCTGGTGATGCGCCGGGCCTTAGAATACGTGAAATCCTTCAACGGGTTCATCGCCCAGCACGCCCAAGAACCCCGGCTGACCGAGGGTGCGCAGATGAACGAATCGAGCCTGTCCAGCACCCTGGGACTGGCCGGATGGCCGGCTGTGGCGGAAGAATCCATCATCGCCCGCGACGCGTTGTTGGCCCATCACTTGGGCTCCCGGCTACACATCTGCCACGTCTCGACCGCCGGGTCGGTGGAAATCATCCGTTGGGCCAAAGCCCAAGGGATCGACATCACCGCCGAGGTCACCCCGCACCACCTGCTGCTCACCGAAGACTTGGTGGCCACCTATAATCCGGTGTTCAAAGTCAACCCGCCGCTACGCCGGGAGTCCGATGTGCTGGCGCTACGGGCCGGACTCGCCGATGGCACCATCGACACCATTGGCACCGACCACGCCCCGCACACCGCCGAAGCCAAAGAATGCGAATGGCCGGTGGCCGCGATGGGCATGACCGGGCTCGAAACGGCCCTCTCGGTGGTCCAACACGCCATGATTGACACCGGAACCTGTGACTGGAATCGGATCGCCCACGCGTTTTCAGCCGCCCCGGCCCGCATCGCCGGGGACTGCGACCAAGGCCACATCAGCCCCGAGGGCGAGCTACGCACCGGGGTGGTGGCCAACCTGGTCCTCTACGACCCTGACACCACCTTTACCGTGGACCCGACCGAACACGTATCCAAATCCAGCAACACGCCCTACCGCGGCATGGAGCTACCTGGCAGTGTGCGCCACGTGTTTTACCGGGGCCACCAGGTGGTGGCCGAGGGCCAGTTGGCGACCCCGAACCCGCACGTTCAGGCCGGCCGCCGGCAAACCCCGGCGCACCCAGTCGACTAGTGATCTCGCCAAGCCACTGATACTGCCCACCCGCTACGAGGAGAAAGAACCACAGCGTGTCACCTTTTGTCACCGTCATGGCCACCAATGCCGAGGCCGAATCAGATACCGGGGCCTACCTGGTGATCATTCTGTTGACTCTGGGCCTGATCGGACTGGTGGTGCTGGGACTGTGGTTCGGGTGGCGCGCGCGGCGACGCCGGCAAGTCAATATCCCGGCCCCACTACCGGTGCCCGACCGACTGTTAGCCACCGAGCCACTAGCTCAAGCCCAGGGCATATATGTCAGCACCGTGCGTGGTGAAGACTGGCTGGATCGGGTGGCCGTGCATGGTCTGGGGATCCGGACCCGCGCCCAGTGCGAGGTCCACCCTCTGGGCGTGGTGCTGTTGCTGGAAGGCTCCCCAAACTTTGTGATTCCGTTCCGAGATATCACCCAGATCAGTACCAGTTCCGGGATGGTCGGCAAGTTCGTGGAAAAAGACGGACTGATCACCATCGGATGGAATCTGGGGCAGATCCCGGTGACCACCGGGTTCCGAACCCGCAACAGTGCAGACCAACACACGCTCCTGGAGACGATGCACCAGACCAGCCAGCAGCGCCAACCAGAGTAAAGCCCACCACCGTCGCGTCGTTTGTGTCGAGTCGTTCGCGTCGAGAAATGTGTAGCAGGAAGCGAGAAACCCAACCGTGAGCCTTACAGATACCGCACCAGCAGTGCTCGTCTTAGCAGACGGCACCACCTTCACCGGACGGTCCTACGGAGCCGTCGGGACCACCCTGGGAGAAGCCATCTTCACCACCGGCATGACCGGGTACCAAGAGGTGCTCACCGACCCCTCGTGCACCCGTCAGATTGTGGTCCATTCCTCCCCGCACATCGGCAATACCGGGGCCAACGACGAAGACTTCGAATCCGAACGCTACTGGTGCGCCGGCCTGGTGGTTCGTGAGCCCTCCCGCGTGGTATCCTCCTGGCGGGCCACCCGGTCACTGGAAGATGACCTGGTGGCCAACGACATTGTGGGCATCCAAGGCGTCGATACCCGAGCGCTGGTGCGCCGGTTGCGCACTGTCGGAGTGATGAACGCCGGCATCTTCTCCGGCGAGTCCGCCCACGCACCACTGGAACAGCTCATCAGCCAGGTCACAGACCAACCGTCGATGAAGGGCCTGAGCCTGATCGACGGGGTCACCACTGAGAAAGCCTACTCGGTGGGACCGGCCGACTACGGCTACGACAACATCGAGGAAACCTACCGGGTCGCCGTGCTGGATCTGGGCGTCAAAGCCGCCACACTGCGCCAGCTGGCCATGCGCGGAATCCGCCTCGAGGTGCTTCCGGCCAACACGAGCCTGCAGACCATTGTCGAGCTGGACCCCGACGGCGTGTTCTACTCCAACGGACCTGGCGACCCGGCCACCGCTGACGAGCAGGTCGCCACCCTGCGTAAGCTACTCACGAAGCGGATTCCGTTCTTCGGTATCTGCTTCGGCCACCAGCTTTTCGGTCGCGCGCTGGGCTTTGACACCTATAAGTTGCCGTTCGGTCACCGTGGGCCCAACCAGCCGGTGCTGGAAGAAGCCACCGGCAAAACCCTGATCACCACCCAAAACCACGGGTTCGCCGTTGACGCACCCCGCGGCCAGGCTCAGCGCGCACCAGAAGCCGCCTACGGGGCGGTTAAAGTCTCCTACTACTCCCTGAACGACCAGGTCGTGGAAGGACTCACTGCCTGTGATCTGCCGGCCTTCTCGGTCCAATTCCACCCCGAAGCCGCCGCCGGACCCCACGACTCGCACCCGCTGTTCGACCACTTCACCGAACTGATGGATGCCTACCGCGCCACCCGCTAAGCGCCAAGGAGAAAGAACTCTCATGCCCAAACGCACTGATCTGCACTCAGTTCTCGTCATCGGTTCCGGTCCGATCGTGATCGGCCAGGCCGCAGAATTCGACTACTCCGGAACCCAGGCCATCCGGGTGCTGAAAGACGAAGGAATCCGGGTCATCCTGGTCAACTCCAACCCAGCGACCATCATGACTGACCCGCAATTGGCTGATGCCACCTACGTGGAACCCATCACCCCCGAAGTGGTCGCCAAAATCATTGCCGCCGAACGCCCCGACGCGGTGCTACCCACCTTGGGCGGACAGACCGCGCTGAACACCGCCATCGCGCTGGATCAAAACGGGGTGCTGGCCGAATATAACGTGGAACTGATCGGGGCCAATATTGACGCCATCGAGCTGGGCGAAAACCGTGAAGAATTCAAAGGCGTGGTGGAACGTTGCGGTGCCGAGTCCGCCCGCTCGCAGATTGTGCACTCCATGGACGAAGCCCTGGCAGCCGCCGAGCACCTGGGGTATCCCATGGTGGTGCGCCCCTCATTCACCATGGGCGGACTGGGCTCCGGGCTGGCCTATAACGAAGAAGACCTGCACCGCATTGCCGGTGCCGGCTTGCAGTACTCACCCACCAACGAGGTGCTACTGGAAGAATCCATCCTGGGCTGGAAAGAATTCGAATTCGAGATGATGCGTGACTCGGCCGATAACGTGGTCGCGGTCTGCTCGATTGAGAACTTCGACCCGGTCGGCGTACACACCGGTGACTCCATCACCGTCGCCCCCGCGCTGACCCTCACCGACCGCGAATTCCAAAAGATGCGCGATATCTCGATCGCCATCATCCGCGAGGTCGGAGTCGATACCGGTGGCTGTAACATCCAGTTTGCCGTCAACCCCACCAACGGCCGGATCGTGGTCATCGAGATGAACCCGCGCGTCTCCCGTTCCTCAGCGCTAGCCTCTAAGGCCACCGGGTACCCGATCGCTAAGATCGCCACCAAGCTCTCGCTGGGCTACACCCTGGACGAGATCCCCAACGACATCACCCAGAAGACCCCGGCAGCTTTTGAGCCGATGCTGGACTACGTTGTCGTGAAGGTCCCGCGGTTTGCCTTCGAGAAATTCCCGGCCGCCGACCCAACCCTGACCACCACGATGAAGGCCGTCGGCGAGGTGATGTCGCTGGGACGCAACTTCGCCGAAGCCCTGCAGAAGGCCCTGCGGTCTCTGGAACAGTCCGGGGCAGAACTGGACTTCACCGTGCCCGACGCGCACGAAGTTGCGGAGCTGATCGAGGCCGCCAAGACTCCCACCGTTGACCGCCTAGGCCAGGTCCAGCGCGCCCTGCTGGGTGGGGCCACCGTCGAGCAACTATATGAGGCCACCGGGATTGACCCGTGGTTCCTCGACCAGCTGGTGTTGCTCAACGAGGTGGCCGGCGAGGTCCGTCAGGCACCGGAACTGAACGAGTCCGTGTTGAGCCGGGCAAAACGCCACGGCTTCTCGGATGCCCAGATCGGCCAGCTACGCCACCTGGACCCGGCCGTGGTGCGCGGTGTCCGCCACGCACTCGGTATTCGTCCGGTGTATAAGACCGTCGACACCTGTGCCGGTGAATTCGAGGCCTACACGCCGTATCACTACTCCAGCTATGACGCCGAAACCGAAGTCGCCGACCACGAGCGTGCCTCGGTGATTATTCTGGGGTCAGGCCCGAACCGGATCGGTCAGGGTGTGGAATTCGACTACTCGTGTGTGCACGCCACCATGGCGCTAGAAGCCTCCGGGTACGACACGGTCATGGTCAACTGCAACCCGGAAACCGTCTCGACCGACTACGACATCTCCGACCGGCTCTACTTTGAGCCGCTGACCCTGGAGGACGTGTTGGAGATTATTCACGCCGAAGAAGCCTCCGGGGGAGTCGCCGGTGTGTTCGTGCAGCTGGGCGGTCAAACCCCGCTCAAGCTCGCCCAAGAACTCGCCGATGCTGGGGTGACCATTTTGGGCACCAGCCCGTATGCGATCAACCTGGCCGAAGACCGTGGCGCGTTCTCTCAGGTGCTGGATGAGGCCGGCCTGATCTCGCCGAAGAACGGCACCGCGGTGAGCTTCACCGACGCCAAGAAGGTCGCCGATGAGATCGGTTACCCGGTACTGGTCCGGCCCTCCTACGTACTGGGTGGACGCGGGATGGAAATCGTCTACGACGAGGCCTCGCTGTCCAGCTACATCGACAACGCCACCGAGATCACCCCCGAGCACCCGATGTTGGTCGATAAATTCCTTGACGACGCCATCGAAATTGACGTCGACGCGCTCTACGACGGCACCGAGATGTATCTGGGCGGGATCATGGAACACATCGAAGAGGCCGGTATTCACTCCGGTGACTCCGCCTGTGTGCTCCCACCGCGCACCCTGGCCCGTGACGTGCTGGAGCGGGTCAAAGATGCCACCGAAGCCATCGCCGAGGGTGTGGGCGTCCGTGGGCTGATCAATATCCAGTTCGCCCTGGCAGCCGATGTGCTGTATGTGATTGAGGCCAACCCCCGGGCCTCACGGACCGTGCCGTTTGTGTCCAAAGCCACCGGCGTGCAACTGGCCAAAGCCGCGGCATTGATCGGGGTGGGCAAGACCATCGCTGAGCTGAAAGCTCATGGTGATCTCCCCACCGCCTACGACGGCGCCTCGATGCCGATCAACGCTGCGGTGGCGGTCAAGGAAGCCGTGTTGCCCTTTACCCGGTTCCGTACTCCCGAAGGGCGCGTGGTGGATGCATTGTTGGGCCCGGAAATGCGTTCCACCGGTGAAGTGATGGGGATCGACCGATACTTCGACACCTCCTACGCCAAGGCCCAAACCGCAGCCGGAGGCCCATTGCCCACTCAGGGTCGGGTCTTCATCTCGGTGGCCAACCGCGATAAGCGCGGTGTCGTCCCGTATGCCAAGTCGCTGGTGGACATGGGCTTTACCCTGGTCTCCACCGGAGGCACCGCCGATGTGCTGGCCCGCAACGGCATCACCACCGAGGTGGTCGCCAAGATCACCGATCAGTCTGGTGATACAGATACTGGAGATGCCCGGGCCGAAACCATCTTGGACCAGATCGAAGACGGACGCGTAGATTTGGTGCTTAACACTCCCTCGGGGGGCAATGCTCGCGGTGATGGCTACGAGATCCGGGCGGCTGCCACCAGTCGTGGCATCCCGATCATTACCACCCTGGAATCCTTCGGGGCGGCCCTGCAGGCGATCGATGCCCAGCGCGAATTCGTCTGGGATGTCACCAGCCTGCAGGTCCACGATGAGAACCTGCACCGGGCGATCAACGAGAACTGAGCATCACCATGACAGACCCGTCCCAGACCACCCACACCACCCCTCCGGCAGCCCGCCAGCCGTTCGGACAACGGCTGGCCGCCACGATGGCCGAGCGCGGTCAGCTGTGTCTTGGCATCGACCCGCACCCAGAACTGATGCAGGATTGGGGGCTACCGGTCGATGTCAACGGAGTAGAGCATTTCAGTCGAACGGTGATCGAGGTCGCCCACGACTACACCAATGACCCACACCAAGCAGGTGGGGTGGCCGTGCTGAAACCCCAGGTAGCCTTCTACGAACGCTACGGTTCAGCCGGCTTCGCGGTGCTGGAAACGGTGTTGGCCGAAGCCCGCGAAGCGGGGATCCTCACCATCGCTGATGCCAAACGCGGAGATATCGGTTCCACCATGGCCGGTTACGCTAACGGATGGCTCGCCGACGGCTCCGCCTTGGCAGCCGATGCACTCACCCTCAGCCCGTATCTCGGCTACGAGTCACTCCGACCCGCTATTGAACTGGCCCGGCGCCATCACCGTGGCGTGTTCGTCTTGGGGCTGACCTCCAATCCCGAGGGAGCACAAGTTCAGCACCGGGGAGGGCCCGAAAACTCTGTCGCCCGGACAATTATTGATAGGGTAAGTCGTGACAACAAAAGTGAGATACGACATACTGGGGCGCCGGTCATGGGATCCGTTGGACTCGTTATTGGCGCCACAGTGGCCTCTCGGACTCGAGAGCTGGGGATTGACCTGTCGGATACCCAGGCACCGTTGCTCGCACCGGGTTTCGGCGCACAGGGAGCCGGGGTGGACGATGTGGTCACGGGTTTCGGTCGAGCCTGGCCCCAGGTGCTCGTGAATTCCTCTCGAGGGATTCTCCGGGCCGGTCCCCAGCGATCGGGCATCCAGGAGGCAATTGAGAACACGCTGTGTTCTTTAGCTAGGGTGCACATCGCCTAGGGTTTCACTCTGCTCTGTGGCGAGTTTCTGGACAGCGGGAACATTTGCCCCCGCCGAAGGATTGCACTGCCGATAAAACCACAGAGAGAGTGAGAGAAATGGTCTTGGAACAACTTAGTCCTGCTGAACGACAGGCCGCCCGAGAAAAAGCGCTGGAAGCTCGCACCGCCCGAGCAGAGCTGAAAGCTGCATTCGCCAATGGAGCGATCACGTTGGAAGATGTGTTCTCCATCGCCGATCTCGATGACGCCATTGGTCGGATGCGGTGCATCGACCTGCTCACGGCGTTGCGCAGTGTTGGAGAAGTGCGCGCTACCACGGTGATGGAAGCCTGTGTGATTTCACCCAAGCGCCGATTGCGTGGTCTTGGTCGTCGCCAGCGGGAAAAACTGATTGCCTGGCACAACGCGCGTCTTGCCGTAGAGTAAACCTTTCCCCGCGGTGATCGTGGCCACGTGCGGATCGCTAAGCTGGATAAGGTGGGATCAGGCCCCGCGGGACGTGACCAGTCCTGGCCGAGTCCTGAGATGACCGATGTATCCAGATCCGACGAGGTGACACTGTGGAGTCCGAACGCGCCGATCAGCCCGCTGACGAACAGCCTGTGGCCCCGCCGATGCCGGGTCCCCGTGCTTTTCAACCGCGTCCAGGCCAACCCGACCACCCGCAGGTCACGGTGCTGGCTGGCCCCACAGCGGTCGGTAAGGGCACGGTGTCAACATACATTGGGGATCACTACGCCAACGTGTGGTTGTCGGTATCGGCCACCACCCGGGCACCACGACCCGGAGAAGTGCATGGCAAACACTACTTCTTTGTCACCACCAACGAGTTCCAGGACCTCATCGAGGCCGGCACGATGCTCGAATGGGCGGTGGTCCACGGCAAGAACATGTACGGAACCCGCAAAGATACCGTGGACGAAGCACTCCGATCCGGTCAGCACGTGCTCCTGGAGATCGATTTGCAAGGTGCCCGACAAATACGACAGACTATGCCTGAAGCACAATTCGTGTTTCTTGCCCCGCCGAGCTGGGATGAGCTGGTTCACCGCCTGACCGGTCGAGGGACCGAGTCACCCGAAGAACAGCAAAGACGGCTCGAAACAGCTAAACTAGAGCTTGCTGCCGAACCAGAATTTGATGCGGTCGTGGTCAATGACACCATCGAACAGGCTGCGGCAGAACTTGTGACCCTGATGGGCCTCGACCCGGGGAAACAAAAGCCCCGAGCATGTGGTGACACGCCCGTGACCAGGGTAGGACAAGACCCAACAAGCTAAACGACACTGAATGGTCTCCGCATGCTGCGGAGAGGTGACTGGAGAATTTGTGACTGAACAGTACGAAGGCATTACTAATCCGGCATTGGATTCCCTGCTGGAGAAGGTGGACTCCAAATACGCGCTGGTGCTCTTTGCCGCTCAGCGTGCCCGTCAGATCAACGCGTACTACTCGCAACTCCACGAAGGTCTTTTCGAATACGTCGGACCGCTGGTAGATACCAAGCTCAACGAGAAGCCGCTGTCGATTGCACTACGCGAGATCAACGACGACCAGCTGGAATACAAGCACGCCTCCGAGGTACAGCAGCCGGCTGAAGAAGAAGAGCTCGATGACTTCAGCGCCTTCGAGATCTCCGATGACGAAGATCCCTTCGCCCTGCCAGCTGATGAGGACGAGGTCATCCACAGCGAGTCCGAGGACAACGAAGACAACAAGTAGGGAACCTCTCATCGTCGATCCGGTGTGAGCGTGTAAGGGAGACCATTCGGTGCGCATCGTCCTAGGTGTCTGTGGAGGCATCGCCGCCTATAAGGCCGCGTTGTTGTTGCGGTTGATGACCGAATCGGGACATGAGGTCCACGTGGTCCCTACCCGCTCGGCACTGAACTTCGTCGGTGAAGCCACCTGGGAAGCCCTGAGCGGCAACCGGGTGCACACTGACACCTTTGAAGCCGTCGACGAGGTCAACCACGTACGTCAAGGCCGTCACGCCGACCTGGTCATCATCGCTCCGGCGACCGCAGATTTTCTGGCACGCACCGCCGCTGGTCTGGCACCGGACTTGCTGGGCAACATCATGCTCACCGCAACCGGCCCCATCCTGGTCGCCCCGGCGATGCACACCGAAATGTGGTTCAACCCCGCCACCCAGGCCAATGTGGCTACCCTGCGCGAGCGCGGAATCGAAGTGCTCAACCCAGACTCCGGACGACTCACCGGAACGGATACCGGTCAAGGCCGCTTTCCCGAACCAACTGCTATTTGGGACCACGCCCAAAACCTGGTATCTCCATCAGCCGGGGCGCTGGAAGGCAAACACCTGGTGATCTCGGCCGGCGGCACCCGGGAACCACTGGACCCCGTGCGTTACTTAGGTAACCGGTCTTCGGGTAAACAAGGCGTGGCCCTGGCCGTGCAAGCCGCCCGCGCGGGCGCTCAGGTCACGCTCATCGTGGCCGCCATGGACATTCCGGCTCCTCAGCACCCGCGCATCGAGGTCGTCGAGATTGAATCCACCCGTCAGTTGCTTGATGCGGTCCTGACCCACGGACGTGGCGCCGACGTGTTGATCATGGCCGCGGCTGTGGCGGACTTCCGGCCCCGCACGGTAGGAGAGTCCAAGATCAAAAAGACCGCCGAACAGCCCGTGCCGGTCATTGAACTCGAACTAACCGAAGACGTGCTGGCCACCACGGTACAAGCCCGCGATGACGGGGAGAACCTGCCGGGCCTGATCGTGGGCTTCGCCGCCGAAACCGGGGACGAACACGGCGACGTGCTGACCTACGGGCAACAAAAACTCGAGCGTAAAGGCTGTGAGATGCTCGTGGTCAACCAGGTTGGTGTTGGCAAAGTCTTCGGCCAAGACGACACCGAAGTCACCATCCTGTACGCCGACCACCGTGAGCCCGTCGCCGCAGTGGGAACCAAAGACCAGGTGGCTACAAAGATCATCTCTGCCGTGGCTGAGCAGCTGTCAGCCCGGCGGTCATGGGCCTGATCCCGACCCTGATGAAACGCCAGAGTCTTATCATGTCTGTGGTGGCTCTTAGCCTTTGAGAAGATCGGGCCAGCGACTGCCACAGTTGCTCGCGCTGATCACCCGTTGATCATTCACACCTCGTGTCGTGGCCTCTCGGTTTCGACCTGCGGTGAGCGCTCACAGACAGGACAACCCATCATGGCGCAGTATTATCCACCCACCCAACCACCTGCTCATTTCCGCAACCCCCTTCCGGACCAGACTCCTCCCCAGCAGTCTCAGCCCAAACGTCCCTGGTACAAGCTCAAACGAACGTGGTTGATCGCTGGTGGACTGGGGCTCTGCGTTCTGATCGGAGGCCTCGCAGCTGGAACGGAGCAACCCGAGGCAGAACCCATGGCTGCCACAACCACCGAGGACACGACGCCGGAGGTCAAAACACCGACGCCAACGGACACCGAACCAGCCCTCGACACTGATCTCGAGGCCGATATTGCCTTGGAGTCTGAAGGCCAGGAGGCATCCGACGTGCCACTCGAGGCCGCGTCTGAGGCACCTACTGCTAACGTGAGCCCGACTGAAGAAGAAAACCCAGTGAGCGAGGCGGAGGCGAACGCGGTCAGAGCAGCAGAATCGTATCTTTCGTACTCGGGATTCTCCCGATCTGGACTCATTGATCAGCTCATCTTCGAAGGATTCACCGAGAAAGAAGCCACCGCTGCGGTTGACAGCCTGACGGTCGATTGGGGTGCACAGGCGGGCAGATCAGCCGAAAGCTATCTGAGCACCATGGCGTTCTCGGAGTCTGGTCTGATTGAGCAACTGGAATTCGAAGGGTTCTCCACTGCGGATGCTACTGCCGCCGTGGGGCAAATGACGGTTGACTGGAATGAGCAAGCTGCCCAAAAAGCAGAGAGCTATGTATCCATGTCCGGTTTCTCCCGGTCTGGACTCATCGACCAGCTGAAGTTCGAGGGATTCTCTGATTCCCAGGCGGCCTATGGAGCTGACTCAGTCGGTCTGTGAACCGTCACGCCGACCAGATCATGACCACCAGGGCCTGATCTTTTGCCAGGATGATTAGCCAGCGGACAGAAGATCAGGCCTGTGGTGTGTCTGCAAGCATGTCAGCGACAATGTACCGGTCGGTTAGTGGCGACCACACTAGAATAATCACCCAGAAGTGATCTAGGGCACTCTCATAAAGGAGAACGGACCGCCATGACCGCTCTACAACCCGCGTACGTCTACGACGCAGTGCGCACCCCCTTCGGCAAAATCGGCGGGGGACTGGCGGCCGTGCGTCCGGATGACCTAGCCGCTCACGTGATCGGCGAGCTCGTCAAACGGGCGCCGAATTTGCCCAATGAACTCTCTGAAGCCGACCAGATCGACGAAGTGATCTTTGGCAATGCCAACGGGGCTGGAGAAGACAACCGCAATGTTGCGCGCATGGCCACGCTCCTGGCTGGGCTCCCAGTATCCATTCCCGGTACCACGGTCAACCGCCTGTGCGGTTCCAGCCTGGATGCAGCGATGGTCGCCTCCCGCCAGGTCGAGGTCGGTGATGCCGATCTGATCCTCACCGGTGGGGTGGAGTCCATGTCGCGAGCGCCCTGGGTGTTGCCGAAAACCGATCGCCCGTTCCCGATGTATAACCTGCAGCTATCCAATACCGCGCTGGGTTGGCGACTGATTAACGACAACATGCCGGCTGAATGGACGGTCTCGCTAGGGGAGGCCACCGAGCAGTTGCGTGAGAAATTCGGGATCACTCGCGAACGGATGGATGACTACGCGGCCCGTTCCCACCAGCTGGCGGCCACCGCCTGGGACAACGGCACCTACGACAACCTGGTCTCCCCGGTTGTCGGCACCGAGCTACACCGGGACGAAACCATCCGCCCAGAATGTACCCCGGAAACTCTGGCCGGGCTACGCACGGTGTTCCGGAAAGACCACGGCACCGTGACCGCTGGTAACGCCTCGCCCATGAACGACGGAGCAGCCACGGTGTGGATTGGATCCGGCAAGGCCTCCGAGATTCTGGGGCTGGAACCCCTCGTGCGCATTGCCGGACGCGCAGCCTCCGCTAATGAGCCCCAGTTCTTCGGGTATGCGCCCGTGGAAGCCACCAACCGTGCTATTGCTCGGGCGGGAATTACCTGGGACGACATCGCAGCGGTGGAGCTCAACGAGGCCTTTGCCGCCCAAACCCTGGTCTGTTTGGACGCCTGGGGTGTGGACCAGGGGATTGTCAATACCTGGGGTGGAGCCATCGCGCTGGGTCACCCGTTGGGTGCCTCCGGGGCTCGCGTGCTAGGGACCCTGGCTCGACGACTGCACGAATCCGGAGACCGCTGGGGTGTGGCGTGCCTGTGCATTGGAGTCGGTCAAGGTCTGGCCGTGGTCGTGGAGAACATCAACGCACACTAAGAGGTTCCGGAAGCGACTCTGGGCGCTGGCCGGGTTGCGAGCAAGATAACAGCTCGTGACTTCTGGACTGCAGGTGCTCAGCGCTGAGCGGTAGAATGGCGAACCGTGACAGCTCAGCATTCTTCTCAGAACACCACCGGTTCCGGCTACGCCCATTACGAGGGCGTGGGCTCGGGCGAGTTGCGTCTGTTCACCTCAGAATCGGTGACCAGCGGACACCCCGACAAGATCTGTGACCAGATTTCGGATGCCATCCTGGACTCCTTATTGGCCCAGGACCCCAACGCTAAGGTCGCGGTGGAAACGCTGACCACGACCGGGCTGGTGCAGGTTGCTGGGGAGGTGCGCACCTCCGCTTACGTGGAGATCCCCGAAATTGTGCGCAATACGATTCTGGGCATCGGCTATGATTCCTCGGCCAATGGGTTCGACGGCGCAACCTGTGGTGTCAATATCTCCATCGGACAGCAGTCCTCGGATATCCACTCGGGCGTGTCCCGCTCCCTGGAGGCCCGCGACGGCTCAGTCGACCAGATTGATCTGCAAGGAGCAGGCGACCAGGGCATCATGTTCGGCTACGCCACCAACGAGACCCCGGTCTACATGCCGGCCCCGGCCTATTTAGCCCACCGACTCTCGGAACGACTGACCACGGTGCGGAACCTGGAATCCACCCCGATGTCCTACTTGCTACCGGATGGCAAAACCCAGGTCACCGTCGGCTATGACCAGAACCACCGACCGGTGACCGTGGAAACCGTGGTGGTCTCCACCCAACACACCTCGGACGTGTCCCAAGAGACGGTCCGTGCTGATGTGATCAAGCACGTCATCAATCCGGTACTGGCCAGTTCCGATCTGGACTACTCGAACGCTGATTACATTATCAATCCCGGTGGACCCTTCGTGATTGGTGGTCCAGTCGGGGACGCCGGATTGACCGGTCGCAAAATCATTGTCGACACCTACGGTGGGATGGCCCGCCACGGTGGTGGCGCCTTCTCCGGTAAGGATCCCTCTAAGGTGGACCGCTCGGCGGCCTATGCGATGCGCTGGGTGGCCAAGAATGTGGTGGCCGCCGGGTTGGCTGACCGGGCCGAATTCCAGGTGGCATACGCACTAGGCAAGGCCCGCCCCGTTGGTCTGTACGTGGACACCTTTGGGACCGAAAAGATCTCCCACGAGCAGATCATTGCCGCGGTGAATCAGGTCTTCGACCTGCGTCCGGCCGCCATTATCTCCAGCCTGAAATTGTTGCGTCCGATCTACGCCAAGACCGCCACCAACGGCCACTTCGGGCGGGAAGATCCCGACTTCACCTGGGAACGCCTCGATCAGGTGGAGGCATTGCGCGCGGCTGTAGGCTGGTGACGTGCCACCCACCGATGCGCTCTTTGACCTACCTGTCCCAGAGCCATCCCTGCCACCACATCCCACCGGCTGGCCCGACCGGCCCGTGGCAAAGGTCTTGCTGGAATCCCCGGTCCCGCATTTAGACCGGCTATTCGACTACCTGATTCCGCCCGAACTGGATGCCCCGGCGCAACCGGGGGTGAAAGTCAAAGTCCGGTTCGGTCACCAGACCATGGCCGGCTGGCTGGTCGAGCGCACCGACACCATCTCCACCCGGGCTACCCTGACTCCGATTCGCACCGTGGTCTCGGCCCTGCCCGTGCTGACCGAGGATATCTACCGGTTGGCCACCACCGTGGCCGCCGACTACGCCGGCACGGTTGCTGATGTTCTCCGGGCTGCCATCCCACCGCGAGTGGCAAAACTCGAACGCCAATGGGCCCAGGACCACGGCACTGTGCGGGAACCGGTCTGGCCCGAACACCCCGAGCAGACTGACCAGGAATCGCCGACCGTGGACTGGACGGTGTTTCCCGGCTGGGAAGGGCTCTTTGCAGAACCCAGCCCCGAAGACACTGCGACGAGCTTTGCGCTGAGTCTTCCCTCCAGCTTCGGCGCCTGGGACTCGATGGCGTTGCTCGCCGATGCCGCCGCCCGGACCCTGGCACGGCAGCAGAGCAGCATCCTGGTGGTGCCGGACCTCAAAGACCTCGATCGGCTCGAGCGACGTGTCGCCGACCGGGTGGGGCAGCATCACTATGCCCGGTTGGACTCCCGACAAGGGCCCACCCAGCGCTACCGGTCATTCCTGCAGATTCTGGCCGGCCACCGGCACGTGGTGATTGGCACCCGGTCGGCCATCTGGGCCCCGGTGCATCAGCTGGGGCTGGTGGCGGTGTATCAGGACGCCGACGATCAGCTCACCGAACCCCGAGCACCCTACCACCAGGTCGCCCACGTCGCCCGGCGTCGTACCGGTGCCACGGCCGAGACGACTGCACCGGCACGGCTGTTGCTGGTCTCGCCCTCCCGCAGTACCGCGACCCAATACCTGGTTGAGACCGGCCAGGCCCGAGACATCAGCCCGGAGCGCCACACCCGCCATCGATTAGCCCCGCGGGTAGTCTCCACCGCCGACAGTTTTCATGCCAGACGCGACCACATGGGGCCCCATGCACGACTACCCGGTCTGGCCTGGCAAGCCGCCCGCGAGGGACTAGACGGTACCCGCACCCAGGGCGTAGGTGGTCCGGTGTTAGTCCAGGTGCATCGGGCCGGATTTATCCCCGGGGTGTTTTGTACCCGGTGTCATGCCCCGGCCCGGTGTCCGAACTGTACCGGTCCGCTGAGCTTCACCGACCGGATGGCGGCCGCCAGTGGCGAACTGGCCTGCCGATGGTGCGGAGCCCGGCACCGCGACTACCGATGCATCAACTGCGGCAACTCCCGACTGCGGGCCGGCGCTCGGGGCGTGGACCGCACCGCTGACGAGCTGGGCCGGGCCTTCCCGCAGGTGCCGGTGATTTCCTCCTCGGCCGACCACATGGTCGCCAGCATCACCGACGAGCCCGCCCTGGTGGTGGCCACCCCCGGCTCGGAGCCGGTGGCCCCCGGCGGATACGCCACCGCGCTCTTGCTGGACGGGGACGCGCAGCTACAACGAGAGGGACTGATGGTTCCAGAGACGGTGATGAGCCACTGGATGCAAGCCGCCACGCTGGTGCGTTCGGCATCCGATGGGGGACTGGTGGTCGTCACCGCAACCCACCAAGAGATCGTAGGAGCCCTGGTGCGGATGAACCCGGTCAGTTTCGCCTCCCGCACCCTGGCCGACCGGGCCGAGCTGGGGTTTCCGCCGATCACTCAGGTGGCCGAGGTGACCGGCACCAGTGCAGAGGTGCACAAATTTATTGCCGGCGTGCAGTTGCCTTATCGTGCCGAACAGTCCCCGTGGATTGGGCCCACCCCGGTGGAGGCCACGGTGGAAGCTACCGAGGAACCCCGGTGGCGGGCTCTGCTGTTCTACCCGCACCGGGTGGCCAGCACCGTCCAGGCCGCTTTGCGGGCTCAAAAGGCGGTGCTGTCTGCCGAACGCTCGGCCACCAGCGTGAAAGTTCGCATTGGGGGAGTGCGCGAGCTCTAAGCCACCTCACTCATCCAGTCGGTCAGCAACCTGCCGATGGCCGGGGCCTGTTCGTAGTGCATCAAATGCCCGGTCTCGGCAATGACCTCCAACCGCACGTGAGACGAGGGACCAAACCGTGTGGCCAACACCCGCTGGTCATCCACCGAGGCCAGCGGGTCTTTCCCACCGGCAATCAGCAACACCGGGACCGTGATGTCCGGAGCCGCCTCGGCGACGGTGGTGGAGATGGAGGCCTGATAGGCCTGTAACAGGCTGTGGGGAGTGTCGAACTCCGAGAAGTACTGCTGGTGTTGGTCGTGGGTGTAGGCCAGGATACGACGGTCGTCGGTCTCTGACATCACAGCACCGGTGGCCCACACCATCGGACTGGCTGATAGCGCCCACCGGCCCAACCCGGAGGGCAGGCTCGCACAGGCCCGATAGAAGCCAGCCGTGACTGCGGTCCCGACGCGCTCAAACCAGGAGCCATCGGTTGCTAAAGCTGGGCGGGCAATGGGATTCAGCAATGCCAGCCTGCGCCAACTTGATGAACGAGACGTGGCGGTTGCGGCCGCGTAGCTGGCCACAATCGAACCAAAAGAGTGCCCCACCAGCCACGGGGAGGTGCTCAGGCCCAACGCCTCGGGTAGCTGATTAATGAGCGCAGCGAAGTCCTCCGACCGGTGCGGAGCGGTGGGAAGGGCGGGGGATGCCCCGAAACCGGGTAGGTCCGGGATATATATCTCGTGGTCGGCTAAGGCGTCGGCTACCAACTGGAGCCCGTGGTGGTCGCCACGGAACCCGTGGACCATCACCACCGGATCGGGACGGTGAGCAGTACTGGTTTGGGTGGTGCCTGTTGCCGGACGGTAGTGGTAGAGAACCGTGGGGGTGGGCTCCCCGGAGACCGGGTCGGCCAGCCACAGAAGACGGCGTTCGGGAAAGCGCATCGGTAACCCGGTGAAGGTCGCGGTATCACGCACCGGGGTGGGCGGACAGAGCTGGTCGCGGAAGCGAATGCGGGTCGGGGAGTTGGTGAACACCCTTTCAGCCTAGTGTGAGATGGGCTACTGAACGGTTAGGGTGAGGAACTATGGCGGAATCTGTGGTGATGAGTCTCGATATTGGAACAACCTCCTCGCGGGTGGTGATTTATGCGGCCGACGGCACCCAGGTGGCTCTCGCGCAACGGGAACACCGCCAGTACTTCCCTCACCCTGGCTGGGTGGAACACGATGCCGGAGAGATCTGGCAGAACATCCGGGAACTGATGGCCCTGTGCTTAGCGCGTAGCCGGTATACCGCTTCGAATATTGTCGCCATCGGGATGACCAATCAGCGCGAAACCACCGTGGCCTGGGACGTGCAGACAGGACGTCCGGTCCACCGGGCCATTGTCTGGCAGGATACCCGCACCGACGAGATGGTCGCCCGACTGGCCGAGCGCTCGCCACGGGTCCGAGAACTATCCGGTCTTCCGGTGGCCTCCTATTTCTCGGGGCTGAAAATGCGGTGGCTATGGGACCACGTCCCCGAAGTCAGCCAGCTGGCTGCAGAAGGTCGATTGTTGTTCGGCACCATCGACTCCTGGATTTTGTGGAACCTCACCGGCCGGAGTACCCATGCCACCGACATCACCAACGCCTCCCGTACGTTGCTGATGAACCTCACCGAGGGTGACTGGGACCGGGAACTCATCGAGCTGTTGGGCTTGCCAGTGGAGGAGACCCTGGCGGCCCTGCCGAGTATCAAACCCTGTTCCGGCCACTTCGGCACCGTGGCGGATGGGTCGGGATTTACCGGCATCCCCATCACCGGCATATTGGGCGACCAGCAGGCCGCAGCTTTCGGCCAGGGGATCTTCCACTCCGGACAGGTCAAAAACACCTATGGCACCGGATGCTTCGTGCTTCACAACACCGGTACCGAGCTCGTGCGGTCCTCGCACGGACTGATTACCACCGTGGCGTACCACCTGCAGGGAGACGACGTGCACTACGCGCTGGAAGGCTCGGTGGCTCAAGCCGGCTCGGTGGTGCAATGGTTACGCGACCAAATTGGGCTGATTCAGACCTCGGAAGAGATCGAGGAACTAGCCGCCACCGTAGCAGACAACGGTGGTGTGTACTTTGTGCCGGCGTTCTCCGGGCTGTTCGCGCCCTACTGGCGCTCGGACGCCCGTGGCACCATGATTGGCCTAACCAGCTACGCCACCGCCGGACATATTGCGCGTGCGGTGCTGGAAGCCACCGCCTTCCAAACCAGCGATGCGCTGGTCGCCGTCAGTGAAGACACCGGCATCGATGGTCCCGAGGTGCTACGGGTTGATGGGGGAATGACCGTCAACCACGATCTGATGCAGTTCCAAGCCGACCTGTTGCAAATCCCGGTTCAGCGGGCCTCGGATATTGAAACCACCGCCCGTGGGGCTGCCTTTGCTGCCGGCCTCGGTGGGGGCTTGTGGACCGACCATCACGAGGTTTCCTCGCTGTGCCAGCCCGGACACGAGTGGACTCCCAACATGAGCGAATCAGACCGTCAGCGTCTCCTGGCCGGCTGGGCTCAAGCCATTGAACACACTATTGGGTGGAACCCTACGAAAGAGTAGATTTGTGGAGCCATTCGGATACTCCCGAGTCGTCTCGTTCCGTCCCGTCATCGCACGGCACGGAAAGCTCTGAATCCTCACCGGAGAAGAGCTCTGTTCCCGGCGCTGGAAGTGATCACCCTGAACAGACTGAAGAGTCTGACCAGGAGGTCTCAGGTGAAGGTAGCCTGGCTTCGACCGGTTTGGCTACCTTCTCAGCCGTCGTCGCCAGCACGAACCCCTAGCCCCTCACGACACCGACCCCACAGCGGTGGATGCTCCGTGATGGTATTCACGAGCCGTTCACTGCTGTGGGGTCTTTGTGACTGACGTCGGCGTAGCATGGTCTCATGTTCACCGTGACAGCTCTCGATGGTCTGGCACCTGAGGCACCGTGCGATGCCCTTGAGGTGACCGTGGAGCTTCGCATAGCGCCGACAACCCAGGCCACCTACATCAAGGCCACAGCCGCTCAACCGACGGCCGACACCCTGGTTGTCAGGGCAGCTGGTGACAGTAGCGACAGGACCGCTACCGCCTCCACCTCTGAGGCACCTCGTGACCTAGGTATACAGCTCAGGGCAGGCCTAGAAGAGCTCGAGTCACTGGCTGGTGCGCGGATTGCACTGGGAACCACCCTGGGTCAAGTGGAATTTGACAAAACAGTAGCCACCGGCCAGCTCGTGGTCACCGCCGAACACCCCGGACTAATCACCGTCGGGGATGTCATTCGACCCATTCCTGTCGGAGTCAGCTTCGCCCAACGCCATGGGATGTTCCCCCGCATGCCGGACGGCCTCGCCGATGCCTGGTCGGGCTCTGCCGAGAATGCCCGATTTGCCCCACGCTATGAGGTGCGACTCGAAGGGCTCTGGGAGGCGGGCCTGGTTGCCGGCTTGCACCCTGAGGTACAGTGGGCAGGCTCCGAGGACGGAGAAGTGCTGGAGCTATCGCTTCCGGGGGAAGCTGGGCAACGCGTCTTTTTGATTGATCTGGAAGAACCCAACAGCCAAGAAGAGATCGATGCTGTCCAGGATCTGGACGCATGGATGACTGAGATCCGTGCGGAACTGACCGAGGACCTACACTAGACTAATGACGTTATGGCCCCGTGCCACCAGCTCACCGGCTCACCCGCGGTGAGCCCAACCCCACCACCCACCTTTCGAACAGGAATCCAGTGACTGACTCGACTTCACCAGCCCCCGATCACCACGAGACGGACTACGATTTCCGGACCCTGGAGAAACGCTGGGGGACCTACTGGACCGAGCACCGCACTTTCGCTCCTGCTGATGATGGCAGCCAGGAACGACGCTACGTCCTGGATATGTTCCCGTACCCGTCCGGGGACCTGCACATGGGCCACGCCGAGGCCTTCGCGATGGGGGATGTGGTCTCCCGGTATTGGATGCTCAAAGGCTACGATGTGCTCCACCCGATCGGATGGGACTCTTTCGGTCTGCCGGCCGAAAACGCCGCGATTAAGCGCAATAGCCACCCGGCGGAATGGACCTACCAGAACATCGAAACCCAGAAGGCATCCTTCCAGCGCTACGCCATCTCGGTGGACTGGGACACCGAGCTGCACACCTCAGACCCGGAATACTACCGCTGGACCCAGTGGCTGTTCCTGCAGTTCTACAAGCACGGGCTGGCCTACCGGAAAAACTCCCCGGTGAACTGGTGCCCGAAAGATCAGACCGTGTTGGCCAATGAGCAGGTCGTCGACGGCGCCTGCGAGCGGTGTGGCACCCAGGTGACCAAAAAGAGCCTGAACCAGTGGTACTTCAAGATCACCGACTATGCCGACCGCCTGCTCGACGACATGGAAGCCCTGGAAGGCAAGTGGCCGGACCGGGTGTTGGCCATGCAACGCAACTGGATTGGTCGCTCCACCGGGGCGAATGTGAACTTCCAGATCGAAGACGGCCCGGAGATCGAAATCTATACCACCCGTGCCGACACGCTCTACGGTGCCACGTTCATGGTGGTGGCCGCCGACGCTGAGCTGGCCGGTGAACTCGTCGATGACGAGCACCGCGCCGAATTGGAGGCCTACCAGGAAGAGCTGAAGAAAGTTTCCGATATTGAGCGTCAGGCCACCGACCGGGACAAGACCGGCGTGTTTTTGGGGCGCTACGCCATCAACCCGCTGTCCGGAGAACGCATCCCGGTCTGGGCCTCGGACTATGTGCTCTCGGACTACGGCACCGGGGCGATTATGGCCGTGCCCGCTCACGACCAGCGCGATATGGACTTCGCCGTCGCCATCGGCCTACCGGTGCGCCAGGTAGTCGACAACGGAGAAGACAACCCCGAAGAGACCAAGGTCGCCACCGTCGCTCACGGCACCCTGGTCAACTCCGGAGAACTCACCGGCCTGGACTCTACCGCAGCCCAGGCCAAAGCCATTGAGTCGCTGGAGGCCCGAGGAACCGGACGGGCTGCGGTGAATTACCGGTTGCGCGATTGGTTGCTATCGCGGCAGCGGTTCTGGGGCGCCTGCATCCCGATCATTCACTGCCCGGACTGCGGTGAAGTCCCGGTGCCCGAAGACCAGCTTCCGGTCCGCCAGCCCGAGAACCTCACGGGTGAACAGCTGGCCCCGAAGGGCACCTCGCCACTAGCGGCCGCTACCGAATGGGTCAACGTCGACTGCCCGAACTGTGGCGGTGCCGCACAACGAGATACCGACACCATGGACACCTTCGTGGACTCCTCCTGGTACTACATCCGGTATGCCTCCCCGAACGTGGACACCGCCTGCTGGGACCGGGACGCCGTGGACCGCTGGCTACCGGTTGACCAATATGTCGGCGGTGTGGAGCACGCGATCTTGCACCTGCTGTACTCCCGGTTCTTCACCAAGGCCCTCTACAACATGGGGCTGGTCTCCTTCGTGGAACCGTTCTCCCGGTTGCTCAACCAGGGGCAGGTTCTCAACCAGGGCAAGGCGATGTCCAAGTCTCTCGGTAATGGTGTGGACCTGGGTGAACAGCTCGACACCTTCGGTGTCGATGCCGTACGACTCACCATGGTTTTTGCCTCCCCGCCGGAAGACGATATCGACTGGGCCCAGGTGTCCCCGCAGTCGTCGCTGAAGTTCCTCGCCCGGGCCTGGCGGTTGGCCCGCGACATCAACGAATCCGGTGCGCCAGTCGGTACCGACCCCTCCACCGGAACCGTCTCGCTCCGCCAGAAGACACACAAAACCGTCGATGAGGCCGACACTCTATTGGATGACCACAAGTTCAACGTGGTGGTCGCCCGGTGCATGGAGTTGGTCAATACGGTCCGGAAAACCGTGGATTCCAGCGAGCAAGGAATCGCCGACCCGGCCGTGCGTGAGGCCGTGGAAGTCCTGGCCCAGCTACTGTCCCTGGTAGCCCCCTATACCGCCGAAGACATGTGGGCGCTGTTGGGCCACGAGCCGTCGGTGTCCCGGTCGTTTTGGCCCACCGTCGACCCCGAGCTATTGGTGGAAGACAGCATCACCGCCGTGGTGCAAGTCAAAGGCAAACTGCGCGATAAGTTCGAGGTCCCGACCTCGATTACCGCCGAGGAGCTGGAAGCCAAAGCCCTGGCCTCAGAGAAAGTCCAGAAATTCCTCGACGGCGCCGAGATTCGCAAGATCATCGTCAAGGAACCCAAACTGGTCAATATCGTGACCGGCTAGGACACCGTCTGGTATGGCAACCTACACCCGCTGGCTGACCGACCTGCACACCCGGGCCCGAAAAATCCGGGCCGAGGTGCCCGGTCTGGGACGATACATCAAACCGCCCCGCAAAGACCGGACGGTGATCGTCACCGACACCTCCTCGGCGTTGCCCGAGGCGGTTGCCACCACGCTACCGACCGGCTCCCAGTTGCGACAGATTGCCATGCCGGTGATGATTGGTGAGCAGATCCACTCCGATGGCTCCGCCGATACCAACGATGAGCTCCCCATCGCGCTAGCAGCTGGTACTGCGGTGCGCACCTCCCGGCCCGCACCGGGACAATTCCGGCAACTCTACGAGCGGATCGCCGAACAGGGCTACGGGTCCATTGTCTCGGTGCACGTCTCCGGCAAGATCTCCGGGACCGTGGAAGCCGCCCGGCTGGCAGCCACCCAATCGCCCATCCCGGTCGAGATCGTTGACACGTTGACCTCCGGGATGGCTATGGGATACGCGGTGGTGGATGCGGTGGTCCGTGGCCATAACGGCATTCCGGCAACCAAGCTGGCACAGCTCATTGATGAACAAGCCACAGCCTCGCAGGTGTATTTCACGGTCCCAAACCTGGACCAGTTACGCAAAGGTGGACGCATTCCGCCACTGACTGGTCTGCTGGGGCAACTACTCCAGGTCCGGCCGGTGCTGACCCTGAACGAGGGAGCCATCCAGTTGATGGACCGACCTCGGAATTTTGCCAAAGCCCAACAGATCATGGTGGATAAAGTCGCCCAAGCTGCCACACAACGCCCCATCCGCCTGGCCGTACACGGTTACGGCAATCTCGACTCCGCCATGGAGCTGGCCGCCCGCATCGATGAATACTCCACCGCACCAGTGCCGGTGCTGATGATCCCGGCCGTGCTGGTAGCTCACCTGGGGTTAGGCGCCCTAGGTGTGAGCATCAGCCCCGAGCTGGACTACAGCACCATTCTCTAGACGCACGAGACAAAGGGCCACTGTCCACAGTTGGTGGCCGTGGGCTGATCAGCTGGCCTGCTGTCGGCAAGCTTGGGAGCATGGGCCAACACCAGCATCACCATCCAGCCGAGGGATCAGACACTGCAGTCACCCAGGACAGTTCCTCACCCTTATGGCGGACACGCATTGCCGTCTCCGCGCTGGTGATCTGTGTGATCATCGCCGGAACGTGGTGGCTGTTCCGGTGGCTGTCCATCAACCTGCCCGCATCAGCTGATGACACCGGGGAGGTCGAAGACCGCATCGAGCTCCAAGAAACCGGGGCTGACACTGCGGTTGCTGATGCGGACGGTAGCGACAGTCAGGACAACGGGGCAGATATCGGTGCAGACCAGTCTCACGTGGTGGTCCACGTGGTCGGTGAGGTCGCCAACCCAGGGGTCTACGAACTGACCACCGAGGAGCGGGTCATCGACGCGCTGGATGCTGCCGGCGGGCCCACCGAGGATGCGGTGTTGGAAGGACTCAACCTGGCCGCCCCGGTCCAGGACGGTCAACAGATTCTTGTACCGGATCACCACAGCCAGGACCAGGCTCCGGCCGGATCGGGTGGTGCCAGCACAACCGGTGGTGGGGGAGAGCCAGTAGCCGATGGGGAAGCGGTCAACGTCAATACGGCTGATGCGGCGGGACTGGAGAGCCTGCCGGGTGTCGGACCGGCGACCGCGGAAAAGATCATCCACCATCGCGACCAACACGGACCGTTTGGGTCACTGGCGGATTTAGAAGCAGTCTCCGGTATTGGTCCGGCGACGTTGGAACGGCTCGATGGTCTCGTCAGCTTCTGAAACCCCCGACCTCCGACACAGTATCGAGCCGCCTCGGGTGCTACCGGTCGATATCCGACTGCTTCCGGCGGTGGGAGTCAGCCTGGTGGGATGTTTATGGATTCCGAGCCTCTCGGTCGAGAAGGCCCGAGCGATCCCGTTGCTGTGCTTAGGGCTGGGACTGATCTGTACCGGGTTGTTCTTTCGGTCACGTCGCCGGACGGGTACGCACCGACGCGCCGGGATGGTGGCTCGCCTGACTGCCGTTCTGGCGTTGGGCTTTTGGCTGGCCCTGGCACCGGTCACCAGTGCCTTCCACCAGCGGCTACAGGCCGAAGAATCCGGGTGGGCCGAGGCCGTGGCAGCCCAAGAACAGATCCGAGTCCACGTCGAGGTGGAGGAAACCCCGACGTCCTCGGCAGGACAATTTGGTACTCGCTGGTTCGTGCAGGCCAGTGTCGAGCGATTCGGTACCGAGCTCACCGAGATCGACCACCCGGCCGAGTTGATGATTTCCAGCAACGATGAGCGGTGGGCCACGGTCGCCGTCGGTGACCACCTGTGCCTGTTTGGGACGCCACAGCCGGCTGAGGGATCGGGTACGGTGTTCTTCTCGGCCGATACCGGGCCCCAACCTGGAGACTGTCAGAGGCCAGCAAGCCACGAAAGCACCGGGACTACTGGACGAGAGATCATCCGCTCAGGGCTACGCGAGCACTCTCGCGACACGTTCGGCACCGCCGAGCAACTTCTGCCCGGGCTCATTCTGGGAGACCGCTCAGCGGAAAGCGATGAGCTCAACGAGGCGATGAAAACTGCCGGTCTGAGCCACCTATCCGCGGTATCGGGAGCTAACTGTTCCTTGATTGCCGGTGCGGTGACATTAGCACTGCGCTCTTTGCGGGCACCACCGGCTGTGGTGTTGACCGGAGTGTTAGGGACCCTGGTGATCTTCGTCGACATCGTCGGCTGGGAACCGTCGGTGGTGCGCGCCGGGGTGATGGGTGCGATCTCAGCATGGGTGATCTTCTTCGGACGAGGTAAACACGCCCTACCGGTGCTGTGTTGTGCGGTGATCGGCATCCTCGTGTTCTTACCACAGCTCGCCCAACACCCGGCGTTCCAACTGTCCTTGGCAGCGACACTGGCCATTGTGATCGCCGCTGCACCTCTACAACAGGCCCTAGAAGCTCTGCTGGTGAGGGCTAGGGTCGTACCCGATGTGGTGGCCACCCTCGTGTCGGCGGCGCTGGCTGTGTCCACGGTCTCCCAGCTGGCCTGTCAGCCCATCATCATTTCGATGACCGGTAACGTCAACCTTTTTGCTATCCCGGCGAACCTGCTGGCGGCTCCGCTGGTCCCGTTCATCACGGTTCCCGGAACACTGGCAGCGTTCCTCATACCGGTCCTTCCCTGGGTCTCGGGACTCATCCTGAGCGTGATCGCTATACCCGCAGCCGGAATTGGGGCTATTGCCTTGTGGGTGTCTTCCTGGCCGGCAGCGCTGGTTGCTTGGCCTGAAGGAGCCCTGGGAGGGGTGGTGACTATCCTGCACCTGGCCGGAGCGATGTGCGGACTATATGTTCTGATGCGGTGGCAACGTCGCACCCCACCGGCGGTGACCAGCTACCCTCGCCCCACTCTCACAACACGATTGGCCGTCGCGATCTGTCCCAGCCGGCTGGTGCGCCAGAAAGGTCTGGTGATCTGCGTTGTGGTGGTGTTGGTGGCGCTGATGGCTCAGATCGCGGTGCTGGTTCCGGCACCACAACAACGAGTCGGTGAAAACTGGGTCATGCTCGGGTGCGATGTCGGACAGGGAGACATGTTCTTGATTCGCACTGCAGAGAACTCCGCAATCGTGATCGATACTGGCCCAGAAGACGACTTAGCCGCCGCCTGTCTGAACCGACACAACATTGACCACGTGGAATTACTGGTGGTTACACACCACCACGAGGACCACTACGGAGGAATAGATGGGGTCCTTCAGGCAACCGACACCATCGAGTCGGTGCTGTACTCCACGGCAGACGAGACGGCCAGCCTGCCACTAGATAATTATAGTCTGGTCGTCCACGCCGAACCCGGGATGCAGGGTGGCACCACCGGAGACGTGGCCGATGAGGAAATCATGGTCGACTGGCAGGTAATTGCGGCCGATCGCAACGCCACCAACGAGAACAACGCGTCCATCGTCATGCACCTGCAGATCAGCTACGACGGAACCAGCCTCTCGGTGCTCACCACAGGAGACCTCGAAGAAGACGCGATGGCACGTTTGATTCGTGAGGATGAGGTTCCAGAACACATCGATGTCCTGAAGGTCGGCCACCACGGCGCTCGCAACGGTGGAACGGAGATCATTCACCATCTTGAACCGAGTGTGGGTCTTATTGGTGTCGGTGAGGAGAATAGTTATGGACATCCAGCTGATGAAATCGTGGAGGCGATTGAAACCTACGGCTCAGTGCTCAGAACCGATGAACATGGTCACTATGGTTTGGAAGTGGAAGACAACGCACTAATCCCGTCGACTGCGCGACTAGACTAGAGACCATGCCCGCTGGTACCAAACGCGCCTCCACCGCCTCCTGGCGGACCGTTGAACCCGCACCGATCATGTTGTTGCGTGGTCCGGAAGATTTCATCGCGATGCGGGTGACTGATCGTGTGCGGGCTACCGTACGGGAGCAAGAACCAGATCTGGAAACCCACCGACTCTCCGCAGCTGACTACGAGCCGGGCCAACTGACCATGTTGGCGAGTCCTTCGCTGTTTAGCCAAGCTAAATTGATCCAGGTCGATGACCTACAGAAAATGAACGATGCGTTCCTCGCCGAGGCGTTGCAATACGTCAAGGACCCGGCCGACGATGTCACTTTGCTGATGCGACATACCGGGGGTAACCGGGGTAAGAAACTTCTCGACGTCCTCAAGAAGTCGGGCACCGTGGTCGAGTGCGAAAGCATCAAGTCTGACCGCGACAAGTTGGAGTTTGTCACGCAAGAGTTCAAAGTCCACCGTAAAAAGGTCGCCTCCGAAGCTATCCGCGCTTTGGTGGACGCGGTCGGTTCCGATATGGGTGAATTGGCCTCAGCTGTGGACCAGCTGATCTCAGACGTGGAAGGCCCCGTGACCGAGCAGGTCGTCGACCGCTACTATGGCGGGCGTGTGCAGGCCACCGCATTCAAAGTCGCCGATGCCACCTTAGATGGCCAGATCGCTCAAGCCGTCGGACTGCTCCGGCATTCCCTACTGACCGGCGTCTCGCCCGTGGCCATTACCGCAGCGCTGGCAATGAAGGCCCGCCAAATCGCCAGAATCATTGATGCCAGAATTGGGCAAGGACAAATTGCACAGACCCTCGGTGTTGCGCCTTGGCAGGCCAAGCGAATTGCGGCAACCACCCGCCGCTGGACCGCGCCGGGGATCGCTCAGGCCATCGAGCTGATTGCTCAGGCAGATGCCGAGGCTAAAGGCCTGGCCCGGGACCCGGACTATTCAGTGGAACGCATGATCATCCGGGTGGCACAGGGCACCAGACGCTAGGGGGAGAGATAGACACCAGTGGTGGGCAGAACAATACAACTTTTCCTCATGGATGGCACGGCCAACGGCCGGAAGAAAGCGACCCTACGAAATTGGACCGGAGTCACCCATCTCATCCCTCGCACGATGCTTCAAGAGGCGAAATCTCGAGATGATCTGAAACAAACCGGCGTGTATTTCTTGGTGGGTACCGAAGACGAAACCCCAAAGGTCTATATCGGCCAAGCCAGAGAACGAAAGAACGGCAAGGGCGTTCTCGGGCGGATTCTTGAGCATATTGGTCAGGACGGCTTGGACTATTGGACCCACGCGATCGCCATTGTGACCTCGGACGATTCCTTCGGGGCCACCGAAATCAGTTTTCTCGAAAACAGCTTCTTTACCTTGGCCAAGGACGCTGGGCGATTCAGGGTCACCAACGCCAATGACCCGTCGCCGGGTACCGTGACCGAAGAGAAAGAAGCCGAGCTTAGAGAATTCATAGCCAACGTTAAACTAGTCGTCGCAGCACTGGGATATAAGATGTTTGACCCGGTTGACGAGTCCAAGGACCACAACGTGGTCAATCCAGTCGAGCAGGAACCGGCTGATGAACCAACGCTGTACTTCAGTTACGCAGGAACTGAAGCTCGAGGACGGCAAGCTAGCGATGGATTCATCGTGCTGGCAGGTGCGAGGTTGAGGCCCGATGATGACATCACCACCAGTGGCGAAAGGCGCGGTATTCGAAAATTGCGAGAAAAGTACCGAGACCATATCGGCTCGGATGATGTCCTCACATCGGATTTGCTACTCGGTAGTCCTTCCACTGCTGCATGCTTTGTGGGTGGCAGTAGCCTTAATGGTCTCGATCTGTGGAAAAACGCTGATGGGCTGACTCTGAAACAACTTGAGGCAAAGGAACGGGAGCTGTAGAAGCTCAGTAATCACAGGTGATGCGTTCTCGTTGCTGAACTCATCTTAGAGTTTCGGCGACACGTTCCGTCACCGGGTGATCCAGACAAAAGGTTATCCCTCGTATCAGAGCCGGTCAGTATAGGAGCGTGCCGCGCGGGCTATTGCGATAGCTTGTTCATGGGCGTTTCTTGCCGCGCGGTGACTAGTTTCTAGCGAGATGGTACTTGAAATATCTGTCATAGAACCCGAAAGACCACCGATGTCTCGACTCAAGTCCCAGCTTTCCCGTGCAAAGGAATCGGCTTCGCGAGCCAACTCGTCCAGAGCGAATATGAGACGTTCAACTTCTGATGTCATCATCATCTCCTTGAGGTTTCGTGGCGTTCTGCCTCCTGTTGCAATCTTCGAAGCCGCGAGATTTCAGCTTCGAGACGGTGCACCTGCGACAGGACGGCGTGTGCCGAATCGCTGAGTCGTTCCCGAGTAGAACGTAGTTGCCGGTGTGCTTCTGTCGCTGCGCCGACCATATGGTGATGCTGTTCTGAAATACTCCCCGCAGTGGCAAGATGCGCTCTCTCGGCGATCGGTTCGAGACGGGCAATGAGTCTTTCGCAACGGCCACTGGCGGATGAAATCCGATGCCTAAGGTTCTGAAGCTCAGAAATCTCGGATTTGAGTCGAGAAATTTCTTGTGCGTACATTAAAACGGTCCTTACAAATTATGTGCATAATCGCGGGCGACACGGCTGGCTCTCTGTAGTGCAAGAACCGCTTGTCGTACTTGGCGTTCCGCATCGTCTACGGTGGCCATCAGTTCCTGATCTTTCCGCTGAGTGCTACCACGCAACGTATCGTTAATGCGGACTCGTTGCTTGTTGAATTCATGGCTATAGGCACTGAGACTCTCACCGGTACGTTGCGTGTCGGCGGAGAGCTCTAAAGTCAGGCCACGAAGATTTTCGAGAACGGACATCACTATCCTCCTAAGTACATGAGTGCGGCTCTGATCAGAACGACAACAGCTCCGATCGTGGGAGTAAGAATTGCCATCAGCAAGAGAACCCGGTTTATGATGCGGGAACTGCGGGTTTCGTCATCGAAACGTTGGATCGCCTCCAGCTGGGCGTGATCTCGACTGACGATTTCCCACTCCTGCCTTAACCGCTCACGCTCGTTGTCGATACGATTACTGTCTTCGAAACGAATAATGTCTTGTGGCGGGGTCGCTTCGGATCCGGTGCCTTCCGCGAAGTCGACAGTGTCCTGCCACATCTTTTTCACCCGGGCTGAGGTTTCCTCGAGCCGCCGCATTTGGGAATCATGCTCGTGTTGCGCCGTGTGGATCGAGGACGTTCGTGTCTTGTCATGCCCGGAGATCTGGCGTTCAAAGGATGAATCTTCCTTCAGTAAATTCTCAACCAGCGTCCGGTAACGGGCGACGGCTTCTGCGTTCGTCAGTGATCCACCGTTCATCAATTCGTCTCCTTCAGCAAGGGGGCTTCATAGGGCACGGCAGTCAACGTCGATCCTCCGGTGCCCCGAGAGTGCAACACGAAACGTGGTGAGTCAGTCGGTATTGGGAAGTTATATTCTTGTGTGACGTCGAGCAGCGTGTTTTTGTCTTGGTTGACGAGCGCATAGCAGCCGATGACATTACCGCGATACCCGAAAACCGACTTGACCGACTCAATGCTCCCGAAACGAAGAACAAACCGGAGATTGGTGCTTGGTGTGTCGCCAATCTGCTCTGCGAGGAAGTCAGAAGGATCGAGTCGCGTAAAACTATCCGGATCTGAGTTCAGGCGGTCGCTAAGACCACGAATCTTCTGCAGACCGAGCATGATGATGGATGCATCGCGCATCGTTGGTAGTGAGTCCGCAACAAATTCGCTGGCCTGCTCCCGTGCGATGTACCTGAGCTGACGAGCGAGTGCGGGCTCACGGGCTTCGAGACCGTCGAGCCAGGCAGGGCGGGTTGCAGAATCAACGTTGACCACGAAGATTTGTTCCTGGGGGCGCGCGAGATAGAGAGATCGGACCGCGGCCGCCAAGATGCCAGCGGTTTCACCACCGCTGGCTCCAACAACAGCCAATGCTTGATTAACATCATCGTTCATCGTGTAGGTCGCCGACTGCTCCTCGACGCTAAGCTGGCGGCCCAGGTCGAGAACGATATCTTCGGGATCGTCGGTTTCAAGGTCCAACTTGCCGTGTGCGCTGAACGGCATGTAACTGTCAGGGGTGAACCTAAACGGATAACGGCGTATTCCTCCAGCAGACTGCTCCCACATATGGGTCTGAAGAGATGCTATGAACGATCGGTCGGCGAGGGCACATATTCCCCGTTTATTTTTATCGACATCTTCGCCGATATTCTCGTTGAGTATGACTTCGCCACGATAGGTTAAGTCCGCGGCAGCTCTGTTTTCGTGAGAGAAGAACATCTCAGATTCGCTCGCGTTATTCTTCAACGATAGGCGCGCGTGAAACTGTCCCAAAACCGAATCCCGTTTGCTGTGAAGTGCCTCGATTCCGGACAGAGCTTGCGAGGCCAAAATAAGATGTGTGCCTGTGGCACGACTTTGCCTGGACAACTGCTCGATGAGTGTGACAGCTTCTTCGGACTGAGCGTTATTCCCCGAGAACGGTACTTGGAACTCGTCGATAACGACGACCAATCGGGGAATCTCATGGCCCATACGGCGGTAGGTTTCGTAGTCTTCAGCTCCGGCGTTTTGGAAGAGTCTTTTTCGCTTCTCGACCCGTTGCTGGATGTTACGCAACGCTATAAGTCCATCTTCCTGACGCGTGTGGAGGCCCAGGAGAGAGGCATGGGGTAGCCAGTTTTCCCCATTCTTGTCGGGACCGAACTTCTTGAACTCAAGACCTTCCTTGAAATCCAACAGATAGAGTTCGAGCTCCTCAGGCGGGTACGCGTAGGCCAATCCGTAGACGATATTAAGCAGGAGATTGGACTTGCCCTGCCCGACAGCACCACCGATCAGCATATTAGCGATCGGCGGCGATGCGCCACGCAGTCGCACGATCAGTGGCTCTTTTTGATATCTGCCAATGACGGTTTCGAGACCGTCTATAGCACTCGACTGCCAGAATTCGACATCACTATCCCGGAGCACCGACTGAAGCGGAATGACCGGACCTTTTGCCTCCCGGGCGGTTCTAACAGCGTCCTTCACGACATCTCGTACAGCCGTCGAGTCGTAGGAAATGTGAGTCTGAAATCGGTCAGAGGGAGGGTATCCGGCAATCTCTATCGAATGTGGATGGACAATAACGTGTTCACAGCCGGAAAGGATCTTCTCATCGGCGGTAACGAGATCTTCGTCCATATCGTGGTCCAGCGTGCGCAAGACAATGAGGAACGCTCCCTTATTCGCAACGTGACTGAACTTGGCCAGTCGCTGTGCTCCTTCTTTATCGAGTCCCGCTGGATAGTCGAGCAAAACCAGCACGTGGTATTCGCCTTCAGGGGTATCGAGTGTTTTCCAATACTTAGACAACGATGGGGACTGTACTTGTTTGAGCATGGACGCCGTTTCTTGTACGTGCGCAAAGATCTCGCCCAAACGCTGGCGTAGTTCGTGCACTTCTGACATAGGCTTCGGTGCGGTTTGCGGTCGTGCGTCTTTGAGGGGTCCGAAATCGGCGAGTTCACTACTGACATTGGGGTCGAAGAGACTCAGCCGCAGGTGTAGGGCGGGTATTTGGGAGACGACATCGGCGACCACAGACCGTACTAGCTGTAGGGCGAGTTCGCGTGTCTGCTGGGTTGAACTGATAACGACCCCTGAACTATCGATCAAAGGAATGCTGAGCGGGGCCTCATCCCCCCGTTGTCCGTGAATGGTCCCAACCCGAGTAAGGGGATTTGGGGCACGGACTCCTCCATTCTCAGGAATGTCTCGAACACGGGACGATGGGTCTGCTTTTCGTAGTTCGCTGAGTAATCGTGCGACCGCGTTCTCGCGGGAAGCTGTGGCAGAAATTTCACCTGATCGATAGACGGCCTCGGCGTCTTGGATTGCGTGCTGGAGCTGTTCGCTGGCTTCAGCACGATTTGCGGAGATTCGCTTTTCAGCATCTGTTTGGGCAACGTGAGCTTGTCCTGCCAGTGAACCGATGGATTGTCGAAGATGAGCGATGCGTGTTGTGATATTCACGGGAATCCACCTTTCTCTTCTCGGTTCTTGGCGAGCAAGTCAAGTGTGGTGCACAGCACGAGCGCGATCACGATGGTGATAAATGGTGAGAACGCATACGGTGTATCGACGTCTGAGAAGACAACGGAGGTTGCAACCACCAAGTCTGCCACGAGTGCTAGGCCAAGAGCGCTCCAGAATAGCTTTCTTGCTTGGTTCCGGCCACCTAGTGGAGACAAAGGTCTCCAAATGATGGCTGCAAACCAGAGGATGTTGAGAATCAGTGGTGCGAAAACCATGTTCTCCGGTGGGGTGACGTCCTCGGGGATTATAGATAAAAAAGCGTCCCAGCCGGTGATGAGCTGAAATGCGCATACAAAAGCGGCGACCTCTGTGAGCAGGAGCGCGGCGAACCCGGCGTAACCGAGAGTTACTCGTTCGCGGGCTGCCCACTCGGGGTCAGTTAGAGTTCGGCGAGCATCACGAACATGATGTTGTTGAGACTTTCGCCCCTCGGCGGAAATAAGTTCGACGGTTCGATCGGTAGCTTGATCGATGACACTCGGCGAAGCATCGTGCGGAATGGACAGCATCTCGGCGGCAGTCGACGGATCCAGTCGTTTCGGCGAACTCTTGGGAATTGTCAACGCGGACCTTTCTACAAGCGGTGGTTCTCGTGCCGTGATGTAACCGATGTTACATTAACTATCAGGCATCTGTGCTGGAAAACACATCCAGCAGATCTTGTACAGGAGGAAATACCCCACACGAAAACGCGGGATACCGAAGTTGGAAAATGGGGGGTGTCCCCTGTGCTTTAAGTCAAGCTGCTTGGGGAACTTTGTTTGGGGTAGCATGATAGAAGTTACTATCTCGGACCAAGGCGAACATGACGTTGAGGCGGTGGCGTGTCAGACAGATCACTGCGGCGTTATGTTTCTTGCCTTCTGCGCGTTTCTTGTTGTAGTGGGCTTTCGATACCGGGTCGTGGCAGGAGGCCATCCATGCGGATCGGAATAAGGCGTTGTTGAGTTGTTTATTGCTAGAGCGGGCCGGGGACTCACCTCGGATCGAGGTCTCAGAGCGACGCGTTACGGGAGCAATGCCGGCGTAGGTGGCCAGGTGATCTGGGGTGGGGAAGGAGCTGAAGTCTGCTGCAGTGAGCAGGATCGTGGCGGTGGTCTTGATTCCGACTCCTGGCATAGGAATCAAGACCTGGGTAAGAGGGTGAGCATCGACCATCGTTTCCACCTCGGTGGCCACCAGAGCGCGTTGAGCTTTGAGTTCTTTGATCTGGGCGGCCATCCTGGGGATGATCAGTTCCACGGTAGCTGTTCCAGGCACGGTGACCGTTTGCTCGGCTAGGGCCGCGAAGATCTGGTCGATCAACGCGGAGGGGTCTTTGCGGGCATGATTTTTCGCCCAGCGTTTTACCCCCGATTTGTCAGCAGCCTGCAGGCCGTGGGGTCCGTGATACCGAATCTACAACTCCAGGACAATGGGCCGTGTGAGGACGGTGCCGGTGAAGACTCGTTCCAGTGACGGGTAAATGTGCACCAGCAAGGACCGTAGTCGGTTGATGGCTGGGGTACATTCCCGAGCCAGGTCATCATCAAACCCAGCCAGCACTTTCAACGCCGAGAACAGATCAGATTCCCGATCCACGGCTCGTAGCGTATGGGGCATGGTTCTGGCAGTATCAGCAATGATGAACGCGTCCCGGGCATCAAGTTTTGGACCGGCCGGGATACAGATCAGCGGCCTTGCGCATCGCCAAGCCCGGCAAGTATGCCACGGTGGCGTCACAGTCTCGGGCCACCGCGATCGGTAAGGCACCAATGGTGTTAGGCTGATCGACCACCACCAGCACTGAACCGTGCCTTTGGAGCTGAACGATGACGTCTTGCAATGCGGTTTCGTCTTGCGGTAATTCCCGGTCGTAGAGTTTCTCGCCGGTGGTTGTCAGGGCGCATCCGTATTGTGCGCTTTTACCAACGTCTAGCCCCAGGATCACATCGTAGGTTGTTGTCATGGCAGTCTTCCTCACTGCTGGTAGCAAGGCCGCTGTGATCATGACACCCGATGCTTGCACCCACGTGACGAAGAAACCTCAACACACTGCTTGGGCCGCATCCCTATGAGAAGTCAACGCGCGTCCTGGACCGCTGGCGGCAACACCCCCGGACCATGAAATGACAGGGCAACACAGCCATACCAGAGCCAGCGACCAGCTCCTTAGATAGACCTAAGAAATACCCTAGAAGGACCTATAAATAAATGTAACGGGGAGAGATAGACACCAGTGGTGGTCAGAACAATACAACTTTTCCTCATGATTGGCACGGCCAACGGGCGGAAGAAAGCGACCCTGCGAAATTGGACCGGAGTCACCCATCTCATCCCTCGCACGATGCTTCAGCGGACGGATAGTCGAATCCGACCAGGCAGTGTTCACCCGCCTGACCTACATCGGTTTAGCCCACCTCGGCCTGAGACAAGACGAGGTGGGCCTGATGGTCTTCGGCGAGCTCCTGGACCTGGTGGACTGCTGGCGGATCGAGACAGGACGAGCGAAACCAGCACGGGTGTGGTTCATCGACGACATCATCCCAGCCGGGATTTAGCCAGCTGCGCGATCATTTCCCACGGTAGGTGCGAGCGAACAAATGCACTGCGGGAACGTCTGGGAATCGTCAACGCTTCGTCAGCCACACGCTGGACCAGATCGGTATCGGCTCCGAGCGCCTCAGCAATCCAGACCAGCCCTTCGGGGTGTTGAAGCCGGTTATAGGTCGTTTTCGCCGACACATTCGGTTCTTTCCGCATGAACGCTACGCTGCCGGTCGTCGCTTGCGATGCGAACCACTCCGCCATGTGTTCACGCTGCGAGGACCACCAGCGCCCATTCTTTTGTGGATCGGCTTGTTCCATAGCATCAGAAATCGGCAAATGCGCATCCAGCTTTGCAAGCAGTTTCGCGAACCGGCGCACATCAATATCGGTGTCACTCACGTTGTGCTCCCTCGCATCGCGGACGATTCCCACTACCTAATTCTAGTTCGAGGAGGTGACCTTCACCGTGGCTGATAGCTCGTTTGGTCTCAAGATCGGTCTGGAAGGTGAACGCGAGTTCAAGCGGGCCATCACCGACATCAACCGTGAAATGCGGGTGCTGGGCTCGGAGATGAAACTGGTGGCTTCCCAGTTCGGGAAGAACGCCACCAGTGCGGATGCGCTCACGGCTCGTAACCAGGTGCTGGCTAAAGACATCGAGACCCAAAAGGCCAAGATCGAAACACTCAAGGCCGCGCTGGAGAACTCGGCCGAGTCGTTCGGGGAGAACGATTCGCGCACGAAGAACTGGCAGATCCAGCTCAACAACGCCGGAGCTGAGCTCAACGAGCTAGAAAAAGAACTCAAGGCCAACAACGATGCGCTCGGCGAGTTCGGTGACGAGACCGACGGGGCAGGCGATGACGCGAAAGACGCTGCCAAGGACGCCGGGCACTTGGAGGACGCAGTCGATGATCTCGGTGACGAGATGGACGACACCGGGGATAAGACCCGCGTCTTTGGGGACGTGCTCAAAGCGAATCTGGCCGCCGAGGCGATCATCGCCGGTGTCAAGGGCATCGGCAAGGCGATCGCAAGCATCGGCCGGGGTAACGCCGCCGGCTATGGGGTGAGTACGTTGCAGGAACCAAGGGCCGGCGGGCGATCACCTGGAGCCGGGGACTCAAAGACAGGTTCGACGTCAACGACAAGACCGATGAGGACATCATCGACGATACCGAGTCAGCCCCGGCCCGGTGGCTGGCCGAAGGCCGTGGATACGACCGCCTGCGCAGATCAGACCCGGAACTCTTAGCCGTAGTGCTCGAAGCTGCCGAAGCAGACAAATGGGCCACCGTGGAGAGTCTGCTACCGGGCCGCCCGCCACCAGACCCAGACGACACCGGAGAAGACTGACCTAGCGATCAAGGGACCCCGGAGTGCCTCATGTCAAGATCCCCGGGAATTGCAGGTCGTGCCTCACACATATTTTCCCCGCTAACCGGGGTCTCAGCCGGCCCGGGTGTGGTGGACCTTGATGCCCGCGGGGTCCGGTTGGGCCTGAGTTTTCTCGATCTGGCGTTCAAGCCTCGCAGTCTTGCCCGCAGCGAGCTTGATCAACCGTTGCTGGATCTGGTCGATTTTCTCGGCAGCCAGGCCGACCGGATCCAGACCTGCCCGGTACTTCTGAAGCTCTTGTTTCTGCTGGGCGTTGAGGATCCCGGAATCCAGCAATCGTTGATACGGTGTCTTGGCAGAGTCGTAGACGCGTTTGCGGCCGGCCGACATGATCGGTGGAATACCCGGTCGGTTTCTTCCTCGGAGTGAAGAAGTTCAGGCGGTCGTTGACCAACGGCCACAGGCGTTGCAGGAGCTGTAGCTCGGTCGCGGTGTCGTAGCGGTAGGAGAACCCGTACCGGCGCATGAAGTGGTTGTTCTTCGATTCGATGGTGGCCTGATCGTTCTTCGTATCCGGGCGTGCCCGGGTGAAGAAGATCTTGCGGTCAGCGGCCCAGTCGTTGAGGTTGTGGTTGATGAACTCGGACCCGTTGTCGAAGTCGAGTCCGGTCACCAGGTAGGGCACAGAGTTCACGAATTGTGTGCAGGCATCGACGACGTGGGTCGAGGCGTTGTTCTTCATCGGGTGGGTATAGACCCACCCGGTGTGCATGTCGGTGTCGTTCACGCAGCGGGCGAACTCGCCGTTGAGGGTCGGGCCGCAGTGGGCGACGGTATCGATTTCGAAGAAGCCGGGTTCGTCGTCGAGTTCGTCACCGGCCTTGGGCACGGTGATGGAGTTACGCAGTAGGCTCCCGGGCTTCGTCGCTGACTTCCCAGGCAGGGGGTCCTTGTCACGGACTGGTTTGAGGTACCGGTTGATGGTCGCCGGACTCATCGCTAACAGCTTGGCACGCACGCTGTGGTTGTAGCGGCCTTTGCCCGGGATCAGGTGGGTGGGCTTCGAGGCAGTCCAGTAGGCCTTTCATGGCTGCGGCGAGGTACTTACCGCAGATGCCGCCGGCGATCGAGCACACGTATGGCAAGATCTTGACCGCGTCGTAGGAGTATTTGCGGGCCTTCGTCTTCGGCCTGTCGATGACCGCGACTGTGGCTGTCGCGCGTCCTTTGGGTTGCCGGGTACGGTGGGTGAGTTGCTGGCGGGCGTGGTCGGGGTTCCACCCGGTGAGTTCGGTGACGGTATCGAGGATCGCGGCTTTAGGTTTCTTCGGCGCTTGCGTGTAGGCGGTGGCGTAGTTCTTCGTGATCTCGATTCGGCTGCTCATAGATACGTCCTTGTCGACCATGACCCCATCGTCGTCGTGCCTGGTGGCCCGGGAGAAGGATTTCGCGGGGATTTTTCTGTGAGGCACGACCCCTTACTACCTGGGGGCTTTCTATGAGTCTCGTCGGGCTTTTGCCTTACCGATCACCACACCGGACCAAAAGAAGTGAAACACTTCATCAGGTCTGACCAGAATTGCTGGGCATAGCGTTTCTGTGTTCCTGACTCGGTGCCCTCTGCACGCCATTGGTTGATTCGATCCCGCCAGAAAACAGCCATTTTCTGCAGACGTGTACGGATACCATTTCGGTCAATAACGTCAGACACTAGACCACCTGTTGACGAGAGCAATCAAGCAGTCGTCACAGACTGCCGTATGTAGTGCACTTTGAATCGATTGGTCCGGAGGCCATGCACCACGTCACCATTCGCAACACCCCGAGGTCCAAAAACTGGCACTAGTTTGCTTCCCCGTCTCACAGCCCATACCGCGATAACGGGGGTCGCAATTAGACCCAGGTCAGCCCCACATCGGTCACCGAAGCTACCACACCAACCAATCCACCGATGAGCACCACCGACCATGCTGGGACTTTGGCGAACAGTAGTAAGGCGAAACACCCCACGGCGATGATCAGTGTGGCATATCCGGTAATCCCTTCGGTGATGATGGGAGTGATCAGCGCGGCTGTCATGATGCCGACAACGGCAGCATTGGCCCCGAGAACGGCAGAACGGGCCACCTGGTTCTGCTGAATCTTGGACCAAAATGGCAGGGTAGCCAACAGAAGCAGAATACCTGGAAGGAAGACGGAGACCAGTGCCAGGGCTGCACTCAGCCATGCGCTCCCACCGGATCCCATCTCGAACCCGAGGAATGCTGCGAACGTGAACAACGGTCCAGGTACCGCCTGGGCCGCACCGTAACCGGCCAAGAATTGATCTTGACTGACTGCTTCTGTGACCGCAGGCTCGGCTTGGAGTAGGGGTAAGACGACATGGCCGCCACCGAAGACCAGGGCACCGGCACGGTAGAACGCGTCCGTCAAGCTCACCCAGGGGTCGTCCCAGAGGGCAGTGATGATTGGTAAGCCGAACAGCAAGACCGCAAAGAGTACAACGCTGATGATGCCCACGTATTTGGAGATTTCCACGCTGAGTGGGGCAGGCTGTGTCTGAACCAGGTGACGGCACCAGATGACGCCGGCAATGATTCCGGCCACGATGGCGCCGATTTGACCGATATTCGAGGGGAGGATTAAGACGAGGGCGACGGCAACGATCCCGATGAGAATGCGCCGCAGGTCAGGTGTTAAGGATTTTGCCATGCCCCACACAGCGTGTGCGACCACAGCAACGGCCACCGCCTTCAGGCCGATGACGAGACCTTCTGCGATCGCACCGTCCAAATTCACGGCGCCGATGGCGAATAACACGAGCAATAGTGCCGAGGGCAGGGTAAACGCCGTCCAAGCTGCTACCGCTCCCAGGTAGCCACCTCGGATGAATCCCAAAGCGAAACCTACCTGGCTTGAGGCAGGGCCGGGTAAGAACTGACAGAGCCCGACCAGCTGTCCGTAGTGCTCTTCACTGATCCACCGCCGGCGAGACACTAGCTCATTTCGGAAATATCCAAGGTGAGCAATAGGTCCGCCAAAAGAGGTGAGTCCTAGTCTGAGGAAGACATGAAAGACTTCCCACGGCTTAGTCTTCGTCATGCTGGTCTTCACCCCGTGAAATACCTGCCCCTGTTGTCGTGGACCGCATCCGAGTCATGTGGTTGGCCCTCGTTCATTTTAGATGAGAACTTCGACAAACCGGTGCGGGAAATCCATGTGGCCTCCCGAGTCGTCACGGTTCCCCAGGGCGGTGTCGCCGGGCAGGGCAACGGTGCACACTATTTACTTTATTTCCCGAATTTCATCAGAACACACCAGCAGACTATGCGAATGGTTGATGGTCGAGTATCGAGAGAGAGTCTCTGGAAGACATCGATTTTGACGTGCGAGAATTTGCAGGGCTGCTAGCTCGGTTACCTGAGCCCCTCCCGATATCAGATTCTTTTGAGCAAACCAATCGCCAGAGGACAGGCCGTTGGCGGACCTTTCAACGAGAGCATATGACTGAGTGGTTCGCTTCCCAAACAACGACCGGTTTTGGCGCCTACGTTAGGCGAAGACCGGATCTATCAGCAAAGAAGACTCATAACCGTCTCCAGAGCGCTGAGAAACTCGTATGGATTGCGGAAGCACTTGGAGCTGATGCTGACCTTGTCCAACAAGTTGCCGACGACGTGTTGATCAGGCCTTGTCGCGGTCGGTGCGGACACGTGAGGGAGCACCTGCCTTGGGAGCTGATCGCGGAAATGGCGGAAGACTCCTTTTCGGAATGAGGTGATCGAATCAAGAGTGCCGGGTGTTTCCATGGCCTGTGGTCTCTGATGGATAGCAGTCCACGCGGTTTCGCGGTTGCCCGGTTGATTCCACTGCACCAGAACTTCTCGGGAAAGTCGTTGTTTCCACCTGAAGCCGGGTTTATGTTGCTGTTCGGCGAGCTACTGCGGAAGCGCCCGAAGGTTTTTGGAGCGGAGAGAAAGCAGGGGGCGTTCGTGAGAGAATCTTCGGTATTGTTTTGCCTATGTCAATTATTTCACCTTCCCTCGTTGAATCCGCGTCATCGCGGCTCGCGGACATGCTCCGTGATATTCAGAAGTTGGTAGAGGTCGAGTCTTTTTCCTCGGACCTGGAAGCTGTGGCTCGTGGTGCTGAAGCTGTTTCTGAGGTTATTTCTCAACGGTTGGGTGCCACCGTGGAAACCCTCCAGGTCGATGGTGTTACGCACCTGCGTCTACGTTTCGGAGCAGGCAACCCGAAAGTCGTCATCCTGACTCACCAAGATACGGTGTGGCCCCTGGGGACCCTGGAACGCATTCCCTTTAGCAATGATGGTTCCAAGCTTCGAGGCCCTGGCTCTCTTGACATGCAAACCGGCGTGGTCATGGCCGTTCATGCCACAGCCATGTTGCAGGAATTGGGAGTGGATCTCGATGGTCTCTGCATTCTGGTGACAGGAGATGAAGAAGTGGGTTCGACAACATCGCAGGAGCTCATTCTCTCAGAGAGCCAGAATGCGACGGCAGTTTTCGTTACCGAAGGCGCTTTTGAGACGTCGCTGAAGATTGCTCGTAAAGGCACATCGGATTATGTCGTTGCCGTTAAAGGGCGAGCCGCTCACGCGGGTCTTGAACCTGAGCAGGGCATCAATGCGGGTCTTGCTTTGGCTCTGCTGGTGCCGAAGATTGCCGGCATGAGTGATCCTGACCAGGGGACTACAGTCACACCAACCATTATCAAGGCCGGAACCACGCCCAACACCGTCCCCGCTTCTGCTCAAGTCACCGTTGATGTCCGGACCCCGACCCGAGAAGAGCAAGACCGTGTCGATGCCGAAATGCGCCAGCTCGTGTCTCCGCTTCCTGGGGCAACGGTGACAGTTCTAGGTGGCGTCAATCGTCCGCCAATGGAGCGTAGCACCGGCGCCGATCTTCTAACCCAAGCGCAGACGATTGCGGAGACGTTGGGCATAGAGCCATTCGAGGGAGTCGGTGTGGGAGGAGCCTCTGATGGCAACTTTACCGCCGCCCAAGGGATTCCCACTTTGGATGGAATGGGGGCGTGCGGTGCAGGAGCACACGCTGATCACGAGCACGCTCTGGTGGAGTATATTGCGCCACGAACAGCGCTCTTGGCTGCCATGGTTGCTACCCAGCTTGAGAAACGTGACACGGAATAGGCTGACAAAATTTATGAGGTGTCGCTCAAAAGCTGTCTCTAGCCCAGGCCTTGAATAATACCCGCGAGAAGCGCAGTTTGCGGAGCGATGGAGGAGATCAAGATATGCTCGTGAAATGCGTGAGGTCCTTCGCCGTCGGCTCCAAGACCATCTATCACCGCCAAGCCACGTGCGGCGACAAAATTGGCGTCAGAAGCACCACCGGCGGCCTTCGGTGAAAGTTCTCTGCCCAGCCTCTTGCCTACTTCTAGTGCACGGTAGAGCGCCCTTTCAGAAGCGGGATTGAGCGTCATCGGTGGTCTATCGCCTGCGCCCATCTCAATCTCGAGGGAGAGCCGATCATCACTGGCAAAAGGTTCAGGTAATTTTAGCGCTGGTAACTGGCGATTAATTCGTTGTTGTTCCTCGAGCGTGGTCACTCGAATATCCACGAGAGCTTCGGCGAATCCTGCAACGACGTTGCGTCCTGTGCCACCATTGATAACTCCCACGTTGACGGTGGTACCCTGCTCGGGATCGGCGAGACTGGTGATATCGCTGATTATTGTCGCGAGCGCGTGGATAGCGTTGGCACCTTTTTCTGGTTCCAACCCCGCATGCGACTGGCGCCCATATACCCTAACATCCGCAAACATCACGCCTTTGCGTTCATGTTTGGGATGCCCCTGGGCGCTGGGCTCGGTGACTAAAGTGAGTCTCGATCTCGATGCCACGTCCTCGATCAAGTGCCGCGATGAGAGCGATCCGATCTCTTCGTCCCCCGTGAGTAATAACGTGACGGGCGGGAACGCCTGCCCGAGTGCTTTCATTGCTCTGATCGCCCAGGCGAGTTGTATGATCCCGAACTTCATATCCAAGACTCCGGGACCAGAAAGTTTGTCTCCGTCGGCCTTGAGTGGCCAGTCATCGATCGTGCCCTGTGGCCACACCGTATCGTAATGGCACAGCACCAGTACTGCTTGCTGGATGCTATCAGTGTGGTCTTCGGCGGTACGACCGTGCCAGTGTAGCTTCAAGACATCGCCGTAGTCGGTGTGCGAATTCCTGAATTCAGCGTCAGGTTCTCCAGTACGGGAAATCACAGTATGGCGAATCACTTCGAGACCACTATCCAGCAGGGCTTTGTCGTTACTGGGCGTTTCCGCTGTGACAACCCTTCTGAGGTCGTCGATAAATTCCTGTTGGTGTGAGTTGATGTAGTTCTCAACGGCATCCGTCGTGGCGGGCATCGCGGGAGAAGCCTTCCTGTGGGCTGGCGGTAATCAAACGTTAGCGGACGGGAACGCCGGGGCCTAGGGGAATTCCGATGGCGTACCAGACCATAAAGAAAAGGAACCAGCCGACTAGCAACGCGATAGAGATCGGCAAGGTCATGGAGATCAGTGTGCCGATTCCGGCACGCGGATAGTACCGTTGCAGATACCCTAAGACGAGGGCGAAATACGGGCTCATCGGCGAAATGATATTGGTGGGCGAGTCACCGATGCGGAACAACATCTGAGTAACTTCCGGAGAAATCCCGATCAGCATCAGCATAGGTACCAAAACGGGTGCCATGAGTGTCCATTGAGCAGATCCGGAGGTGATAAAGAAGTTTAGCGCCGCGACCAATAACACCACTCCGCCAAAGAGGACGATTGTCGGCAAGTTGGCCTGCGACAGGAACTCTGCACCGTTAATGGCCATTACCTCGCCCATGTTTGACCATCTGAAGTAAGCGATGAATTGTGCTGCCGCAAAGAAGATAACAATGATGGGTGCCAGTTCTTTAATCGCTTTGGCCATCATGTCCGGGACATCGTGTAGTTTGCGTATAGTTCCGTTCACCAGGCCATAGGTGACACCGGCGACGAAGAATGCCAGTGCGATTGGTAACGCGATGTCGGTAAGTAACGGAGAGTCCAGCGCATCTCCACTTTCAGCCTGCATCGGAGAACCTGGTATGAACAGTAGAGCGAAATAGATAGCCAGGAAGAGCACGATAGCAAGTGCTGTCCATCCCAGAGAACGGACTTCTTTCTTCGTATACGTCAGTAGCGATTCGTCGTCATCGATCGCAGTATCTGCATCTGTATCCCGACCCGTTTGGAGTACTGCGGTCGCCGCGCCTCCTGCTCGATCTTCTTCGTCACGGAAGCGCCGAGTCATTTTCACCAGCAAGAGTTCAGCAACAAGGGTGACCAGGGTGGCGAGGACTACGGCAGACGCCATAGAGAAAAAGTAATTGGCAACTGGGGACACGACGTATTCATCGTCAATAATATGAGCTGCACTCGTGCTAATACCGGCCAGGACGGGATCCACTGCAGTAATTAGTAGTGACGAGTTGTATCCCGCCGAGGCTGAACCGAAGGCAACGATTGCGCCGAGCACTGCGGAGCGACCGGCGGCCTTGAACGCGGCGGCTGCTAAAGGAATCAAAATGACGTAGATTGCGTCGGAGGCCACAGAACCGGTGACGCCAGTCAGAGCGATAGTAAATGTGAGCCATTTGGTCGAGACACGAGAAACAATGACCCGAATTGCACTGCTAATCAGTCCCGAGCTTTCGGCGACAGCCACGCCAAGCATGACCGTGATGATGATGCCAAGTGGCGGGAACTCGACAAAGTTAGCTATCGCATCTTCAATCATCCGCTGAAAACCCGCGGGGTTGAGCAACGATTGGACAGCTACGTGCTCGTCGTCGGCCGGATTCACAGCACTGAGGCCAACGCTTTCAAGAACGGCCGAAAGGACAAGGACAAGAACGGCTAACGCTATAAACAGCCAGAACGGGTGCGGCAGATAGTTGCCGATCTTCTCAAGCCATTGGAGTGACCGTACCAAGCGTCCGTCTCTCGGCGTGGTAGCTACACTATCGGCGGAAGCTACTTTTGGCTCCGGATCGTGTTGTTGAGTTGTCATAGCGGTCCTCTGTTCAAGAGCGAGTGACGAGATGATTTGCGGGCCGGCGATTCAACGTTGGATGTGTCGCGTAGGCCTGTCTAGATAGCTTGACTAATGTGAACTAAATCATAACGAAAGCAACCGGATTTTTTCAAAGCGATCTCGTTGAGGTGCTGAGATGTGAGGGACGAGAAGTCATATATTTCTGTGGGGGATTCATGAGTCAGATCGGATTTTATCGACAGGGTCTCGCGCTCTTTCGTCTTACCAGCTCAGACGGTAACTAGCGTTAAACAAAACCGGGGACCACGCGATCGCGAGGTCCCCGGCCAGATGTGCAGACTTAAACGTCTAGATTAGGCGTCCATCTTCTGAACCTTGGCGGCAGCACCGGACTTGCGGTTTGCGGCCTGGTTCTTGTGAATGACACCCTTGCTCACGGCTTTGTCCAGCTTACGGCTGGCTACGGCCAGAGCCTTCGAGGCGGCTTCCTTATCACCGGACTCAACGGCTGCATCGAGGTTGCGCAGGTGAGTCTTCAGCTCGGACTTGTACGCATTGTTGCGACGACGAGCCTTTTCGTTGGTGAGAATACGCTTCTTTTGCGACTTAATATTGGCCACGGAAATGGTCCTAACTTCTGTCGAGGATTGGTCGGTTGAGGGAGTTTCCTATCCCGAGCGACTGAGCGGTGTGGGGGCACCTAGGAAAGCTCGACACAGGGTGCCCGTCGACCTACGCGGACACACAGCTGACCATCATACCACGCAACAGCGTGCGGATTCTTCGTGGTGTGCGGTGGCACTGAGCACATACACTGGCTGGCACCCTGGTGCAATCATGAGACAATAGACCATTAGACCTTATTCATTGTCATCGATGAAGGATGTTGCCCTTGTCGCCACAGGCTATTGATCCGCCCCGTCCTGGGTCGACCAACCCGGTGCAGATTCGAAACTTCTGCATTGTCGCCCACATCGACCACGGTAAATCTACCCTGGCCGACCGGATGTTGCAGAAAACCGGCGTGGTGACTCCCCGGGAGATGAAAGACCAGTTTTTGGACCGGATGGACATTGAACGCGAACGCGGGATTACCATCAAATCCCAAGCCGTGCGCATGCCCTGGGCCTATGAAGGCACCAACTACGTGCTGAACATGATCGACACCCCCGGGCACGTCGACTTCAGCTACGAAGTCTCCCGCTCTCTAGCCTCCTGTGAGGGGGCGATTCTGCTGGTTGATGCTTCCCAAGGGATTGAAGCTCAAACGCTAGCCAACCTGTATTTGGCGATGGAACACGAGCTGTCCATTATCCCGGTGCTTAATAAAATTGACCTTCCGGCAGCTGATCCCGACCGCTACGCGGTAGAGATCGCCAACCTGATCGGTGTGGAACCCGACGACGTACTCCGCGTCTCGGGTAAAACCGGTGAAGGCGTGGAAGAACTGCTCGATGAAGTGGTCCGGTCCACCCCCGCACCTGAGGGCAATCACGATGCGGCCACCCGGGCGATGATTTTCGACTCGGTCTATGACAGCTACCGTGGTGTGATTACCTACGTGAGAATGGTCGACGGCGAACTCCAACCCCGCCAGAAGATCAAGATGATGGCCACCGGTAGTACCTACGAACTCCAGGAACTGGGTGTGTATTCACCCGATGCCATCCAAGCCGAGGGCTTGTCGGTCGGTGAAGTCGGGTACCTGATTACCGGCGTCAAAGATGTGCGCGAATCCAAAGTCGGTGACACCATTACCTCGGCCCACGATCCGGCCGAGGACCTGATTAGTGGCTATGAGGAGCCTCAGCCGATGGTGTTCTCCGGTCTGTACCCCATTGATGGCTCGGATTACCCGGACCTGCGTGATGCCCTGGATAAGCTCAAGCTCAACGATGCTGCGCTGAACTATGAGCCCGAAACCTCGGTGGCGCTCGGTTTCGGATTCCGTGTCGGATTCTTGGGATTGCTCCACCTGGAGATTGTGCGCGAACGTCTGGAACGCGAATACAACCTGGATTTGATTTCTACCGCGCCCAACGTGGTCTACCAGGTCACTACCGAAGACGGCACCGAAGTTGATGTTACCAACCCGTCAGAGTTTCCCGAAGGCAAGATCCAGTCGGTGCGTGAACCCATGGCGCAAGCCACCGTGATTGTGCCCAGCGAATTTATCGGTGCGGTCATGGAACTCTGCCAGGGTAAGCGCGGACAGCTTCAAGGTATGGACTACTTGTCCGAAGAGCGTGTCGAGATCCGGTACTGGATCCCGTTGGCCGAAATTGTCTTCGACTTCTTTGACCAGCTGAAATCCCGGACCAGGGGCTACGCCTCGTTGAACTGGCAACGCGATGGCGACCAAGAAGCGGACCTGGTCAAGGTGGATGTGCTCCTTCAAGGCGACACGGTCGATGCGTTCTCAGCGATCACCCACCGTGACCACGCCTACGCCTACGGGGTCAAGATGACCGGAAAGCTCAAAGAGCTCATCCCGCGTCAGCAGTACGAGGTGCCCATTCAGGCAGCCATTGGTTCCCGGATTATTGCCCGCGAGAATATTCGGGCTATCCGCAAAGATGTGCTGTCCAAGTGCTACGGTGGCGATATTTCGCGTAAGCGGAAGCTGTTGGAGAAGCAGAAGGAAGGCAAGAAGCGGATGAAGATGGTCGGCCACGTGGAAGTGCCACAGGAAGCTTTCATTGCTGCTCTGTCCACCGACGGTGGCGACTAAGCCTCCAGGAGGCCTGACGATCTCGTGCCACACATCGACCTGCAGGGCTACGGGGTTCCTGACTCCCCGCTGTTTCCCGCTGACGTCGGTCAGCGCATCTCCGAGTCGCTGACAGCGGGAACACCCAGGACCTTCTCGTTGTACGTGCACATCCCGTTTTGCACCGTCCGGTGTGGGTACTGCGACTTCAACACCTACACGGCCACCGACTTTGGGCCCGGAGCCTCCCACGACACCTACGCCACAACGGTCTTACAGGAACTGGAAATGGCCCGGGAGCGGATGGATGCTTCGGGCATTCCGAACCGGCCGATTCATACCGTCTACTTTGGAGGCGGGACCCCGACACTATTGCCTGCCACAGACCTGGTCCGGATTGTTGAGCGAGCCCGGGCGCTCTTCGGTATCAAACCGCAGGCGGAAATCACCACCGAGGCCAATCCGGATACCGTTACCGAGGACTCGATCGCCGAACTGGCCGAGGGAGGATTCACCCGGCTGTCGCTGGGCATGCAGTCGGCGGTCGGCCACGTACTGAAAGTCCTCGACCGGTCACACACCCCGGCCAATATTCCCCCGGCGGTGGTCTGGGCAAAACAGGCCGGGCTGGAGGTCTCCCTCGACCTGATCTTTGGCACACCGGGGGAGAGCCTGGCAGATTGGCAACAGAGCCTTGAGGTCGCCATTGAGCAGGCCCCGGAACATCTGTCTGCCTACGGGCTCATCGTTGAACAAGGCACCAAATTGGCGGCCCAAATTCGGCGTGGCACCTACCCCGATACCGACGGGGACGACCAGGCCGATAAATACGTGATGGCCGAGGAGCTACTGGGCCAGGCGGGGTACCGCTGGTATGAAATCTCCAACTGGGCTCATGATCCGGAAGGCACCGGAGTGCATCGGGCAGAACACAATCTGGCCTACTGGCGTAATCAGGACTGGTGGGGCGCGGGCCCCGGAGCTCACTCGCATTTAGCCGGCATCCGGTGGTGGAATGCCAAGCATCCGCTGGCTTATGCGCAACGGTTGAGCTCGGGGGTGCCTGCCGCGGTTGGGATGGAACAACCCGATGAGGCAGAACGCCACCTGGAAAATATTATGCTCGGGATCCGCCTTTCCGAAGGACTCGCCATCTCAGAGCTGAGTCCAACAGAACAAGAACAGATTCCCGAGCTACTGCGACAGGGATTATTAGAACCAGGCGCTGTGAAGAGAGGTCGCTTAGTGCCGACCCTACACGGACGGTTACTGGGGGATGCCATCACCCGCCAGCTGGCCGATATCTAGCTGACTAGCTGATCAGGCGCAGGTTGACCGGGTAGCGGTAGGGGCGACCCTTATTGACCTCGATACCGGCCACCACACCGGAAACGGTCATAAACAGCCAAATCAACACGGTCAGTACAGCGAAGATCGCGCCGATCACCGGCAACAAGGACAAAACGTTCAGCACGATAGCCACCACCGACAATGGCAAAGTGAAGTTCAGGGCTTCCTTCGATTCTTGGGCGGTGAAGGGGCCACGCTCGCGGAAGACCAAGTAGATCACCAGTGAGGGGATGAACATCAAAATGGCACCAAAATGTGCGACAGCGGCCCACTGACGGTCCTCGGAGGGAGTCAGCGGTTTCGGCTCTGACGTCTCATTCTGCTGGGGGCCAGAAGTATTTCCCGAGTACTGGGACACGAGTTCCACCTTTTCTCTCCGAGCTGTCACAGCTACTGTCTCAGCTTTATGCCATCACGTCCGGTCCCTTCGTCAGGTGAATCCGGGCGAATTCAACCATCAGTATAGGAGGACAACCTGAATTTCGTGTAAAGAACACGATCAGGTCCGAGAGCTAGGCGGGCTCCACGGTGACAAAGTCAATCATTTGTTCGACCTTGGCCAGCAATGCCGGTTCCAAGTCCGCGTAGTTGCTCACCCGGGCCAGAATCTGTTTCCAACCCAGCCCTATATCCTCTGCATCCTTGTGCGGTAGCCCCAACCATTCGAGAATCCCGGCCTTCCAGGATTGGCCCTTCGGGATGACCGGCCACTGCTGCCGGCCAATCACCTGTGGCTTGACCGCCTGCCAAATATCGACATACGGATGACCCACAATCAGCACATTGCCCTGAGCCCCGGGAAGCGTCATGGTCTGCTCGGCAATCGCCGACTCTTTGGACCCGGGCACAAGGTGATCCAGCAACACCGCCAAACGGCGTCGCGGAGCCGGACCAAAATCTTCGACCGCACCGGCCAGCTCGTCAATACCGTGTTGCGGTTCGACCACAATCCCTTCAACCCGCAGATCATCGCCCCAGATCTTCTCCACCAGCTCGGCATCGTGGACACCTTCCACCCAAATCCGGGAGGCGCGGGCGACCTTCGCCCGCGTTACCGGAGCCTGACGAGACCCTGAGGCAGTGCGAGCATGACGGTGTCCCGGCTCGGCCGGTTTCTTCGTCTTGGTCGGCATCACCAGCTCAACCGGTTGTCCGTCGATCAGAAATCCCGGGCCCAACGGGAAAGACTTGGTCGCACCGCGACGATCTTCTAAGACCACCACGATCATCCCACCAACCCGTTCTAGCCGGATCATCGCTCCGGTGAAACCAGTGGTAGCATCCTCGACCACCAGATTCTTAGCAGCGGGAACCTTGGGAACAACGGCCTGCCGGGCCCGCCGAGCCTGATCTGTTGCCAGAGTCTCTGGTCCCCACTGATCCCACTCCATCAGCACTCCCTTTCGCTGGCACGTCGTCGGTGACGTGGTCCACTCGGTTCCCGGTGAGACTACCACCGGACGTTTGTCTGCCAGCGAAGCACCGCCGGTGAGACTGCACATCACCACAGCGGGCTACTAGAATTAGCACTAGGCGTCCGACAGTGCTAATTTGTGGAAGATACGCACGACCATCAACAGGGTGAGCAGAAGGGACGGTGAGATGAGCGAGCTACCGCGCCGGATGAAAGTCTTGCAGGCCATCGTGGAAGACTATGTCGCCTCCCGGGAACCAGTCGGTTCCAAAGCCCTGGTGGATCGTCACGACCTCGGCGTCTCCTCGGCCACGGTGCGTAACGATATGGCCGATTTGGAAGATGAAGGGCTTATTGTTGCCCCGCACACCTCGGCCGGGCGGATCCCGACCGATAAAGGGTACCGGTACTTTGTTGACCGCATCTCCGAGATTCGACCGCTCTCGGCAGCAGAAAAACGTGCCGTGCAGGCCGTCTTGGACATCACCACCGAAGACCTCGATGAGGTCATGACCCGCAGCGTGCAGGTACTGGCCCAGCTCACCCACCAAGTGGCCGTCGCACAGTTTCCCAAGACCGATACCGCGGTGATTCGTCACCTCGAGCTCGTCTGGTTAGCCGAACACCGCCTACTGGTTGCGGTGATTTTCTCGACCGGGAAAATCGAACAGCGCATGTTCACCGTCGCCGATCAGGAAGATGACCTCGACGTCCAGGTGGTGCGCGACATCTTCGTCCGCCAGCTCAACGGGCTCACTGCCCAGGAAGCGCTCTCGGTGATTCCGGGCATTCTGGCCGGTGTGCCCGGAAGAGAACAGCGCCTGGCCGAAGATTTATCCCACCAGCTCCAGCTGTTGTTGGCCTCCACTCAGCGCGACCGGATCTATTTGGCCGGTACCGCCAACTTGGCTCGGTCTCAAACCGACTTCGGATCCTCGATCGGACCGGTGTTGGAAGCACTGGAAGAACAGGTCGTGTTGCTGAAGCTACTGGCCGAAATGCAACAAGACGTGCGGGGGTTGTCCGTCTCGATCGGTACCGAAAACCAGGGGTCATTGTCGGGGACCTCCGTCGTCGCAGCCGGCTATGGCCCCAACAGCAGTTCCATGTTGGGTGTGGTGGGTCCAACCCGGATGGACTACCCCGGTACCATGTCTGCGGTACGGGCCATCGCCCGCTACTTGTCGAAAATCTTAGCTCAGTAAATTGGAAGGAAGTTACTCCACCGTGGCAGATCACTACGAGGTTCTGGGGGTATCGAAAGATGCCTCGGCAGAAGAAATTAAGCGCGCCTACCGGAAGAAGGCACGCACCCTGCACCCAGATGTGAACCCCTCACCTGACGCTGCCGAAGAATTCAAGCAGGTCACCGCCGCCTACGAAGTGCTTTCGGACGAGACCAAACGTCGTAACTACGATATGACCGGTAACGCTAACGGCACCGGAGCGACCGGTGGCTTTGGAGGAGGCTTCGGTGGCTTCTCCGATATCTTTGACACCTTCTTCGGCGGTGGCGGTGGTGCTCGTTCTGGCCCGGCCTCACGTACCCGTCGCGGTCAAGATGCGCTGATTAACGTCAAGATCGAGCTCGAAGATGCTGTCTTCGGCGTAGAGAAAACCATCGACCTACAGACCGCGGTACGCTGTAGCGTTTGCGATGGCTCCTGTGCCGAACCCGGCACCGGCACTCAGACCTGCGAAACCTGCCACGGCCAAGGCCAAATCCGTCGCCCGGTTCAATCCATTCTGGGTACGGTGATGACCGCCGAGACCTGCCCGAGCTGTCGGGGCTTTGGCGACACCATTCCCAACCCGTGCCACGAATGCGGTGGCCAGGGCCGTGTTCGCGAACGGGTGTCGCTGACCATCAAGATTCCCTCCGGTGTCGATACCGGCACCCGCATTCAGCTGGCCGGTCGTGGTGAAGCCGGTCCCGCCGGTGGCCCCCAGGGCGATCTCTATGTGGAAATCAAAGTCGGAGACCACCCGGTGTTCTCCCGTGACGGCGCTGACCTGACCGCCACCATGACCTTGCCGATGACGGCTGCGGCCCTGGGCACCGATCTGACCTTGGATACCTTCGACGGGGAACAAACGATCCGCGTCAAACCCGGCACCCAATCCGGCTCGGTCGAAACTCTCAAGGGCCTGGGCGTGGGTCTGTTGCGTGGCAACGGGCGCGGGGACTTAAAGGTGACGCTGAAAGTCGAGACCCCCACCAAGCTTGATGATAAGCAACGCGAGCTGTTGGAAGCACTAGCCACCGCCCGCAGTGAACACATCGTCCACGGCCAGACCGAATCCAAAGGCCTGTTCTCCCGGCGGAAGAAAAAGAACCGTGACCGCGACTAAGCATCTGGCGGCGGTGAGTGCGGGCAGGCCATGACGCACCAGCTGTTCTATGTTGCCCCCGGGGCTTTGGAGGGGCTGACAGGCCGCGGCGACCAGGTGGAACTGGATGCTGCAACCACCCGGCACGCGGTGAAATCCCTGCGACTGGCGCCAGGAGACCGGGTGCTGGTGGCCGATGGGACCGGCACCGGGGGAGTGGGAGAACTGGTGGACACCTCCGGGCCCTGTGCCGTGGTCGGTCTCGAGGAACTCACCCACCAACCGGCACCTGCACCTCGGTTGGTTTTAGTCCAAGCCCTGGCCAAAGCAGACCGCGACCTGCTGGCGGTGGCCACCGCGGTCGAACTCGGCGTGGACGCGGTGATTCCCTGGCAGGCCGAACGCTCGATCGTGCGGCTGAAAGCAGACAAGACAGCCAAAACCGTGACCAAATGGCAGTCCCAGCTACTCACCGCGGCCCAACAGTCCCGCCGATACCGCATCCCTGAGCTCAGGGATCCGGTCAGTGGCACCGCCGTGGCCGAGCTAGCCCAGCATCGGAACCGGCTGGTGCTCGTCACCCACCAAGACGCCACCGAGCACCTGGGTGAAATGCTCACCGACGCGATGCAGCAAGCACACCATGACGGTCCAGCCATCTCCGAGATCGCTATCGTGGTCGGCCCCGAAGGTGGTATCTCACAGGCAGAAATCACCGCACTGCAGGATGCCGGGGCTCGCATCGTCGTGCTGGGGACCCATATTCTGCGGGCCTCCACCGCCGGCCCGGCCGCCGTGGCGGTGATCAATGAACGACTCGGCCGGTGGTATCCGCCCCAGGCCACCGGGTGAGGGATCACCGTCGCGTCGGTGAAGCGAGTAGACTTGACCACAACGTCTGAGCACACGACCTTGACCCCCTGACGGAGAGTGCACCGAACTCTTGGCTGAGATCACCAACCACAACACCATTAGTTTCTCCTCTGCCGAGCAGATGATTGCCAGCTTGGGACCCCAAGACCTTGCCCTGCGTGTCTTGGACGGTATCTACCCGGAGCTGACCATCGCACTACGTGACCAAACCGTAGTGCTCTCTGGCGCCGACGACGCGGTGACGCAAGCCCACCGCGTACTCGAAGAACTGCGTTCCATCGCCGCCGGTGGCACCACCGTCGGCGCCCAGCTGATTGAAGCCACCATCTCCGGTGTCCGGCACCAGGCCCGGATGGCTGATGTCGCCCAAGCACAGACCCATGCCGGGGGAGTGGCCGGCCTCGGCGCCGGCGCGACCGCCTCCGGTACCCGAATCGGTGTGGGAACCGAAGCGATTATTTCCTCCCGGGGGAAGCAGATCCGTCCCAAGACGCTGAACCAACAGGGCTATGTGCAAGCCATCGACGAGCACACCGTGACCTTCGGGCTCGGCCCAGCTGGCACCGGTAAAACCTATTTGGCCATGGCCAAAGCGGTCCAAGCCCTGCAGGCCCGGGAAGTTAACCGCATTATTCTCACTCGCCCGGCGGTCGAGGCTGGCGAGTCCTTGGGCTATTTGCCCGGATCCCTGTCCGAGAAAATCGACCCCTACCTGCGCCCGCTCTACGACGCGTTGCACGATATGGTCGATCCCGAAAACATTCCGCACCTGATGGCTGCCGGAACCATTGAAGTCGCCCCGCTGGCCTATATGCGCGGTCGCACCCTGAACGATGCCTTCATCATTCTCGACGAGGCCCAAAATACCTCCTCGGAACAGATGAAAATGTTCTTGACTCGTCTGGGATTCAATTCTCATATGGTCATCACCGGCGACTCCTCTCAAATCGATCTGCCCCGGGGCACCGACTCCGGGCTGGCCCAAGCCGTGGAATACCTGGAGGGGATCGACGATATTGCCATCGTGCGCCTATCCAGCAAGGATGTGGTTCGCCACCGTCTGGTTTCTCAGATCGTCGACGCCTATGAAACTCACCAACCCGCCGGCGCCTCGCGTCCTGCCCGCGGTGCACGCAACGCCCGGAAATCCGGAAGGTAATGGTCTGCCATGTCCGTTGCTGACGCCCTGCCACACGTCGATGTGGTCAACGAGTCCCAGACCCCCGTGGACACCGACCGTCTCTACCATCTCATCCAGCACCTATTCACCGCATTGCACCTGGCAGAGACCACCGAGCTCTCGGTGGTCTGCGTGGACCCGGGTCCGATGGAACAACTCCACCTGGACTGGATGGAGCTGCCCGGGCCCACCGACGTGATGAGCTTCCCGATGGACGGCATGACCCCCGGCACCGCCGAGGAACCCACCGATGGGGTGTTAGGAGATGTGGTACTCTGCCCAGTCGTCGCCGCCGACCAAGCCTGCGCCGGCGGACACGAGACTGCCGATGAAATGGCACTGCTGCTCACCCACGGCGTGCTCCACCTACTCGGCTACGACCACCAAGACCCCGCAGCACGCGAGGAAATGTTCACACTCCAAAACCGGTTGCTGACCGCATTCCTGGGTTACCCGGCACCGGCACCGACCGTGGACTAAAGGATAACACACCAGATGCTGACTATAACGATCCTGATCCTGCTGGTACTGGCCTGCTTTGGGCTGGTCTGGGTGCTCTCCCTGGCTGAAATCGCCCTGGGCTACATCTCCTACCGGCAAGCCGAAGACATCGTCGCTACCCGACCAAAGAACCCAGCGCTGATAGTGGTCTCCCACCTGCAAGAGCACCTGTTCGCGTTGCAATTCTGGCGGGCTTTCTTCCAAACCGGAGTCGCACTGTGTGTCACCATGCTCATCGACTTCTTCACCGACAACCTGTGGCTGACCATGCTGTGTGCCAGCCTGGCGATGCTGATGGTCGCAGGCCTGCACCTGCTGTTTACCCCGCGTGATCTAGCCTCCCGCCACGAATCTCTCGTGGTGCGCCTTACCGCCCGGCTGGTACGTACCCTGCGCCAAATCCTCGGCCCCATCCCGGGTCGGGTGGTGGCGTCCACCGACGATGACGACACCGAGGACGAAGAACTCGACGAAATTCACGACCGTCACTTCCGCGAGTTCATCTCCCGGGCCGAAGATGCCGATATTATCGACCCGTCAGAGGCCGACATGATTCAATCGGTGGTCGAGCTCGACGACACGCTGGTGCGCTCGGTGATGGTTCCCCGCATCGACGTGATCTGGATCGAGACCGGCACCACCCTGGAGGATGCCCTGAGCCTGTTCATCCGCTCCGGTTACTCCCGCATCCCGCTCACCGGAGAATCTCCCGACGACATTCTCGGCATCGTCTACCTCAAAGACGTGGTCCGGGCCATCCACCGCACCAAGATGGACACCTCTGCCAGGGTTGACCACATTGCCCGCAGTATCTCCTTCGTCCCTGAATCCAAGACCGTGTGGTCGCTGCTACAAGAAATGCAACGCGACTCCACCCACGTGGCGCTGGTCATCGACGAATACGGCGGTACCGCCGGCGTGGTCACACTCGAAGACCTCATTGAAGAAGTCGTTGGGGATATCTCCGATGAATACGATGTGGACGACCGCGACGATGTCACCCCGGTCGCCCCGGGGGAATTTTTGGTCACCGGGTCCATGTCCGTCTCCGATTTCACCGAAACTTTTGATCTGTCGATGGATGACAACGACGATGTGGATACGGTGCGCGGTCTGTTTGCCAAACATCTCGGCCGCATCCCCATCGAATCCTCCACGGTGGAGATCGAAAACCTTCGACTCGAGGTCGAAAGCCTCGAACCCCGACGCAACCGCGTCGACCAGATCCGGGTCTGGGTGACCGAACGAGACCGGCGTGGTACCGACCAGGATCCTTCCGAGACCGAGACCGATGTCGAGACCGGCGCCGAGACCGAATCCGCCACCAGTTCCGAGGCCAGCTAGACACACCCCAGGACACCGATGAACGATCACCACGCACCCCAGCATCCCGCCGACAACACTCCCGGCTACCGGGCCGGGTTCATCAGCCTGGTGGGTCGGCCCAATGCCGGAAAATCCACCCTCACCAACGCGCTGGTCGGCACCAAAGTGGCCATCACCTCCTCCAAGCCCCAAACCACCCGGCGGGTGCTCCGTGGCATCATCTCCACCGAGGACTACCAGCTGATCCTGGTCGATACCCCCGGCCTCCACCGGCCCCGCACGCTCCTGGGAGAAAAGCTCAACGACCTGGTGGCCGAAACCCTGGCCGGGGTGGACGCGGTCGGATTGTGTTTGCCCGCCGATGAAGCCATCGGCCCCGGCGACCGGTTCATCGTCACCCAACTGTCCTACCTGAAGGACACCCCCGTGATCGCGCTGGTCACCAAAGCCGATAAAGTCACCAAACAACACCTCGGGGAGAAGCTACTTCACGTCCAGGCGCTGGGCGATGAGATGCTAGCCGAGCACGGGGGATTCGCCGAGCTCGTGCCAGTCTCGGCTTTGACGGCCTTCCAGGTCGACACCGTTGCCACGGTGCTGGCCAACTACGTGCCCGAATCCCCGAAACTGTACCCGGACGATGAACTCACCGATGAAGCCGACACGGTCATGGTCGCTGAACTCATCCGAGAAGCCGCCCTGGAAGACTTCCGCGACGAACTCCCACACTCCCTGGCCGTGGTGGTCGAGGAGATGAGCCTGCGCGAGCGCGACGAGGAGACCACCGCGCAACACGACGCCGGAGACGGGCAGCGCGCGTCTCGACGCCACACCAAAGCACCCATCACCGATGTATACGCCGCCATCTACGTGGAGCGTGACTCTCAGAAAGCGATCGTCATCGGCACGAAAGCAGCCCAGCTGCGCACAATCGGGGCGAGGGCCCGGGCCGAGATTGAAAAACTCTTGGGCACCAAGGTGTACCTGGACCTGCGGGTCAAAGTCGCCAAAGAATGGCAACGCGACCCCAAACAAATGCGCCGGGTCGGCTTTGAGGACCTCTGAGACGACGACCTGCGGCACCACCCCGGATACTGACCCGGCGTGGCAGCCATCACTGAGAACACACACCACGTGTTAGAGTTGCGGTATGCGTTCCTCACCGGTTCTCTCGGCTCTCACCCTGCTACTATCGTGCCGTAGCGGGGCCAAGGTGATGGACTAAACGCAACAACTTCACTTGAGGCCGGACCCCGTTACGGAGTATTGACTCACGGCCTGCCACAGCATTGAACTCACACAAAGCTTTCACAAAGGCAGGAACATCTCATGGAGAATCGTCAACAACCCTCGGGTATGAACATCGGCAAATACGTTCCCTTCCAGGACCACATCACTGTGGAGTTGCCGGACCGAACCTGGCCGGATCAGGTCATCACCAAAGCGCCCCGCTGGTGTGCGGTGGATCTGCGCGATGGGAACCAGGCCCTGATCGACCCGATGGGTCCGGCCCGTAAACTGGCCATGTTCGAGCTGTTGGTCGAGATGGGGTATAAGGAAATCGAGGTGGGCTTCCCCTCGGCCTCTGAAACCGACTTCCGTTTCGTTCGCCAGCTGATTGAAGAAGACCGCATCCCCGACGACGTCAGCATCCAGGTGCTCACCCAGTCCCGGGAACACCTGATTGAACGCACCTATGAAGCCGTGGAAGGTGCGCCCCGGGCCATCATCCACCTGTACAACTCCACCTCCATCGTCCAGCGCCGGGTCGTGTTCCGTGAAGACCGGGCCGGGATTATCGATATCGCCACCCAGGGTGCGCGGTTGTGTCGCAAATACGAAGACCAGCTGAAAAACACCGAGATTGTCTACGAATACTCCCCGGAATCCTTCACCGGCACTGAGCTGGAGTTCGCCGCCGAAATCTCCGAGGCCGTGATGGAGGTCTTGGAGGCCTCCCCAGACCGGCAGATGATTCTCAACCTGCCGGCCACCGTGGAGATGGCTACCCCCAACGTCTACGCCGACTCCATCGAGTGGATGCACCGCAATCTGGCCCATCGCGACTCCATCATCCTCTCCCTGCACCCGCATAATGACCGCGGCACCGCGGTGGCCGCCTCCGAACTGGGCTATATGGCCGGGGCCGACCGGATTGAAGGGTGCTTATTCGGTAATGGCGAACGCACCGGTAACGTCGATCTGGTGACGTTGGGCATGAACCTCTACACCCAGGGCATCGACCCCGAGATCGACTTCTCCAATATGCCCAAGATCCGCCGAGTGGCCGAATACGCCAACCAGATGCCGGTCCACGCCCGCTCGCCCTGGGCCGGGGACCTGGTCTTTACCGCCTTCTCCGGCTCCCACCAGGATGCAATCAAGAAGGGCATCGATGCCATGGACGCCACCGCCGCCGAAAAGGGCGTGGACGTCAACGATCTGGTCTGGGAAGTGCCCTATTTGCCGGTGGATCCCCAAGACTTGGGTCGTAGCTACGAGGCCGTGATCCGTGTCAACTCCCAGTCCGGCAAGGGCGGGGTGGCCTACCTGTTGCGCTCCGAGCACCACCTGGACTTGCCACGGCGGGCCCAGATCGAATTCTCCCGGGTGATCCAAGACCTCTCCGACGCTCAGGGCGGGGAGATCTCCGGCGACCAAATCTGGGAGGTCTTCACCAAGGAATACCTGCCCAGCCCAGAAGAAGCCGACCGCTGGGGCCGCTACCAGTTCGTCTCCTCTTCTTCGACGACCACCGAGTCCGGCGAGTTCTCGATGACCGTGGAGATGATGGTCGATGGCACCGTCCACAGCCGTTCCACCGAGGGCAACGGCCCCATCTCGGCGATGGTGAAGCTCTTCCACGACGCCGGGGTGGATGTGCGCGTGCTGGACTACACCGAACACGCGCTGTCCGAAGGTGGCGAGGCCATGGCGGCCGCCTACGTCGAATGCGCGATTGGCGACCGCGTGCTGTGGGGCGTGGGCTTGGACCACAACACCTCCACCGCATCACTGAAAGCCGTCACCTCCGCGGTGAACCGCTTCATTCGGGATGAGGAAGCCACCGCTGAGTAAGACTCGTGGTGGATCCGGTGGTAGCCGATCGCGTCGTGCCGGGGCCAGCTATGTTGCTCAGAGCTACCGGTGCGATGCGATCGTGCTACGCACCTATAAACTCGCCGAGGCCGACCGGATTATTGTCGCACTGAGCAACACGCACGGCCAGATTCGGGCCGTGGCCCGCGGAGTGCGGCGCACCACCTCGAAGTTCGGGTCCAGCCTGGAACCATTTATGCACACCGGCCTGCAAGTAGTGCCCGGAAAATCCTTAGACATCATCGCCCAAACTCAAACCATCCACCCCTACGGGGCCATCATTGCCGCCGACTACGACTCCTACGGGGCTGCCTCCGCGATGGTCGAAACTGCCGAACGACTCACCCGAGCAGAGGACACGCCCACGACCGCCGAGCACTATCGACTGCTCTATGGGGCAATGGCCGCACTGGCCAAACACCAGCACCCGCCGCGGTTGATTATGGACTCCTACCTGCTCCGGGCCCTGGCGCTGGCCGGATGGGGTGCCCACTTCGGTGACTGTGTCTCGTGTGGGGCGCCGGGACCTCACGTGCAAGTCTCCATCCTGCTGGGTGGGACCGTGTGCTTCGACTGCCGGCCCCAGGGCGCGCTGGCACCCAGCCGGCAGGCCATCAGCCTGTTGGCCGCGCTGGCCACCGGTGACTGGGATGCTGCCGGGCAGGCGTTGGCCGATGCCACAGCCCACGAGCTGGACCCCAGTCGTGTCATCGAGGAGGCCTCCGCGATCGTGGCACAATATTTAAGATTCCATGTTGAACAAAACCTGCACTCGCTGCAGGTCATGAACCAGCGCGAGCTCTGACCCATCGGAAGGCCCTGTCCACCGTGACTCGTACCGACTACCTGGATCCCGCACCCCACCCCTCGGGAGCACAACCGCCACAACTTCCTGCCAAGGTGTTGCCCCGCCACGTGGGGATCGTGATGGATGGAAACGGTCGCTGGGCCAATCAGCGAGGACTGCCGCGCACCGAAGGGCACCGGGCCGGAGAAGCTGCGCTACTGGATGTGATGGCCGGTGCCCTCCAGCTGGGCATCGAATACGTCTCGGTGTATGCCTTCTCGACCGAGAACTGGAAACGCTCTCCCAGCGAGGTCCGGTTCCTCTTGGGCTTTTCGCGGGACGTCTTGCGTCGCCAACGCGACACGCTCAACAGCTGGGGTGTGCGCATCCGGTGGAACGGTCAACACGGGCGACTGTGGAACTCGGTGGTCAACGAGCTACGCGCCGCCGAGGAACTCACCCGGGACAACGACCGCTGTCAGCTGATGATGTGCGTCAATTACGGGGGACGCGCCGAGATTACCGAATCGGTCAAAACCATCGCCGCGCAGGTGGCTGCCGGGAAGCTGAAGCCACAGCACATTACTGAGGACACCATCAGCGCCCACCTGGATGAACCCGATGTGCCCGACGTAGATTTGTTTCTGCGCACCTCCGGAGAGCAGCGCACCTCAAATTTCTTGCTATGGCAATCTGCCTATGCCGAAATGGTCTTCACCGACACCCTTTGGCCCGATGTGGACCGCCGTACGCTGTGGGAAGCCGTCGAAACCTACGCCCGACGGGATCGTCGCTACGGCGTAGCCGTCGACCAGATCACCGGCCGGTAACCACCGCCGCAAGCCCAGCGGAGCAACGTTTAGACTTCCGGCCAGCCCAAGGCCCACTCCAACCAGGTGGTCGCCACGGTCAGCGCCTCCCGACGAACCTCGGGTGCTGAGGCAAAGACATCGTGGAGCGCATCGGTGATTTTTACCAGCGTCATCGTTCGTCCCAGGTGCGCGGCCCGGTCGGCCGTGACCTTGACATCAATCACCGCGTCAGCCCGTTGCACCTCGGGCTGATACTTCATGGTGAACTTCGTGTCCCGACTAGTCAGTACCAAAATCGGCTCCCGAATCTCTAGACCACTGGCCACCAGACGGTGTCCGGTCAGTACCGCGATTAGCCAGGTCCGCGGCACCCGAAACGAGTAGCGGGGCCGCCACAGCGGGTGCAGGTTCCACTCACCGTGCGCCTGGGCCGATAGTGACTGCCAGTAACTATCCGTGTGCGGCAGGTTCACCATCGAGTTCGGCGAGATCTTACTCAACGGCTCCATCACCGCCTGGGCCATGCCGCGCACCCACGAGTTGCCCTGCAACTCCAACCACGGCGAATTCATGATCAGCGCCCGAATCCGCCCCGGATGTCGCTGGGTCCACAGCGATAAGGTCAACGCCCCCGTGGAGTGCCCGAGCAGAACCGGCCGCTGTCCCGGATGCAACCGGTCCAGCACCGCCAGCCCGGCGCGAATCTCATCATCGTAATTGGACAGCGAGTCAATGAATCCCGGGGTTTGATAGCTCCGCAACGACCGGCCATATTTGCGCAAGTCCAGGGCGTAAAACCGGTAGCCGGCCTGCTCGAAGGCCTCGGCCTCATCGGCGTTAAAGAAATAATCCGACCACCCGTGTACCGAGAGCACCGGAATCGTGTCTGGTTCGGCGCTGCAGTTACGCCCGGGCACCGGGAGGCTCCAGTCAACGTCTGCCGGCGCACGGCGCACCAGGGTGGCCGAGACCGGGCCCTGGTCGTCATAGCCCAGGGGCAAAGATAGCCGTTGAAATCCCCGCATGATGTCGGGTTCCCACACCCCCGGGGCAGTATCGGTGAGGTAATCCGGAAGCTGATCTGGTGCAGGATGAATCGGTTGCTCGGACATACAGGACACCTTCGGCTGAATCAGGTCGCGGTCAGAGAGCAGGCGGAGAGGATCACGACGAGGCGAAACAGAATATGGTTCAATGATGGCATGACCGCTGAATCCACCGACTGGAACCTGTCTGGCACACCACGGATCTACCCGGAGGTCTTCCGGCTGGTCTTCCAGAACATGGAACCCGAGCGAGCACACGGGATCGGATTTCAGGCCATCCGTTCAGCGGAATCAACTGGTCTCTCTTTAGCGTACCGAAAGCTCGCTACTGCTGACCCGGCCCTGCGGACGCGGGTGATGGGCCTGGAGTTTCCCTCGCCCTTCGGGCTGGCCGCCGGATTCGATAAAGCAGGCCGGGGTACTGCCGCGCTGATGGACCTGGGCTTCGGGCACGTGGAAGTCGGCACCATCACCGCCCAACCACAACCCGGCAACCCGGCACCGCGAATGCATCGACTACCTCAGGACCAGGCCCTGATCAACCGTATGGGGTTCAACAACGCCGGGGCCCGCGTTATTGAACCCCGGCTGGCTGCAACGCGGAAAAAACTCACCCGCCGGTTTGGGACCCACCGCCCCATCCTCGGGGTCAACATTGGCAAAACCAAAGTGGTCGCACTCGACAACGCCGTGGAAGACTACCGCGAGTCCACCGATCGGCTGGCTCGCCACGCCGACTATCTGGTGGTCAACGTCTCCAGCCCCAATACCCCCGGTCTCCGGCAACTCCAGGCCGTGGAAGCGCTTCGTCCGATCCTGACGGCGGTGCGCGATCAGGCGCTGAAATCTACCGGCCGTCACGTGCCATTGGCGGTGAAAATCGCCCCCGATCTCGCCGATGAGGATGTGCTGGCGGTGGCTGACCTGGCCGGGGAACTCGGGCTGGACGGTTTGGTGGCCACCAACACCACGATCTCCCGTGAGGGCCTGGTCACCGACCCGACCACCGTGGAGTCCTACGGCGGTGGGGGACTGTCCGGCAAACCCCTTAGCCAGCGTTCCCTGGATGTGCTCACTCTGTTGCGTGCCCACCTGGATGCCACTGGATCCTCGCTGGCCGTGATGTCCGTCGGGGGAGTGACCACCGGAGCGGATGTTATCCAGCGCCTGCGTGCCGGAGCTGACTTAGTGCAGGGCTATACGGCCTTCCTCTATCAAGGACCGCTGTGGGTCTACCGGATCAACCGGGATCTGCGCAATAACCTGAGCGCTTGGCGTCACGAGCGGGTTAGCGGGGGAATTCCCCACGCTTGACCTGGGGCTTCGGCAGGCGTAACCGGCGCAACTGCAACGCGCGCATGGCACCGTACCAGCGCACACCGCGCTCCAGCTCCCCAAATTTCTCGGTCAGACGTTTCTTCAGCTGGTGGCCGACCCAGAAGCCTTCGACCACCACGACCACGACCAGCACCATCAGGCCCACCGAAATAAAGACCTGGACCTCTGGAATCTGGACAAAAGACAGCAATAAGAACACCAGCACCATGATCATCAGCCACTCGCTAATCCCATAGCGGGCATCCACAAAGTCCCGGGCATAACGCCGCTGGGGACCCTTATCGCGATAGGGCATGTGCTTCTCATCGCCGGTCTCCATGGCACGACGCATTTTGGCGCGCTCTTCGGCGACCGCCTGGCGCTGGGCCCGTTTGGCCTCCTTGCGGTTATCCATAATCAGCGGGCGACGGTTGGCTGCCTCCTGATCACGACGTTTCGGGGTCGGGGCACCCTTAGCGGGGGTCGTCTTCGAGTTCTTCTTCTCCACCACCGGCTCGATGGTGGCCTCTACCTCGTCGACCTCAGCAGTCTTCTCAGTCTTCTTACGTCCAAACACGTCCCCTATTCTATGCGGAATCACCCTCACCCTCTGCCACCCGACCCGCACCAACAACTACTGTGGTGTTCATGGCCGATCACACTGAACTCACCGCTGACGATGCCACCGACTGGGTCACCGCTCACGCTGACCAGATTCTGCAACACCTCACCGAGCTGGTCGCGATCCCCTCCATCGCCTTTCCCGGCTACGACCGCACCGTGCTGGACACCTGCGCTGAAGCCGTGAAAGCCCTGATGACCCGGGCCGGTTTCGATGAGGTAGAGATCCTGAGCGAACCGCTGGATCCGAAGCAACCGGAAGGCGACCGCGGTGGCCCGGCCGTGCTCGCCCGCCGGGCGCCGGCCCCGGGAGCCCCCACGATCCTGCTCTATGCCCACCACGACGTGCAACCCACCGGAGATCTGGCCCTGTGGGACACCGGCCCCTTCACTGCCACACGTATCGGCGACCGCCTCTACGGTCGCGGGGCCGCCGACGATAAAGCCGGGATTATGGTCCACGTGGCAGCGGTGACCGCACTCAACGAGCTACTGGGTACTGACCACGGGCTGGGGATCACCGTGCTGATTGAAGGTGAAGAAGAAGTCGCCTCACCGACCTTCCGCGCCTTCCTTGACCGCCACCGCGACAAGCTCGCCGCCGACGTGGTGGTCGTTGCCGACTCAGCTAACTGGGCCGAAGGCGTGCCCGCGATCACCAGCTCGCTACGCGGGGTGGTTGATGGCACCATTCATGTCAAAATCCTCGATCACGCGGTGCACTCGGGCCTGTTTGGGGGAGTGGTACTTGATGCGGCCACCGTGCTCTCCAAAGTTATTGCGACCTTACACGACGAGCACGGAGACGTGGCCATCCCCGGCCTGCACGGAACATCGGGCCAGGCCCAGGTGGACTACCCCGAAGAGGACCTGCGTGCCCAGGCCGGCATCGTGGACTCGGTGCGGTTAGCCGGCACCGGGTCGATTGCCGAACGACTCTGGCATAAACCCGCCCTGAGCATTTTGGGAACCGACCTACCGGAGCTCAACCACGCCTCAAATACCATCATCCCGCAGGCCCGGGCGAAGTTCTCACTACGCATCGGCCCCGGGGTGACCCCCGACGAGGCGATGCAACGCGTCCGGGAGCACGTGGAGTCCCTCGATATTTTCGGCGCCGAGATCACCCTGGAACCGGGCGAGAAAGGTTCACCATTTAGCACTGACCTCGACTCGGCCACCACCCAGCTGATGTTGTCCTGTCTGCGGGATGCTTTTGGGACCGACCCGGTCGCCACCGGTCTGGGCGGGTCCATCCCCCTGACCGGAGATCTCGCCGAAGTCTTCCCCGAAGCCACTATTTTGATCACCGGGGTGGAGGACCCAAATACCCGGGCGCACTCGGCCAACGAGTCCTTGTACCTTCCGGATTTCTACCGGTGCATTACCGCCGAAATCCTGTTGCTGGCCCGTCTGCTTAATCGGGCCAGATCGTGAACAATAGAACAATCCCACCGCTGGGTCAGTCGCTGGCGGTTAGCTCGGACGGGTTGCCCTCGTTGCGGCTTAGCCCCAACTCGTCGGCGAGGTCCTGGAAATCCTCGACAACTTGTTGTTGTGCTTGTGCTGAGAGATCGTCCTCGAGGATTGAAAAGGTAGTCGTGTAGCGAAAACTGTCACCGCTACCGTAGGGCTCCGGACCGAGCTGAGGCTGGCCCTCGACCGTCCAGAGTTCATCACCGAAAGTCGCGACCTGTTTGCCATATCGTTGCGGCATTCCCCGCACCACTGTGTCAAGTTCGTCCAGGTGCTCCTCGGGGATGGTGACCGTACGCGGGCGGAAGATCGAGGCCATCCTAGCCAAGATCCTTTCTACGATAGTGCGGTCGTGCTGTTAACGCTTCTGAAAACGAACTTGTTCGGTAACCTATGACTCACGCTAACAATCATGTCTGTTTCAGCGGGCACACTGGGGGCGACGATCTACCAGGTGGTCAGGGGACCGTCGCTGAGACCCCGGGTTGCGCTCTGCGTGACAAAACACCCGGCCCTTGATAAGAGAGTGTCTACAATGGAAGACAAAGCATCTGAGGCTATGGCTTCCGTGAGGCCGTCAGGCCCAGGTGCGAACTGATTGACCCATCCGATCTACGTGATCTCCTTGAACGATCTGAGAGAAGGCGGAAAATGACTACTGAAGCACAGGAACAGTCGTCCGTGAATCTGCCGCCGGCCGCACCTGCCGACGGGTTGCCCACCCACGAGGTCACCCTCAGTGACGTTGCGGCCGCGAAGGTCCGCGAGCTACTCACCCAAGAGGGCCGCGAAGATCTTCGGTTGCGCATCGCTGTTCAGCCCGGCGGCTGTTCCGGACTGATCTACCAGCTTTACTTCGATGAGCGCGTCCTTAACGGAGATGCCGTCCGCGATTTCGACGGCGTTGAGGTGATCGTCGATAAGATGTCAGTTCCGTATTTGATCGGCGCCAACATTGATTTTGAAGATTCCATCACCAAAGTGGGATTCACGATCGACAACCCAAACGCTGCAGGATCGTGCGCTTGCGGTGATTCCTTCCACTAACGGCTCAGGAACCAGACCAGAGCGCAGTACCGAGGTACGGGACAGTAAATGACAGCGGACCAAACCATGAGCCCATGATCTGGTCCGCTGTCTCGTGTCATTGTTCACCCCAGGTGGTCCTGAGACTCTAAAATAGAAAACACCATAATGGTCTCGGTCTGTGCCCAGACTTCAGTCCGCTGAGGAAAACGGGGTACAGTTCTATATAGACACACTCGCACTGATTTGTAATGAAGAGGAAGGGCCGTCTGTGAGATCGCAGAATCAAGCCGGCAGCCACGGTAAACGGCTTCTCCAAGGAGGAGCGCTAGCCACCATCGGGTTGCTTGTTCTCACGGCATGTTCAGAACAAGTAAAGCGTGGCTGGCTACCAGGCAGCAACGACACCACGAACCACACGGACGAACTGACCCACTTGTGGGTCGGCTCGTGGATCGCCGCCTTGGTCATCGGCGTGGCGGCATGGGGCCTGATGCTGTGGTGCATGATCGCCTATCGTCGTCGCAAGGAAGATCGTGGTTTTCCGCGTCAGAACGCCTACAACGTTCCGATGGAAACCATGTTCACTATCATCCCGATCATCTTGGTCCTCACCCTGTGGGGTTTCACCGACCGCGTGCAGCGCTCGGTCGATACTCCGGTTGAAGACTCCCCGCTGACCGTCACCGTTTACGGTAAGCAGTGGGCGTGGGACTTCGACTACGAATACGATGGCGAAGAGCGTCACTTCTACGGCGAGCAGGCTCACCTCGACGGGTCCGAAGGCGTCGAAGAAACGTTGCCGACCCTCTATCTGCCGGTTGATGTTCCTGTCGAGTTCCGTCTGAAATCTCGTGACGTGATCCACTCCTTCTGGATCCCAGCCTTCTTGCAAAAGCTTGATATGGTTCCCGGCCAGACGAACCATATGTACCTGACCCCTCAGGAAGAAGGGACCTTCCAGGGCAAGTGTGCTGAGCTGTGCGGTGAATACCACTCAGAAATGCTGTTTAACGTCGAAGTTGTCTCGGAAGAAGAATTCCGCGACCAACTCGAGCAGATGCCTGAGGGTCTCTCCGGTGATGAGCTGAACCGTAACACCAACCAGAACGAAGACGGTCAGCAAGATGCTGAGATTCCGCTCGGTGACCCGGAACGGGTTGAGGAGTAATAACTATGACCACCTATGAATACACCCAGGATGACTCGCAGACTCGAGCTCAACCTCGAGTAGTTCCGGTATCCAAGGGGCGCATTGTCGTCAACTGGCTCACCACCACTGACCACAAGACGCTTGGGTACATGTACCTGATCACCTCCTTTGCGTTCTTCTGTATCGCCGGTGTGATGGCACTGCTGATTCGTGCCGAGCTGTTCAGTCCAGGTATGCAGATCCTGCAGACCAAAGAACAGTTCAATCAGCTGTTCACCATGCACGGAACCCTGATGTTGTTGATGTTCGCCACACCGCTGTTCGTAGGTTTCGCCAACGTGCTGGTGCCACTACAGATTGGTGCCCCGGACGTGGCCTTCCCTCGGCTGAACGCCCTGGCCTTCTGGTTCTTCCTGTTCGGTTCGCTGATCGCCACCGCCGGGTTCCTGACGCCGCAGGGTGCAGCCTCGTTCGGTTGGTTCGCCTATGCGCCCCTATCCAACACGACATTCTCACCCGGTGTGGGTGGTGACCTCTGGGTCTTTGGTCTGGCGCTCCAGGGCTTCGGTACTATCATGGGTGGTGTCAACTTCATCACCACCATCATCAGTATGCGTGCTCCAGGTATGACCATGTGGCGTATGCCGATTTTCACCTGGAACACCCTGATCACCAGTATCCTGATCCTGATGGCCTTCCCGCCACTGGCCTCCGCGCTCTTTGCACTGGGTCTGGACCGTCGTTTTGATGGCAACATCTTCAACCCCGAGAACGGTGGCGCCATCCTTTGGCAACACCTGTTCTGGTTCTTCGGACATCCCGAGGTCTACGTGATCGCACTACCGTTCTTCGGTATTGCCTCAGAGATCATCCCGGTTTTCTCCCGCAAGCCGATCTTCGGGTATAAGTCTCTGGTGTTTGCGACCACCGCTATCGCTGCGTTGTCTATGACCGTGTGGGCACACCACATGTACGTTACCGGTTCGGTACTGTTGCCGTTCTTCTCGCTGATGACCATGCTCATCGCGGTCCCGACCGGTGTGAAGTTTGTGAACTGGATCGGTACCATGTGGCGTGGATCCATTACCTTCGAGAACCCAATGCTGTGGACGCTGGGCTTCATGGTCACTTTCCTCTTCGGTGGTCTAACCGGTGTCATTCTGGCCTCCCCCCCGCTGGACTTCCACGTTTCCGACACCTACTTCGTGGTGGCACACTTCCACTACGTGATCTTCGGTACTGTGGTCTTCGCGATGTTCGCCGGCTTCTACTTCTGGTGGCCGAAGTTCACCGGAAAGATGCTCAACGAACGTCTGGGGAAAATCCAGTTCTGGATGCTGTTCCTTGGCTTCCACGGAACCTTCCTGGTCCAGCACTGGCTGGGTGTCATGGGCATGCCTCGCCGTTACGCCGACTACATGCCGGAAGACGGTTTCACCGGTATGAACCAGTTCTCCACGGTCTTTGCGATGTTGCTGGGTGCCTCGATGATTCCGTTCTTCTGGAATATCTACATCACCCACCGCAAGGCCAAGAAGGTCACCGTCGACGACCCGTGGGGATTCGGTGGGTCGCTGGAGTGGGCAACCTCCTGCCCGCCACCGCGCCACAACTTCCACGCTCTGCCGCGGATCCGTTCCGAGCGCCCGGCACTGGACCTGCACCATCCCGAGTTGCTGCCCAGTTCGCCGGATCCTGAGTCCTCATACCGTATCGACAAGGAAGGTGCAAGGGCATGAAACCATCAATCGCCGTTTTCAACATCATTGGTGCCTTCTTCGTCATCGTCGCTGTGATCTACATGTTCGCCACGCGTTTCACCGAATGGGTTGGCATCCCGGCATTCTTTGCCCTGGCAGCGATGAGCTGGATGATCTCCTTCTACCTGTGGCTCACCGACCGGAAATTCAAGACCGGACCGTCCGATCGGGAAGACGGTGAGATCGAGGAATACTCCGGTACCTACGGCAACTTTGCACCGTGGAGCTGGTGGCCGCTTGGGCTGGGCGTGGCCTGCGCAGTCATTGTGCTCGGCGTTGCTGTCGGTTGGTGGATCTTTTTCATCGGTGCCGCGCTGGGCTTGTTCTTCCTCATTGGATGGGTCTTCGAGTTCTCGACGGGGGAGCACGCCCACTAAGGCGAAAATTCAGCCCCGCCTAGTATGACGTGACAGACAAGGACCGGCCGTTATCCGCTTTGCTTGGCGGATAACGGCCGGTCCTTGTTTATGTGGTGTTCACGGAACCGGTCCGTGCTGGCGTTGTATCTTGGGCTGAGCGGAGACGGCTAGGCTAGATCTTGACGACCATTTTCCCGGAGTTCTCTCCCCGCAGGAGCCCCAGGAAGGCATCAACGCTATTCTCAATGCCGTTGACCACCGTTTCGTCGTAGGTCAGCTTTCCGTCTGCAAACCAGTTGCCGACCACAGTGTCGAATTCATCGCCGAGGTCGTCAGTGTAGTCTCCGACGATGAAGCCTTGAATGCGCAATTTCTGGCGCAAGACTTTGGTCATGTTGTCGGGCCCCGGTTGCGGTTCCGTGGCATTGTATTGACCGATCGCACCACACATCGCGACGCGTCCGAACGGTGCCAGCACGTCGATGGCAGCCTCCAGGTGGTCGCCTCCGACATTATCGAAATACACATTGAGCCCATCGTCACCGATGACCTCGTTGACTTGCTCTCGAATCGGGGCGGCCTTGTAATCGATGGCTTCATCAAATCCGTACTTCTGGGTGATTAACGCACACTTTTCGGGTCCGCCCGCTGAGCCATATACCTTGCTGGCGCCCAGCAACCGTGCAAACTGGCCCACGGCGGTGCCCACCGCGCCGGCCGCACCGGAGACGAAGACTGTTTCGCCTGGCTGTAATCGTGCGACACGCGTCAAACCAACATAGGCCGTTCTGCCGGGCATACCGAGTAGTCCGAAGTACAGCGATAAGGGGATGTCGTCGGATGCAGGATGAATCGGGCGAAAGATCTCGGAGGGCCCCTGAGCAATATCGCGCCATCCCAGATTGTGGAGGACGATGGTGCCCTCTGGGAGATTGGGATCACGAGACTCGATGACGTGTCCTACAGCGCCACCGCTCATGACCTCGCCGACCTCATAGGGGGCTGAGTAGCTCTTGGCATCACTCATCCGTCCACGCATGTATGGATCAACCGAGACGAAATCATTGGCCACACGCACCTCGGTGTCGCCCAGATCAGGAAGGCCGATGGTGACGGTCGCAAAATTGTCGTGGGTCGGGACGCCCTGCGGGCGAGATTGCAGATGAATCTGTGTACTGTTAATGGTCGTCATACCACCCAGCCTAGGCACAAACGCAAGACGAGTCACCCTTTACCTAAACGTACGATAGACAGCTGTGGCCCACACCCCGCAACAGGGGAGTGGGCCACAGACTATGTCGTTGCCGGCTTAGCGCTCCAGCGAGTTGGTGTCCGAGGTGGCGTCGGTGATTTCCTCGTGACCGTGATCGTGGGCCTCGGCTTCAGCCAGCTCAGCACGGGAAACCGGCTCGACTCGCTCTTCGTAGAGCAACCGTGCCAGGCCAGCGCGCATCTTTTCCATGCCACCGATTTTGCCCTTCTTATTGGGCTGAGCAGGAACCGGCTTCTGGGATTCGAAGGCCACCAACTCATAGAGACGGTAGTCGCTGACCCGTTCGTGCTTCTCGGAAAAGCCACCGCCCGGAGACATCTGAATGATACCGGCCTCACGACCGTGCAAGGCGATCTCGCGGTCCTTGCGTTGCAACGACAGGCACACTCGGCGGGTGATGATGAATCCAAGGATCGGGCCCAAGAAGTACAGCACGCGGAGCACGTAGGTCACGTCGTTGAGCGAAACGTGGAAGTGGGTAGCGATCAAGTCCGAGGATGCTGCTGCCCACATTACACAGTAGAAGATGACACCGGCTACGCCGACACTGGTACGACCCGGGGCGTTACGCGGACGGTCCAGAACGTGGTGTTCGCGGTTGTCCTTGGTGATCCAGCGTTCAATCCAGGGCCAGACGAACATCCCCAGGATCAACAGGCCCATGGGGATCAACGGAGCCAACACACCCATCGGTAGAGCGTTCTCACCCCACGGCATGGGAATGTGCCACAGGAAGGAGAAATCACCGAGCATACCGGGCATCAGACGCAAGGCACCGTCACCGAAGCCGACATACCAGTCAGGCTGGGTACCAGCCGAAACGGGGGAGGGGTCATACGGTCCGTAGTTCCAGATCGCGTTCATCTGGAACAGGCCGGCAATCAGGGCCAGGATACCGAAGACAATGAAGAAGAACCCGCCGGCTTTGGCAGCGTACACGGGGCCAATTGGGTAGCCCACCACGTTCTGCTCGGTGCGGCCAGGACCCGGGTACTGGGTGTGCTTGTGAGTGACCACCATGAACAGGTGGATTGCAATCAACAGGATCAGTAGACCGGGGATGACCATAATGTGCAAGGAGTACAACCGGCTGATGATGTCCTCGCCGGGGAACTCGCCACCGAAGAGGAACATCGAGATGTAGGTACCGACAATCGGAACGGCTTTGATCATGCCGTCGACAATACGCAGACCGTTACCGGAGAGCACATCGTCCGGCAAGGAATAACCGGTGAAGCCAGCCAGGATGCCCAGCACCAGCAAAGTACAGCCCACGACCCAGTTCAGTTCGCGCGGGCGACGGAAGGCACCGGTGAAGAACACACGCAACATGTGGAAGGATAGCGAAGCCATGAACAGCAGAGCTGCCCAGTGGTGCAGTTGGCGCATAAACAGACCGCCACGAATATCAAAGGAGATATCTAGAGCGGATGCATAGGCTGCCGACATTTCCACACCGTAGAGCGGTTTATATGAACCCTCATAGGTCACGTGGGACATCGACGGGTCGAAGAAGAAGGTCAGGAAAGCTCCGGAGAGCACCAGGATCACAAAACTGTAGAGCGCGACTTCACCGAACAGAAAGGTCCAGTGGTCCGGGAACAGCTTGCGTCCGAACTCCTTGATGATCTTGGAAGCACCAACGCGAGTATCGACAAAGTTCGCGATCTTACCGGTGCGAGTGGATGCATTGTAATCGTGGACTGTGGTCATCGGTTCCTGTCACGCTCCCAATAGGCAGGTCCAACAGGCTCGTGGAAGTCGCTTTGCGCAACCAGGAAGCCTTCATCGTCAACGGTAATCGGTAGCTGCGGCAGCGCGTGGCTAGCCGGTCCGAAGATCACTTTGCACTCCTGCGTGAGATCGAAAGTTGACTGGTGGCAGGGGCACAGCAGGTGGTGGGTGTGCTGTTCGTACAGCGCCACCGGGCAACCAACGTGGGTGCAAATCTTGGAGTAGGCCACGATGCCATCAACGTTCCAGTCCTCGCGACCCTCGGAAATCTGCAAGTCTTCGGGGTTCAACCGCATCAACAGCACTACGGCCTTGGCCTTCTGGTTCAGCTTGTCGTGCTCGAGCTCCAGCAATCCTTCAGGAACCACATGGAAAGCTGAGCCGATGGTTACGTCGCTGGCCTTGATCGGGGTGCCGGTGATGTCGCGGACCAACCGGACGCCTTCGTCCCACATGGTGTGACGCAAACGCTCCACGCCGAAGTTCTCAGCGACGTTATCCGAGCGGTTATCGGAGTCATCCAGATCGCGGAACATCGCGATAGCGGGTAACGGAGCCAGGGCGAGTGCACCGATGAGAGTATTGCGCAACAGCGGGCGACGCTTGATCTGGGACTCATCAACGACGTCGTTGACAATCTTGCGAGCTTCCTCTTGGTCTTCAGCGCTGGTGACCTCGTGGCGGTCCTCGACCCATTCATGGTCGGGCATCAGGGTCTTGGCCCAATGCACAATACCCACACCGATACCCAACATCGCGAAGGCCGTGCCAAGACCTAGTAGCGTGTTCTGCAAGCGCAAGGTGTCGAACCCGGTATCGGGGCCAATCTGACCGACACCGAAGTAGCCGATGAAGAAGACGATCGTGCCGATAATCGAAATGATGAACAGCACAGAGACTTGCCGTTCAGCTTTCTTGGCTTCTCGTGGATCCTCGTCAGCAAGACGCCGCCGGTGTGGCGGTAGACCCGGGTTGTCGATTGCGTAACGACCCGAATCTTCCCCAGCGCGCTCGACGGTGCCCGATGTCTCGGGTCCTCCGTGGCGTTGCTCGCCCATAGATCTGATTCCTTTACTCGAGTGATGAATGTGCTTGTGTTGGGTTATCGGTAGCGCTCAGTGGCCACAGTGGTCAGGACGACCGCGAGGTCAGCCAGACCATGAAGCCGATAACCAGACCCAGCCCGGCAGTCCAAATGAACAGCCCCTCAGCAACCGGGCCCAGAGAGCCCAGGCTAAATCCACCGGGGTGGCCCTGGTTCTCAAATTCTTTCAGGTACGCGATCACGTCGCGCTTCTGGTCGGGGGAAATATTGGCATCCGAGAACACCGGCATGTTTTGCGGTCCGGTCTGCATGGCCTCATAGATGTGTTTTTCTTCCACACCATGCAGGGTGGGCGCAAACTTACCGCGGGTCAAGGCACCACCGCCAGCCGAGGCGGCGTGGCACATGGCGCAGTTGACGCGGAAGATCTCGCCACCACGAGCGAGGTCAACGTCGTCGTGGTCGACGTCGAGGTATTCGTCCTCTGGCACAGCCGGTCCAGCACCCAAAGAGGCAACGTAGGCTGCCATCTGCTGGGTTTGTTCGTCGTTGAATTGGGGCTGTTTCTGCTGAGCCTGCGGTCCGTGCATTTGCATCGGCATACGACCAGTACCGACTTGGAAGTCCACAGACGCAGCACCCACACCCACCAGCGACGGTGCAACGGAGGTGCCGGTGGCGTTCATGCCGTGGCAGGTGGCGCAGTTGGCGTTGAACAGTCGCTCGCCGGCAGCGACATCGGATTCGGAATACTCTTGAGCCGTCGTAGCGCTAGCAGTATTGAGGCTACTGGCCAACGCGTACAGGCCACCGGTCAACAGCAGCCCGATGAGGAGCAATGCGACGGCCACGGCGGGGTGGCGACGGTTCTGTGAAAGAGCCTTCACTGATGATTTCCTTACGTTTTTGTCAAGCCCGACGTGACATTTCCGGCTCGACGACCTCAGGGTGCGAATGGTGATTAAGTTTTACAGTCTTAGGTTACTGAAGGAAGTAGATAATTCCGAACAGCACCACCCAGACAACGTCCACAAAGTGCCAGTAGTACGACACCACGATAGCGGTCGTGGCCTCATGGTGTCCGAACCGCTTGGCCAAGAAAGCCCGACCGATCACGAACAGGAACGCGACCAGACCACCGACCACGTGCAAGGCGTGGAAGCCGGTGGTGATGTAGAACGCTGACCCGTAGGCGCTGGACGCGATGGTGACGCCGTGTTGAACCAGCTCGGCATATTCGAAGGACTGAACGGCGACGAAGACCGTGCCCATAATGAAGGTCAGCACGAACCATTCGACCATGCCCCATTTGCCGATATTCAAGACGCCTCCGGTGCGCCGGGGTTGCAGGCGTTCAGCAGCGAAAACACCAAACTGTGCCGTAAAAGAACTGGCGACCAGAATCAAGGTATTTACAGTCGCCAGTGGCACACTGAGCATCTCGGTGTTTTCCGCCCAGAGGGTCGGAGACGTCGAGCGAAGGGTGAAGTACATGGCAAACAGCCCGCCGAAAAACATAATTTCGGAGGCCAACCAAACAATGGTCCCGACCTGGACGAGATTCGGCCGGGAGGGGAAACCTGTGGTGGGGTGCGAGATGGTTTGAGTCGTAGTTGTCACCCTCTCATTATGGACTGAAAGTGGGCTCGTTCTCCAATCGTTGAGCCGTGTTTCACGAGGAAAATGAGTGACACAGAACACTTAGAGGCCCTCAAGTGGCCTGATTTTTCAGTGTTTTTGCAGGTTTCAACACCCTTTTAGTCAGTTTTCGGCAGGCCATGGAAGATGACGCCCGAAGCATGGGTAAGCACCTGTGTTTGGTGATGAGGGGAGCCCTGCTTTCTCCAAAAACCGGGTTTCGTCGGCGTTCAAAGCGAGGATGATGAGGATTGTCGCGGAGAATATGCCGGGCAAACCGCACCAGAGAACGACTGCGTCTGACAGGTTGACTTGATCGGTTGACAACGTCGCGGCGTTGTTCGACAGGTGCGTTTGAGCAAGCACTGAGATGCCGAACAGAGCCAAAGACAGGACAAGAAGAATCGCCCAGATGATGATGCGTCGTGCCGTGGGATCAATTTTCTGCGACATGTCAATTTCCGGAAGGCGCTGGTTTTGTTCGCGCATATTCTCGACGAGCGATAACGTCGGCAGGTGAATACCCGCGAAGCGAGGGCGTCGTGGCATAAAGGAGACTTTTCGCGGTCCGAGTTGCCAGCACAGGTTTCGTGATGAGCGGGTGCGGCGTGAGGCTGTGATGTTGGTGTTCACTCGCGCACGTTCTGCGCCGTGCAGGTACTAGGATGAGATCGTGCATACCACAGCGAACTGCTCCACACACACCTGGCCGAGCCTGTTATCGTCGGTGATCCACGGCGAAGATCTGTCCGTAGAATCTGCTTCGTGGGCGATGACCGAGATGATGTCTGGCAACGCGTCGGACGCCCAGATCGCTGGTTTTCTCGTCGCACTGGCGTCCAAGGGTGAGACGGTCGAAGAGCTGATGGGACTGGCCAACGCGATGCTCGCGCAAGCTGCCCAGATCGATCTGAGCCCCGATGCGGTCGATATCGTGGGCACTGGGGGAGACCGGTTAGGTACGGTAAACCTGTCGACCATGTCTTCGTTGGTGGCGGTAGGAGCCGGAGCGAAAGTCATTAAACACGGTAACCGTGGATCGTCCTCCACGGCAGGGGCCGCTGATGTGATCGAGTCCCTCGGTGTTGATCTGACCATGGCGCACACCCGCGCGGCCGAGTGTCTGGAACGGGCCGGTATTACCTTCCTGTTTGCTCAGGAATACCACCCCTCGATGCGTTTCGTTGCGCCCACCCGGAAACAACTCGGTGTGCCCACGGCTTTCAATTTCCTCGGGCCACTGTCCAATCCTGCGCGCCCGGAGGCCCAGGCGATGGGATGCGCCCATGAAGCCATGGCCCCGAAACTGGCCGGCGTGTTAAGGGATCGTGGAACTCGCGGGATGGTCTTCCGCGGTTGCGACGGGCGCGATAAGATCACCACCTCGGGTCCGTCGACGATTTACGAGATTCGCGACGGCGCGGTTGAAACCTACGAGCTGAACCCGCAGGACTTCGGGATTTCATTGCAACCGGTCGAAGCGCTGGCCGGCAAAGACGGCGAGTACAACGCCACGATCGTTCGCAAGTTGCTGGCTGGTCAGCCAGGTCCCGTGCGGGATGCGGTGCTACTGAACACCGCCGCCGGGCTCACTGCCTATGACACCTCGGCCGAAGGGCATCTGTTTGAACGTATCGGCAAGAACATGGATCGAGCCCGAGAGTCCATTGATTCCGGTGCGGCCGCTGAGGTGCTGACCACCTGGGTTGCGGTTTCACAGGGGAACTAGCCACCAGCCAGTTTCCGGGGCTGGGTAAAACCTACTCGGTGCTGTCGACTGTTAGTCGAATCCCAGGGCGAAGCCTTCTCCTAGATCGTGCTGGGAATAGGCACGGAACGCCAGCATGGTTTCGGTATCGACGATGCCCTCAATCTTGGAGAGACGATCAGAAATCACGTCTTCGAGGTCGTCGAACTCACGCACCCGGACAATGGCCACCAAGTCCCACGATCCGGTGACCGAATACACCTGAGCGATACCGTCCTGATCCACCAGTTCAGTTGCGACCTCCGGAATACGATTCGTGTCCGTCTTGATCATCACGAACGCAGTAACCATCACCGTGTCTCCTTCGATATCTGCCGGTTCAACGACGGGCTGACCCTTAGTCTAGTCTGTCTCTACACTGCGCTGTGCGGATCGGATAAGGGCTGCGGTGATCAGCTGGGAGATGGCCCGGCGCCCGAGTAGCAGGATGCCCAACACGATGAGTGAGACGGTGACGAAACTCCAGTGGGAACCGTCGGAGAAAATCAGCACGCGTAATGCCACACCAATAAACACTGTGGAGAGCCAAACCACCAGTCCAGCGGGCCACATGCGCTGCCAGCTGTGCCAAAAACCTGTCATGATACTGGCGAATAGGCAGGCGATGGCAAAGGGGGCGGCCACGCGGAACAACTCGCTACCGGTGATCTCTTCTTGGTGTGAACTCATCCCGAGTGCGGCAAATCCGGCCACCAGGGCGATATCGATCACCACTGCCACGATCGGGCGCCATCGGCCACCTGGGACAGGCTGGGTGACTTGTTCGGTTGCTCGCGAGGGGGAGGGGACTGGGTGAGTCATGGTGTCTCATCCTTTGAATTTTTCGCCGAAGTATAGATCGCCTGGCCAGCCTCAACGACCAAGCGCACAGGCACCTGGCCCGGCGCTGAAGCGCCCTGAAGGGTGGCAAAGGTCGCGGCGCTACCGAAAACTCCGCCCGAGAGCCGTGATCCCACGCCCAGCGGGCCCATGGCTACGGAAATCACTGGTTGCGTCAGGACCGAGGTGGCCTGATAGGTGGCCTCATAGATCCGGATCACGTCCGAGGGGGAGTTGGGCATCACCGCGATCTTGGCCAGATCATATCCGCGGTAACCCATGGTTTGGAGTCGTTCGAGAATATCGAAGCTCGATGGGGTGTGCTCAATATCGTGGTAAGACCCCAGCGTGGCGACGTTATGAGCCTGCGCCTGGTCAAGCGCTTCGACTGCGGTGCCTCGCGCCGTTTCAATATCAAGGATCACAGCACCCGGTGTGGTCGCCAGCGCCGTCAAAATCTGCACGTACGTCTGATCACTGACGTCGGCCTGACCGCCTTCGGCGCTCGTTCGGAGTGTGGCCAAGACCGGCACCTCGCCAAAGAACTCGATGAGTTCCTCGTAAACGGCTGTGACCTTTGCCGGCTGGGCATATTTGTCGTAGAAGTCCACGCGCCATTCGACCACGGAGATCGAAGAGAAGTCGGGATGGGCCCGGATCGATGCCGCCTGCCCCAGAAGCTGTTTTCGTCCCGAACCCATGAGCGGGGTGATGATCGCAGGATTGGCTGCATCAAAGGTGGCCGTACCCAGCGTGAGACGGGGGTAGGAGCCGTGCGGGGTGGAGACGGGCGCTGACATAGACAGATGATCCCTCCGAAAACCTCGATACAGAGTTAAGTTGACATAATGTAGATTATCGGCGTTTTACCCATTGGTCCGGCCAGAGACGGTCGCCCGGGCTGATTTTCGCTCGTGGTTTTAGTCGATCGAGCCGGTCTCTTCTGGTGTGGTGGTCTCATCCGAGGTTGGTTGCGGTGCCAGGAGCTCATAGATGGTGGACTGACCAGAGTCCCACATCGCCACGATGCGTCGTGTGGTGCTCTCGGTTTGGTCTGGCAATAAGACGTGGTGTGCACCGACCTGGCCCCAGGGCTCAGGAACCTCGCCACGCACGATCAGTGTGATGTTTGACTCTTCGGACCCCAGGTACTGTCCATCGGCATTATAGAAATACGGAACAGCTTGCTGAATTTCTCCGGCAATCGCCAGATTGAGCAAATGTACGGCCACAGGATCCGCGAGCGCATCGTAGATCCACAGATGTCCGACCGCTGGGTGCTCCATTTCGGCAACCAGGTATGAATCAGCGCCAGCCAGGGGCTTCAGGCGGTATGTAACCGGCACGTGTAAGAAGCGTTCACCTTGATGCAGGATGAACCCTTCGAGCATGATGGAGCCTTCGGTGTCATCAAAATGGTAGCTACCGACGATCTCTATGTCTTCATCAGATCCCCAGTATTGGGAAGCAACCCAATCCGAGAGAATGCTATTTCTATCTGGTTCTGTTTCGGCGAGATATACAGTAGCCATTCTTCTAGTTTACGGGGTTGAGTGATGTTCTTCGACAATCTCGGTCCCGAGGGTCAGTGTGATTCTGGGATTGAATAGTGAACGTTGGGATCGTTGCTACCTCTCCCCTGGGTCGATATCGATATTTTTATTACTTGAATTATAAATAGAATCGTCTGTGTGGTCAAGTGTGACTACTGTGTTGGGCGGTGCTTTTCGGTAGGCTACGACACAACGGAACCGAGAGTGCTTCGGCGACCACATTCAGGAGGTCACAGGATGTTCGACTGGCTGTCTGACAACACCTGGGTGCTGTGGCTGGTCGTCGCTGCCGGCTCAGTGCTCGTTGAGCTCATGATGTTGGATCTGATCTTTCTCATGCTTGCCGGTGGTGCGCTCGGAGCCTTGATCGCCTCGTTGTTCGGCATTCCCTTCGCGGCGGAAATTGGCGTGTTCGCGGCGGTAGCAGCGGTGTTGTTATTTGCCCTGCGTCCGGTGGCGATGCGACATTTGAGCTTGCCGGGCAGTCATCCGCACGATGACTCGATTGAGGCCTATCCGGGCCGGAATGCGGCGGTGACTAGCGAGGTGTCAGAACACGCGGGTTTCGTCAAGCTCGATGGCGAGATTTGGTCGGCTCGCACCACCAGCCCGATGCCTCTGGCGGTGGATCAGGAAGTCGTGATCGAGCGGGTTGACGGCGCGATCTTATGGGTCCGTCCTCAGCGATAGGCGGTGCGGTGGCTATGCCCGTCTGCGAGGTCTCGCTATACTCGTGTTAGATCTGTCACCCTAAAGCGTTCATTGCGTTGAACAATTGAAAGGCCCCAACAAACTCATCCCGGAGGAACTATGAGTGCCGGAGAAATCATTCTTGTCGTCGTGATGATCATCTTGGCCATCGTGATCATCGCGGTACTGGCGAGTGCCATCAAAATCGTCCCCCAGGCTCGCGCGGGCATCGTGGAACGCTTGGGGAAGTACCAGCGTACTCAAGGAGCGGGCCTGACCATGCTGGTACCGATCATCGACCGGATGCTACCACTGATTGATATGCGTGAACAGGTGGTCTCCTTCCCGCCACAACCGGTCATCACCGAGGACAACCTGGTGGTCTCCATTGACACGGTGGTATATTTCCAGGTCACCGACCCTAACCGCGCCACCTACGGGATTGCCAACTACATTCACGCCGTGGAAAACCTGGCCACAACCACGCTCCGCAACGTGGTAGGTGGTCTCAACCTGGAACAGGCATTGACCTCCCGCGATTCGATTAACACTCAGTTGCGTGGCGTGCTGGATGAAGCCACCAGCAAATGGGGGCTCCGGGTCTCTCGTGTAGAGCTGAAAGCTATCGATCCCCCGCCCTCAATTCAGGACTCGATGGAAAAGCAGATGCGCGCAGAGCGTGATCGTCGTGCCGCGATTCTCACAGCTGAGGGTGAAAAGCAATCCGAGATCTTGACCGCGGAAGGTAATCGTGAGGCTTCGGTGCTGGCTGCTGAAGGTGAGGCCCAGGCCAGGATTTTGCGTGCCAACGCCGAAGCTGAGGCCATCACCACGGTATTCGAGGCCATCCACGCCGGTCGCCCGGATCAGGATCTGTTGGCCTACCAGTACTTGCAAACCTTGCCCAAACTGGCCGAAGGCGACTCCAATAAGATGTGGATCATCCCGTCTGAACTGACTGACGCGTTGAAGAATATTGCTGGCGGTTTCCACGCTCCAGGGCCCAGTGGCGATCCCGTCGGCCCGAGAAACCCCACTAACCAGAATGGTTCCCAGTCGACACCTCAGACCGGGGCTGGGAATAATTCCTCGGCCGATGGCGCTGAGACTACTTGGACCCCGCGTACTTCGGAGCATGACTCCGCTGGAACTGCAGAGTCCGAACAGCGTCGCGCCCGGCGTAAGCCCCGGCCGACTACTGCCGCTGAGGTTGCTGAGCACGCTCCCAAGGCTCCCAAGCTGTCGCACACCAGCTTGGAAGAGGCCTTGGCCGAGCCTGATTTCACTGCGGATGGACTGCCGGCCCGTCCGCCGCATCCACCGCAGGCCGGTCGTGCTGACGATCAGCAATGATCTATAGTGGTAGTTTGCGCCGGTGTTCTGCCGGGCCAGCGGTAGCACCACTGAGGTTGATATAGAGGAGTTATTGGATGAGTGATCGCAGTCTTCGCGGGATGCGGCTAGGTTCGCAGTCCATGGAAACTGAAGCCGGTGTGGAGCCGGCAGCCCGACAGCGGGTGGAGTACCGTTGCGAAGACGGTGAAACCGTCATTGTCACCTTCGCCGCTGAAGCTGAAGTTCCCCCCACCTGGACCACAAAAACCGGTAAAGAGGCGCGGCTGGTCAACGGTGAACAGCACGTCGAAGACAACTCCAAACCGGTACGGACCCACTGGGATATGTTGCTGGAGCGTCGTAGTATCGAAGAACTCGAAGAATCGCTCAAACAACGGCTGAATGCCCTGCGGGAACGTCGTGGTGAAGAGCCACTGCCGTAGCGACAGGCACCCTTTCCCACTCCTGCGTGGTGCTTAAGGGAGGGGTGTCTCAGCTCTTGGCTCTTGGCAGTGAATTTAGTTCAGGCCGAGTTTTTTCTTGGCGGTCTCCCAGCGAGCCTGCACACCCCACTTGGTGACATTTACCAGTGCTTCGGTGATGATATTGCCACTCATCTTGGACTCGCCGAACTCGCGCTCAACGAAGGTAATGGGCACCTCAACGATACGCTTACCGGCCAGCGCGGTGCGGAAGGTCATGTCCACTTGAAAGCCATACCCCTTGGACTGGACAGCATCCAAGTCAAGCTCCCGAAGCGTGTCAGCACGGTAGGCGCGGTAACCGGCGGTGATATCGGTGAGTTTCAGCCCCAAGAGAATTCGTGGGTATACCGAGCCACCCATCGAAATCAGCTTGCGGTACCAAGGCCAGTTGACCATCTTGCCACCGGGCACCCGGCGCGAACCGATCACCAGATCAGCCTGATTGACCGCGTCTAAGAGCCGGTGCAATTGTTCAGGCTGGTGGGAGCCGTCGGCGTCCATTTCCACCAGCACGTCGTAGCCACGCTCCAGGCCCCAGGCGAAACCAGCCAAATAGGCCCCACCTAGCCCGTTCTTTTCGGTGCGGTGTAACACGTGGAGCTGAGAGTCCTGAGTTGCCTGCTCATCGGCCCACTCGCCGGTGCCGTCGGGAGAATTATCGTCGACCACCAAGACATCCACCTCGGGGTTAGCCACTCGCACGCGCTGTAGAGTTCCGGGCAAGGATTCTGCCTCGTTATAGGTTGGGATGATGGTCAGTACTTTCATGGCTCTCCTCGATTAGCCGTGCTGGACTTCTCCTCGCATGAGTATAGCGCGGAGTGTTCTCTTCTCGTGGTAGCTGAGCTTGCGTCCCCGTCACCCCCGGTAGTCCTCTCCCACCACAGTGGCCTGGCGCTGCGGCAAGGGGGTAGCGGAATCCACGATCGGCAATAACGCCGAGCCGGCCCGGGCATCTGTGGAAAATTGGGCGCTGGATTCATCCGGCACTTGCACGCCCAGCTCGGTCCCGGTGTAGACACCCAACCGCGCCGGTGAGCCGACCCTAATCCGACCGTGCTGGAATAACCGCTGGGAGATCACCGAGGGCAAAACCCGTACCCCGTTGCGAGTCACCGCATGAAAGGCTGCCCGGGTGGATAGTCGCTGGGCGGGGTCTGGGTGTTCCACCGCTGCGGTGACGACCCGCCACATATTCTCGTGGCTGGCTTCATCATCCCCGGAACCCAGGCTGAGGTGGATGCCGGCTGCGACCACATCGGCCAGCGGCGCCTGCAATTCGGGTGTGTCCGAGCAGAGCGGTGTGACAGTCAACGACAACTGTGTTGCTCGCATGCGCTGAATCTGCTCGGCGCTGAGCGGGTGATTGGCCACTACCCGGTGGCGGGCCCGCATTAGCCAACCGGCATCGGCTCCTTCGAGTCGAGACAGAATCGTATCCAACTCGTGTGGTGACCTCGAGCCGATCAACGCCTGCACCGCCGGTGTCCGGTCACTGTGTTCGAGCAACTGGGTCAACCCGTCATCGATCTCCTGGTGAGGGATCCACCACTGTGGGGCTACAGAGCCGATCGGACCGTAGCGTACCACCGCATTGTGGTCCTCCACCGATTCCGCCTCGGTCGTCATCGACACCAGTTGCCGGTCTTCGGATCCGGTGGTCACGTCGGGGGCCTGAGTACTCAGACCATCGATGAAAGCTGGCACCACCAAGGCTCCTGCCAAGTCCACTTCGACAGTGGGCTCGGGGTCGGTAGTGGCCTTGACCATCGCGTCAGCGGTTTCCTCGGACCCCACCCAGGAGATGGTCTGATCCTCAATGAGCACCGCGGTGGCAAAAGGGTCATCAGCGGTGTGGATGAAGCCGTTACGCAGTAGCAGGCTCATAGCGTGTTCTCTCTCCTGTTCTCAGCGGGTCTCATCGGTGGTCCCAGTAGGTTCGTCCGACTCCAGGGAATCGAGGGGGTCGGGGCCATCCTCCCCCAGCGGGTCGGGGCTGGCGGAGTAGGAGACGATGCCGCGATTAACCAGGTCCTTGGCTTTAAAGCACCGCCGGGAAAAATCCGCATCCGGGCTGGCCTTCGCCAGCTGGTCCAGCATATCGATCACTTGCCGGGCCCACCGGACAAAGTCTCCGGCCGCTAGCGTGGTGCCGGACAGGCACAGGGTCAACGATTGACCGCGAACCCACCGGAAGACTGGCCACACCAACCCCGGGTGCGGTTGCGGGGTGACTTTCAGACTGGCTTGTGACTCGGCATCTTGGAGCTGGTACCAGATCGCGTCGCTGGCATCCAGCGCCTCGGTCAGTGCCGGGGTGGGCATATCGGGTTGGACGATCAATTCCTCCTCGGAGCCCTCAAATACCAACAGCGCCGCCAGACCGGCTAGGTCTTCGGGCGACATGGTGTCAGTCACCCCGTCTTGAAGCAACAATGCGGTCAACAGGTCACGTTCCCCATAGATCCGGCGCAGGACGTGTCCGGGTTTGGTGAGCGTCTCGGTTTCCAGATCGACGTAGTCGTAATCGGCCAACAAGCCCAGGATGCGTTCGAAGGTGGTGGCAATCGTGTTGGTCCGCGAGTCGATCGTGGAGATCAACCGGTCGGTTTCAGAGCGCAACGTGGCCCACCGGTTGGCCCAGCGGGCGTGTTCTTCTCGGTCGGCACAGGTATCGCACGGATGGGCGCGCAACATCGCCCGCAACTCTTCGACGCGTTCGATCGCGGATTCATCCCGGTACCGGAACCCGGTGATTTCTTCGCGCGGCCGAGGTTTCTGATTCCGGCGCAGGGCTTCGCGAGCCCAGGAAGCGATCGTTTTGCGTTGCGTGGGAGTCTTGGTGAGCAGATTCTTGGGCAAATTCACCGACCCGATCGGTTCCACCGGTTCCGCGAGATCATCAGTGCCGACCCGGCGAAACTGCCCCTTATGGGTAATGACCGCAACTCGGGGGTTATGGGGGTTGCCGGCGGTGGAGACCACGGTACACACCCCGAATTTCCGGGGACCTGTGACCTCGATAATGTCGCCAACCACCAACCGGGTCAAGGATTGTTCTTCAGCATCGCGCCGGGCACGTTTTTTCACCCGGGACGCAGATTTTTCAGCCGCGGCCAGCTCTCGGCGGAGGGCAGCATACTCGGTGAAGTCCCCCAGATGACAGCTCATCGCCTGCCGGTATCCCTCTAAGGACTTTTCTTGTTCTTTGACCTGTTGGGCCAGACCCACCACGGACCGGTCGGCCTGGAACTGGGCGAACGACGACTCCAGAATCCCCCGGGCAGTATCGAGACCGTAGACCGCCAATAAGTTAACGGCCATATTGTAGGTGGGCTTGAACGAGGAATTCAGCGGGTAGGTGCGACGCGAGGCTAACCCGACCACCTGATGAGGTTCGAACCGGTGGTCGGACCACATCACCACCGCGTGCCCCTCAATGTCAATGCCACGTCGTCCAGCTCGCCCGGTCAGCTGGGTGTACTCCCCCGGCGTGATGGGTGCGTGGGTTTCACCATTGAACTTCACCAACTTCTCTAACACCACCGTACGGGCTGGCATATTAATGCCCAACGCCAGGGTTTCGGTGGCGAACACGACCTTGACCAGCCCGGCGGCGAACAGTTCCTCCACCACCTCTTTGAACGGTGGCAACATGCCGGCATGGTGGGCGGCGAAACCACGTTTCAGGCCATCGCGCCACCCCCAAAAGCCCAGCACGTCACGGTCGTGCTCGGGTAGCGTCGCTCCGGCTTGGTCAACCAGATCCTCAATGGCGCGTTTTTCTGCCGGAGTGGTCAAATCCAGGCCGGTTTGCAGACACTGTTCTACCGCAGCATCACAACCGGCACGGGAGAAGATGAAGGTAATGCAGGGCAACAGCGCTTCGCGTTCGAGTACCCGCACCATCGTTGGGCGGGAGGTTCGGGTCTGTGTAGCCATCGACTGGGCGCGCGGGCCGGGACTGTGGCGGTGCTGGGAGGTGTGGTTGCGGAAGCGGTATGCGCTTCCTTTGCCACCCTTTCCTCTCTTGCCACCGCGACCGCGTTTTCCGGAACCGGGTTTACCCCAGTGGGCGGGCTGACCGGCTCGTTGCTGTTCGCTGGCAATCTTCGCCAGCTCCGGATTGAGCTTGGGTTTCTCCACACCTTCACCGGTGGTGGCAAACAGGTCGTAAAGATTCTTTCCGGCCATGACGTGTTGCCAGAGTGGGACCGGGCGGTGTTCGGAGACCACGACCTTGGTGGAACCCCGCACCGTATCCAGCCAGGCGCCGAACTCTTCGGCATTGGAGACCGTAGCCGACAACGACACTAACGCAACGTGCTCGGGAAGATGGATAATCACTTCTTCCCACACAGCGCCGCGGAAACGGTCGGCCAGGTAGTGGACTTCATCCATGACGACGTAGCCGAGATTTCTCAGTGGCTCCGCGTCGGCATAGAGCATATTACGTAACACTTCGGTGGTCATCACGACAATAGGAGCATCCGGGTTGCGAGCCACATCCCCGGTGAGTAGCCCCACCTGCGCGGCTCCGTAGCGCTGAACCAGATCGGTGTACTTCTGATTGCTGAGCGCTTTAATCGGGGTGGTATAGAAAGCCTTGAGCCCCGAGGACTGGGCGAGATGAATTGCGAACTCTCCCACGATGGTTTTTCCCGCCCCGGTGGGCGCAGCTACCAAGACCGAGTGGCCCTGTTGCAGGTACTGACAGGCTTGTTGCTGGAACTCATCGAGCTGAAAACCCAGTGAGGCGGAAAACTCGCCGAGCGGAGTGCGAGCTTGCCGTCGACGCTTGGCATCCAGCGCATAGCGTTCGGCGGGTGATAAGTGCTGATCTGCCTCGGTCATGCTATTTAGCCTAGGGGAAACGATTAAAGTTCCCCTAGTGGCCTCGCCCCGCGCTGAATCTCCTCATCGAGCTGTCGTTGTTTTTTGGCCTGACGCTTCACCCGACGCTTGTCATTAACCAGACAGATCACCAAGGCCACAAAGAACAAGATGGTCAGTGGCAGCCCCATGAAGAACATGGTGATCACATCCGAGCCCGGGGCCGCCATGGCTGCCACCACGGCGATGACAATCACCGAGATCCGCCACTGTTTCAGGATCTGTTTGCCCGAGATCACCCCGGCCATATTCAGACCCACCAAGATTACCGGCAACACCAAGGCCACCCCGAAGACCAGCAACAACCGGAGCACAAAGGGAATATAGACGGTGGCTTGAATCCGGTGCGCGGTACCTTCCGGAGTCAGTGAGGTGAAAAAAGACAGTGCCTGGGGCAACGCGACCCAGCCCAACACCACCCCGCCGATGAACAGCGGGATTGCCGCGGCGAGAAAACCGAGCGTGTAGATCTTCTCGTTTTTCTTCAGCCCCGGCATGATGAAGGCCCACAACTGATACAGCCAGATCGGGCTGGAGATCACCACACCGGTAAAAAGCGCGACCTGCAACATGATGTCGAACGGCTGAGCGACCGAAGAAAACACGACCTCGGCCGGATGCTCTGCGGTGTCTAACCGTGACACCGGTTCGGTGATCATCGTGAAGGTGGGCTGATAGAGGATAAAACCCACGATCGTGCCGGCCACCAGGGCGAGCCCTGCTTTGATGATGCGGTTGCGGAGCTCTGTGAGGTGGGCCTTCAGGGGCATTTGCCCCTCGGGGTTGTGACGGCGACGTGTGGTGGTGCGCGACTTCTTTTTGCCGGTGGTGCTCGTGCTACTCGAACCAGGGTCGGAGGAGGAGTTTTCAGTCATGGACGTGAAAAGTCACACCGATAAAAATTTAGGAGCGGTTGTTGTTCTGAGCGGTGTGTTCAGAGTGTTGTTGGTCCGGCTCGTCTTCGACCACCGTGCCTTCCACGGCGCGGATATCGGAGCCCTGCTCGGACTCAGCGGAGTCCTTCTGCGAGGTCTGGGACTTCTCGGAGTCCTGGTCCTCATCTTTCATCTGCTTGACCTCGGAGCGGAAAATGCGCATGGACTGGCCCAGGTTGCGGGCCAACTGCGGCAATTTGGGTGCTGCAAACAGCAGAAGAATAAGAATGATAACGATGACCAGTGGCCAACCCTTAGGTAACATGGCACGTCCTTTCCGTAGCTGTGGAACAGTCTACAGCGATCTAGATGTCACCGGTGACAGAAAGTCCTGCTTTGTCATGGCACGGTGCTGGGTGGCGATTGCTCCATCCAGGCGTTCGACGAGCTCATCTCGCACGCGACGGGACTGTGGTGTGGTGCCCAGCACCTGGATCTCTCCGGGGTGGGAGGTGACCAGATCCTGCAGAGCACGCATCGAATGCATGCGTAGTTCCGCAACCACGCGACCGTCATCGAGTTCGGCCACACGGACAGGATCGTAGGTGGGTACCAGATCCTTCAAACGGTAGGAGAACAGGCACTGCACCACCAACGTCTCGTGGTCATCATGCGTCTCGCCGGTGGTGGGCAGGCCCAATGCGTGCAAGGCCACACGTGGGGTGAAGGTGTCCTCGCTCTCGGCCAAACGCCCGATCCGATCGAGCCGGAAGGACCGTTCGGCATTCGCACGACGACACCAGGCCTGCACATAGGTGTGTTGCCGGTAGAACAGTAATCGCAACGGTTCGATCTCCCGGGTGGTGACTCGATCAGCGAACTGGCCGTAGTAGTCGATAACGATCACCCGGCGGTCACTGATGGCCCGGTGAATATCTTGAGCCAGCTGTTGGTAGGGGCCCAAGGATAGGTCCGGGAATAAAGCCACGATGTTAAGGGACTGGTCGGGGTCATCATGATCGGCCGGTGCTGAGGTTCGGATGGCACGATCAATTTTGGCCCGGGCACTGCGGATGGCCTGTAGTTCCTGCTCGCTGGCGATTCCCTGTCGTTGCAGGGCATCCAGGGCTGAGAGCAGGGCCGTGCCCTCGGGCCGTGAGAACCGGCGCGGCGCCTGTAGGTCTTCGGCCTGGTAGATTTCCACCGAATCACCGACCTGGTCGATATCAAATTGCTGGCCGGCAAAATCTCGTTCGGGCATCCCACAGAACTGCAATACGTTGAGATCTTTGCTCAGTTGCTGATCGCTCAAACCCAGCCGAGACTTGAGCTCTTCGCGACTGGTTCGACCGCGGACATTGAGAATTGCGACAATGTCGAGCAAACGGGCGATCCGCTCGGTTTCGGCGGCCCGTAAGCGCTCACGTTTGGGTGCTCGAAGATCAAAACCGGCGGGATCGGGTCGCTGGTGGGCGTCGATGACCTGTTGCCACTGGGCCAGAAGCGACTGCGCCAGATCGGGGTGATGGTGTGGGTCCACCACGACGTGGCCGACCGCGCGAGCCAAAAGCTGGTGGATGCCCACGGTGTGTGCGGCTGGAATCTCTACCAGGTCCCAACCCGGGGTCGAGCTCGAGGACTGCAGTACGGTCCCCAGCATTCGCAATTGCGGGCCGTGGCCGTCCGCAACCCAAACCTGCACCGTGGTGAGCGGATCGTCGGTGGGGATCAGCTGACGTTGCAGTGCGGACACGTCCAGATCTACCGGGCGTTGGGAGTCGGTCGGTAGTGTATTCGGGTCACGGTCGGTGACCGGTTTGGGATCAGTGGTGAACCGAGTCAGGCGGAAATTCCGGACCGCTTGTCGGTCCAGATCCCACCCCACCAGATACCACTGTCCGTTGGCCATGACCACGACCCAGGCCCGGACGGACCGCTGGGCCGAGTAGGTGCCATCTGCAGCACGGTAGCCGAATCGGATCACCTGCTGGGCGAGAGCCATCTCGGACAGTTGCACCAGGTTTTTCGACGTATTGGCCAGCTGTGCTGAGAGGCTGGGTTCGGTACCGTGCTCGTACTGAGTGGCCGTCTGCAGTCCCATCCGGCCGGTGGCACGTCGTGCTGCAGCTTGCAGTGGGGTATGGTCCCAGACCCCACGGGCCTGATTCAGGGCACGGAACTCTTCTGGTTCCAGATCGATGGAAGGCAAGAATAGCTGGTCCCGATCAATCCGGTACCGGTGCTCGGTGTGCTCCAGCATTTCGATCTCATCGGAAACCAGCGGGATGCCGATGTCTCGCAGACTGGTCTTATCCCGGGTGAACTGTCGGTCGAAACTGTCGTCGTTGAGTTCGCGATAGTCGTCAACGCAGTGCCGAATCTGACGCTTCGTCAGTCCCTGTGTGGAGTCCAGCAGGAGCCACATCAGGGAGACGATGCGTTCAACACTGCGCTGTTGTTTGGTGCTAATTAGTTCACGCTCACCAGGTCGACGACGAAAATCAGGGTCTCGTTCGGGCCGATGTCAGCACCGGCACCACGCTCACCATAAGCCAGGTGGGGTGGAATCTCCAAGCGACGACGGCCTCCGGCCTTCATGCCGAGTAACCCCTGATCCCAGCCTGGGATCACCTGACCGATTCCGGCCGTGAAGTCCAGAGGTGTGCCCCGGTTCCACGAGGCATCAAACTCGGCACCGGTCGACCAGGCGACACCTACGTAGTGGCAGGAAACTTTATCCCCGGCTGTGACCTCGGGGCCGGCCCCGGTGATCACATCCTCAATGACCAGCTCAGTCGGAGGCGTCTCCCCCGGAAAATCGATCTCGGGACGGGTCCGGTCGTAGTGGCGTTGGCCAAAAGACATGGTGAATCCTCACAGAGTTGCTATTTAGGGGTGTTGGGGCACACCCTATCGTGTTTGTCGTCCTATTCAGAGGCCTCATCTGAAGGAGCAGGCTGGTCGGCACCTTCGGGCGGGGTCATGTCGACTTTGTGCAGAATGTCGACGACGAACACCAGGGTTTCCTCCTGGAGCTCATGACCTTCCGAATCGCCATAACCTTGCTCGGGCGGAACCGAGATCAGCACGCGGGAGCCGACCTGCTGACCGTCCAGGCCTTCCTTCCAACCCTCAATCAAGCCGTTGATGTCAAACTGTGCTGGGCTACCGTTGGCCCAGGAAGAGTCAAACTCTTCACCATCAGACCACTTAATACCGCGGTACTGGACGGTCACAAACGAGTTGGAATCGACCTGTTCGCCCTCGCCCTCCTTCAGCACCTCGACTTCGAGGTCTTCCGGGGGGTCGCCTTCCGGGGTTTCGATGGTGGGCTCACCGGTCTCCTCGTTCTCGGTGACGGTCGGCAAGGCGGGGTCTAATTCTGATTCGTCCACGGGTTCGCCGTCGGCGTGGGTGGGCAATTCTTCGGATATCCGAAACACCAAGAGCTGATCGGGTGTGCCGTTGCCATAGGTGTTGGCTGGCACGTAGTAGGCCATCAGGGACCCGACGGGGTTCGTGGTGAGCGCTTCGTGTAAGGTCGGGTCTTCTTCGGCTAAGCGGGGATCGATGTAGAGGGCCTCCCCATTGCCGGTGAACGATTCTTGTGTCACCTCAGAATTGGTCGGGTCAACCACAGCCGTGTGGATCAGGGCCAGATCTTCGTCATCCAAGGTTTCGCCGTCGCCTTGTTCCAAAACTCGGGTGGAGACCTCATCGGCCTCGATCGCTCCATCCACGGTCACGTCAGGAGCCTGCTGTGGGTCGGACTGTTCGAAGTCAACGACATCCAGAGCATCAACGTCGCCGGTGCCTTCGGCGCCACCACAACCGGACAGTATCAGGGACGCGCTCAGGGCGAGGCTCGTGATCAGTGTTGCGCGTCGGGTTGCGCGTTGTGAACAAGGGGAAGACAACTTAGCCATGGACAAATAGATCCTCGATCATGTAATTGATATAGACATTCCCGGTGGGGTTCTCTTTACCAATGGTTACACAAACATCGGCAGGCGTGACAGATTTTGCACCGTGGTTTATCCCTCGATCCCAGCGCGTGCCAAGAGTTCATCGACTTGACTGGAATCTGTGTCTAACGGATCTTTTGTATGAACGGTATGAAGCGGGAAATCGACAAATTTCAGATGCGTCCAGTCCACGGCGTATCCCATCCCCGCATCGCGGGCAGCACGGATAAACCGGCCACGAATACTGGCTCGAGTGGTTGTGGGTGGGTGTTCGGTGGCGTGGGTGATGTCCTGATCGGTCAGGACCCGACGGGCTGCATTGCGTGATTGCAACAAGTAAAACAAGCTCCGATCGGGGTTGATGTCGTGATAGGACAGATCCAATTGTTTGACCCGCGGGTGATCAAGACCATAACCGTTTTTCTCGCAATAGCGGTTGATAAACCGGTACTTAATAGCCCAGTCGATCTCGGTATCAATCCGAGAAAAATCTTGGGCCTCCACGGCCTCCAAGGTGCGCTCCCAGAGTTGCATGGCCGCCGATAATTCATCGTGGTGGGCACCATGTCGTTGAATAAAGTGTTGCGCCAAGGCCAGAATCTCCCACTGGATTTCTAATGCCGAACGGGTACCACCCTCAGCGAGGTCAAGTTGCTCGGTTCCGGTTAAATCATGGGAGACCTGCCGAATGGCGCGGACCGGGTGAGCTAGTTGCAACTGCGGTAGGGGCACCCCAGCCTCCAGAATCCGCAACATCAGATCGGTGGTGGCCAGCCGTAACAACTGGGTGGTCTCGGACATATTCGAGTCCCCGACGATGACGTGCAGCCTCCGGTGTACCGCCGCATCGGCATGGGGTTCATCGCGGGTGTTGATGATCGGACGCGCCCTGGTGGAGGAGGATGACACCCCTTCTTGGACGTAGTCGGCACGCTGAGAGAAGGCGAAATGGGGCTCGGGGTTCACCGGGAACCTCGCCTGCTCGGGTAGTTGCGAGGGGTCCGGGATGACCACACCGGATCCGGTCATCAGCTGGCGGGTGACCAAGAAAGGAATCAACGCATCGGTGAGCCGCCGAAACCGTAGCGACCGGGTGATGGTGTAGTTCTCGTGGGAGCCGAACGCGTTGCCCTGGGAGTCGGCGTTATTGCGATAGAGATAGATGGTTCCGGAAAATCCATCCTCGGCCAGGGCCGCTTCGGCCCGGTGGGCCAGCTCACCGAAGATGCGCTCACCGGCTTTGTCCGAGGCGATCAATTCACTGGGCAGACTGCACTCGGCGGTGGCGTATTCGGGATGGGAGCCCACGTCCAGATAGAGCCGAGACCCGTTGGAGATGAACACGTTGGAGGAGCCACCCCAGGACACCACCGGCCGGAACAGGTAGCGGGCCACGTCCTCGGGGTTCAGCCGGCCGGTGGGACTGCCGGTGCGGGGGTCAATTCCGGAGGGAACATAGTGCACCCCATATTCGGTTTCCACGCCGAAAGCGCGATGGTCCATGGTGTGAGGCTCCCCTTTCTGTGTCTCAGCCACGCCGAGGGTACAATGTCTGAGACGGTTGTGGCCTTCGTGGTGCTGGTGGTGCTATCGAGGGTTTACTGGCCACCTTTTTGGACGAAACCTTTGACGAATTCCTCGGCGTTGGTTTCTAAGACGTCGTCAATATCGTCGAGCAACGAGTCCAGGTCCCCGGCCGAGGAGCTGCTACTGGTCGCCGGTGCGGTCGCCGGTTCCGGGGTGCCCGGGTCGCCCTGATCTTCACGTTGGTCGCGGTACTGGGGTGAGTTCTGTTGAGCTGCCATGATGGTGATCCTCCTGATCGGTCCTAATGGTGTGTGGTGGTCCTGAGCCTAGCGGTCATACCGGGTGCTGCGTTGAGAGCGTGGCCCGTTGTGGTATCGGCTCAGCACGGTGAGCACCTCGGTGAGTGCCTGATTGGTCTGCGGTGAGGGTGTCGCCGGGACTGGCTCGCGTCCGGGGCGGAAGATCTCGGTGTCCTCCCCAACCGGGGCACCGGTAGACAGCTCTTGCAGGTGGCGAATTTCGGCCTTGCTACCGGCCAAGGGCTCACGCAGGTCCAGCCGGTAGAGCCGGCCCTCGTGGTAGGGCCGGAAGACCAGGTTGTCCCAGGACACCCCGGCCAGATGGGCGCCAAAGATGCCAATACTGCGACCGCGGGTATAAGCCCGGGTGTCCTCCGGCGGGTCCATCACCGCCCGGTGAACGACGGTATCGTCGACGAGCTGGCGGATGCTCCCCCGGGCTACCAGCGCGTGGTAGAGGCCCTTGTCGGGACGAATATCGGCCCACTGCAGGTCCATCATGGCCAGTTTGGCCTCGTCCCACCTGCCAGTGGCCGTCCGAGCGCGCATGGCATCGAGCAACCGGTATTTGCCGAGCCACTCGATCCGGTCACTGAACTGATACGGGTCGGTGCGCAACCCGTCCACGGCAGTCCGCCACTCGTAGAGCACCTGACGGGTCTGTTCATCGGTGATCTGAAAACGTTGCACGTGGTCTTCGGCGGCCTCCAGGTAGCGTTCTAGTAAATCCAGCCCGGTATATTGGCCGGCACCATTGACGGTCACTGTGGCCTGCAACGACGGATCGTGGCTGATGGTTTGCAACGCTGCGACCGGGTCGGCCAGCTCGAGGGCGGGGGCGGTTCCTAGCTCGATCATGTGCAACACCAGCGAGGTCATGCCCACCCGCATCCAGGTGGCCCACTGACTGAGGTTGGCATCACCAATAATGACGTGCAACCGCCGATAGCTGGAGGCGGTCGCGTGTGGTTCGTCGCGGGTATTGACGATCGGGCGGTGAATAGTGGTCTCGATCCCGACTTCTTCTTCAAAGAAATCTGCGCGTTGGGAGAGCTGGAACCCAGCCCGGCGGTCGCTGATGCCGATCCCGACCCGGCCCGAGCCGGTGATCACCTGCCGGGCAACGAAAAACGGCAGGAGTCGGGCGGTGAGTTCTTCGAAATTCAGGCCTCGGTCCACCAGGTAATTCTCGTGGGCCCCATAGGAGGCGAGTTTGCCGTCGGTGTTGTTTTTATAGATTTGGACCGCGGCCCGATGGCTGTGGGCGTTCAGATACGCTACCGCCGAGCCGATGATCAGATCCCCGGCCTGGTCGTAGATCATCGCCTGCCAAGGGTTGGTGGTCTCTGGGGAGGAATATTCCGGGTGGGCGTGATCAACGTAGAACCGTGCCCCATTGGGCAATAAGGTGTTGACCAGCTGGTGGATCGGTTTGCCCTCAGCATCGTTGAGTGGCTGGTTGGTTAGCTGGGTGGGGTGGGCTTCGGTAACCGGGATCCGCCATCCGCGGGCGTCCATCAACGGGGATTCCTCCCCGTAGTCCCACTCGGTGCCGGCCACCGGGACGTGGTCGTCCTGAAGCTTTTGAGCGTAGGCGTTGACGACATCGAACGAGAGGGCTGCGTGGGATGCCCCCGGCTGGGTGGGGGCGTGAATCCCGTACTCGGTTTCTAATCCCACCACCCGGTGGACACCCCATCCCACGGTGGCTCGTCCGGCGGGGACGAGGTCTTGGGCGCCTGCGGGCAACAGCGTTGGTGGGCGCTGGCTGGAGCTCTGCTGGTGCTCGGTCACCGGATTACTCCCCCGCTGAGGTGGTGTTGGCTGACGTGGTGTGCTGAGCCTGGTTGGCTTTAACCGCTTCTTCGACCCGGCGGGCATTCTCGTTCTTATCGCCCAAGAACGAGGCCTCACACAGCATCCGTAATCCCACCACCCGGGGTCCGCGGTGACCAGAAATTTTCACCCACTCCTCCGGGGAGGAAGTATTGGGCAGATCCTGCTGTTCGGCAAATTCTTCAGAGACCGCCCGAACCAGGTGCTGGGTCTTCAGTCCCTTGGCTGCCTGCGGGTGATGGTCTTGAGCGGCCAAATACTCCTTGATGGCATGGGTTTTGGCCCGGTCCACCACATTGGCGATGGCAGCCCCCGAGGCGAAATCCGCAAAGTGCAACACCTGAGTGGAGCCATCCAGGTAGGTCACCTCCACATACTCGGTCTGTGGCACCCGGGCGTACATGTAGGCTGCAGCGGTGGAGATCATCGACTCCACCGTGGCCTCACGACTGCCGTGCACCGCCAGCTCGGAGGGGTGCAACGGCACCTCAGCAGTAACGTACTTGCTAAAGATTTCGCGAGCTTCGGCCTCATTGGGGCGCTCTACCCGAATCTTGACGTCCAGGCGACCCGGGCGCAGGATGGCCGGATCGATCATATCCTCCCGGTTGGACGCACCGATAACAATCACATTATTCAGTGACTCCACACCGTCAATTTCTGCCAGTAACTGCGGGACGATGGTGGTTTCGACATCGGAGGACGTCCCGGACCCGCGGGTGCGGAACAGTGACTCCATTTCGTCGAAGAAGATCACCACCGGGTAGCCGTCCGAGGCTTTTTCCCGGGCCCGAGCAAAGAGTGTGCGAATATGGCGTTCGGTCTCCCCCACATACTTATTCAGCAACTCGGGGCCCTTGATGTTCAAAAAGTAGGCGGTGCGATCCCCGGAGCCACGTTGGGCTAAGGAGTTGGCCACCGCTTTGGCAATCAGGGTTTTACCAGTACCGGGGGGTCCGTACAGCAACACGCCCTTTGGCGGGGTCAACCCGTGTTCGCGGTAGAGGTCAGGGTGGGTGAACGGTAGCTCGACCGCGTCGCGGATCATCTCAATCTGATCGCCCAGTCCGCCAATGTCGTCATAGGAAATATTGGGGACCTTCTCCAACACCACATCTTGGACCTCGGAGAGAGCAACCACGTCGAAAACATAACCGGACTTCACGTCCACGGTGACCGCATCACCGACACGGATCGGGCGGTCGGCCAGTTCGTGGACCCGCCGCATCACGTGCTCGTCATCGGCGCGACCGACTACCAGTAACAGCCCGTCATCGAGTACTTCTTTCACGCGAGCCAGCTCGCCGGTGGTGGTGTGCCCCAAGACCGAGATGACGCAGAGGGATTCGTCGAGCAACACCTCGGCACCTGAGACGACCTGCTGTGCATCCAGCAACGGGGACAGGTGCGTGCGGAGTTTACGGCCGTTGTAGAGCACATCCACGCTCGCCCGAGTGGTGGCAGCTAGCTCGGTGCCCTCCACCGCCTGGCGGGCCGGGTGGTACTGCAACACGGTGGCAAAATTAAACGGTGGCAGTGCTGCGTCTTCAATGGATTGCTTTAACGTGGCAATCTGTTCGCGGGTGAGGTCCAGCATCTCCACCATCCGCCGGTTATTGCGGGAGGCGGCGTCAATGTCATGACGTAGCTGCCGATTCTTCTCCACCAATGAGCCCAGACGGCGCCGCATGGAGGACAGCTGTTGCTCGGCGGTGGTTGCGGAATCAACGCGTGCCGGTTCCGTCATTGAAGACCCTCCTAACGTTCTGAGGTCACCCTTCTATTCTACGCGTATCCTACGCGGTGGACCCTGGAGGTTGAGTGTTGTTCTCCCCCAGCTCACCGGAATGTTGCTGTGTGGTGACCTGGGTGGTGCGCTGTGCTGTGGCGGCGTGTTGGGCGTACCGGGTTGCCGCGCGGGCTTCTTTGCGGGCACGTTTGGGTTTGGCCTCGCGTTGGCCGTGTTCTTCGGGTACCCAGCGCGCCTCGTCGCTGGGCGTCCACAACTCAATGTCGTCGTCACTGAACTTTTCGGACTTATCACGCTTGCGCAACTGCAAAGACTCTTGGTGATCGGCCATCCGGCGGGTGACCAACAGGAATCCGGTATGTCCGATCATCCGGTGTTCGGGGCGGACCGCCAGACCTTCAACGTGCCAATCCCGCATCATGGTTTCCGAAGCCCGGGTGGCGGTAAAGGATCCGGACTCACGAATGGCTTCAGCGGTCCGAGACAGCTGGGTGGCCGTGGCCACGTAGGTCAGCCACACTCCCCCGGGTACCAGGAGCTCACGGACCATCTCCACACACTCCCAGGGAGCCAACATATCCAGCACCACGCGGTCGAAGCTGCCCGGTTCGTGGTCCGCTAACGCCTGAGTTTGGACATCGCCGAGGTGGAGGTGCCAGCCCGGGTGGGGGCCGGCGAAATAGGTTTCGATATTTCCTCGGGCAATGTCGGCGAAGTCCTCGCGACGTTCATAGGAGTGCACCTGTCCCTGATCACCGACCGCTTGCAACAGCGACATGGTCAGTCCCCCGGATCCGGCTCCGGCCTCCAGCACCCGGGCGCCGGGATAGATATCGGCCTGTTGCAGAATTTGACCGGAATCCTTCGGATAGACCACGGTGGCTCCGCGTGGCATGGAGAGCACGAAGTCGTTCAGTAGCGGTCGCAACACCCGGTACTGGTGGCCCAAGGAATTGGTGACCACCACGCCGTCGGGTCCGCCAATCAACTCGTCGTGGGATAAATACCCCTGGTGAGAATGAAACACTTCTCCCGGTACCAGCGTGATGGTGTTCATCTTGCCCTTCTCATCGGTGAGTTGCACCCGCTGGCCGGCCAGCAATGGGCCACGCCGGGCGGTCAGGCCGGTAGGTCGGGGTGTGCCGGGTGTGCAGGGAGTGTACGGCATTGAAGACGTCTCCTGTGGGGTTGAGGGATAGCGTTTGTTTTTGTGCGGGAGCCAGGACCGGGGTCGCAGGCTTATCGGCCGGTGGACAGATATACCGCGATGCGACTGCCCAACACAGCTGCCGCCGGGAGCTGGCTGGTGCTGGCCGGGGTGCCTGAGCCAGGGGTGAGCAGGAAGACCTGATCGGGATCTGTGGCTAGGGCCGAACCTAGTTCGGAGATCCGCCGGTCCGCGGGCACGTAGTGGGTGCTTCCGGTAAAGGCCTGGCTGACCTCGTGGGCGCTGGTCTGGTGGCGGAATTCGGTCGGTACCTGGGCCAGCGTGGCCGGATCAATCAGACCGGTCACCCGAGGGGGACCGGTCTCCTGCGACGAACTGAGTTGCACAATAAGTGGCTGGTCGTGATAGCCGGCCGGGTATTTCTGCAACTTGTCGATCACCTGGGCCACCGGGGTGGTTGCACTGACGAGGATGACAGCAACGGCGAGCTCTGCCAGCACCGTCGCCTCGGCACGACGCAGGGCGTTGCCACGTTTAATTCCCTCGCCGGCAGCCCCCCAGAGCATCAGCACCAGCACCCCGACGACGACCAATAACAGGATGGGTAGCTGATCGCCTCTCAGGATGAGCACAGCCACCACCCCGATGATCAGCGCGGCGACGATCAGGCGCCCAGACCAGCCGGCAGCAATCAATCCTTGGGCCTTGGAACCGGTGATCTTCCAGCCAATGGTTTCCACCACGCTACCACCGTCCAGCGGGTGCCCAGGCAGGAGATTAAAGGCAGCGATCAGCCAGTTTCCAGTGGTGAGCACGGAGATCAGGCCCAGCCAGGGGCTGGGAAGGTGTGGGCCGGTCAGCTCAGCCACCAGGGTCAATATCAGCGCCAGCAGGATATTGGCAGCCGGGCCGGCCAGAGCCACCACCATGGAGCGCATCGGGGTGCGGGGATGGTTGCCATCGTGCTCAGCAAAGGAGGTGTATCCGCCCCAGAGGGTCAGTCGGATCTCATAGACTCGCCACCCGAACGACCGGGCGGCGATGGCGTGGGCAAGCTCGTGGCAGAGCACCGTGATCAGTAGCCCGAGCACAAAGAACGCCGAGAGCAACCAAGGCAACCAGCCCGGGGCCGTCGGCGGGGTGAGGATCACGAAGAACGGGCGAATCAGGATCAGCAAGGCCGTAGCGAAGATCCACCAGCTCCAGGCCAACCGGATCGGGGTCCGACCGTAGCGGGCGATGACAATGCCCTGCTCCGAGACGGTGGCTGATGAGGCACTCACGATGGGGCCACCCAGTCTTGCAAACGCTGATAGCTCACTTCGGTGAGTGAATTCACCACCAACAACTTCCCGGACCGGGCCAGCCGGTGTTCGGTGATCTGGTCGGGTAAGGGGACCGAGCCAGTGCGCCGGATGGCCACGGTGGGCAGTCCGGCGCTCAGTCCAGACAGGATCCCGGGGACCGAATCCTCTAAAACCACCACGCGACCAGACTCAGCGGCCCGGTCTAGCCCGAGCCGGGCAACGGCGGTGAGGTAAGGTTCTGGGTCCGGTTTGCCGTGGGTCACCTGGTCTCCCCCCACGGTGGCGGTGAACCCATGGTTCGGCACGGCAGACAACACGGACTCAATCAGGGAGGTAAACGAGGCAGAGACCACCGCGTGTAAAACCGCGCGCTTGTTGAGGTCCGCCAGTAGATCGGCTGCTCCCGGGGTCAGCGGCGCATGGCCGACCACCTGGGCGGTGACTCGCTCATATTCCATCCGGGTCAGCTCCTCGGCCGGAATTTGTACACCAAGTGAGCTGAAGATCTCGGCGGTCGCGGCCATGGTCTGGCCCTGGAGCCGGTGGGCCAGCTCGTCGGTGAACTCCACACCGTGCTCGGCTAAGATCGCGGCATGGGCGGCGTTCCAGGCCGGTTCGGTATCCACGAGGGTACCATCCATGTCCCACAGCACGGCCTGCAGTGCTCGGGGCGGAATGTCACAGCGGTTGGTGTCAGTCACAGTGGTGATGGTTGGCCTTCAGACGTTCGGTGGCATCAGGACTAAAGGTTAACTCTAGCGCTCGCCGTGGGCATTCCCCACTGATCTTTTCGCTCACCGTCGCCGACTCGGCACTTATCCAATAATGAACGTGAGGAGATTTCCCGGATGTCTCCAGCGGTAGTGGGTAAGGTGGATCAATAGTCTCTATTGCGTTGACCGAGGTGAAACGAGCGTGAGTTTTGAAGAATCCATGGATCGGCCAGCCGAGGCCGAGCCGGATGATCGGGAACCGGTGCGGTCTCTGCCGGACTACCTGCACTACCGTGCAGAACAGCCCACGTACCGTTCCCCGGGACCGTTGCGGATTATGGTTGCGGCCTTTGAGGGGTGGAACGATGCCGGTGAGGCGGCCACCGACGCGGTGGAAGAACTCGCCACCCAGGCCCATGCCGAGCAGTACCGGCAGGTCAACGATGACGACTATTACGATTTTCAGATGACTCGCCCGGTGGTCACTCGTGCGGAGAACTCCCTGGGGCAGATCAACTGGCCACAGACCCGGATTCTGCATTCTGCTGCCGGAACCACCACCGAAGACCAGCCGGATCTGTATTTTATGCTTGGCGTCGAGCCGTCACTGCGGTGGCGGGCCTTTGTGTCCGAGATCGTGGACGTAGCCGAAGACCTCGACCTCGACGCGGTGGTGATGGTCGGTTCGTATCTTTCTGACGTGCCACACTCCAGGCCGCTGACCGCGACCTTGTTCTCGACCCAGTCGGCGGTACGGGCCGGTTTAGAGGATGTGCTCAGCCCCCATTATGAAGGCCCGACCGGTATTACCGGAGTGATCGCCGAGGAAGCCGCCCGTGACGGTTTTACGGTGCTCTCGGTCTGGAGCGTCGTTCCCCACTATGTGTCCCAGGCGCCCTCCCCGAAGGCGAAGCTGGGCCTGGTGACCCGGCTCGAGGAGCTACTGGGCATGCGGGTTGAGGTGGGCTCGCTGACCGAAGACGCTGAGGCCTGGGAGCGTGGCGTTGATGAGCTGGCCGAGGAGGATCAGGAAGTTTCCGATTACATTCGCCGGTTAGAAAAAGCCCAGGACACCGAAGAACTGCCCGAGGCCTCGGGTGAATCTATTGCCCGGGAATTTGAGCGGTTTCTGCGTCGACGGGATGATCAGCAGTAATCAGCTGGATCCCCAATACCGCCTCCATAACCTCCGCCACACCGGGGCGTGCCTCGGTTGGGGCGTGAGCCGAGGGTTGCGGTCCTCGTGCGTGGGCGCTTTCTGCCCAGACATCCACGGCCTGCAGTGCCGTAGGAGCATCCAGGTCATGGCTGAGGGCTTGGTGTATGGCAGAGAGCAACTCGGCCCCATCCTGTGTTGCTTCACCGGCCAGGGCTCGGCGCCAACCAGCGATCCGATCGGCGCTGTCGGTGAGCTCTCGGGTGGTAAATGACCAGTCGGTGCGGTAGTGGTGGTTGAGTAAGAGCGCCCGAATCGCTGCCGGCTCGTGTCCGTCGGCGGTCAGTTGGGAGACTAAAACCAAGTTGCCCAAGGACTTCGACATCTTCTCCCCGTCGAGACCGACCATCCCGGCATGCACATATAACCGTGCCATCGGCGTGTGATCCACGGCGGTGGCGTGGGCAGCAGAGAATTCATGGTGCGGGAACCGCAGATCGGAGCCTCCAGCTTGCACGTCGAAAGGGGCCGGGAGGGTCTTGCGGGCAATCATTGAGCACTCAATATGCCAGCCGGGACGACCTCGACCGATGACGGCCGCATCCCAGGAGGGTTCCCCTTCGCGGGCGGCCTTCCATACCAGCGGGTCCAGCGGATTCTTCTTGCCGGGACGTTGCGGGTCTCCCCCACGTTCGGGAAAGACCTCCTGCATCTCCGCCAGACTCATCCCGGACACGCTACCCAAGCGCCAGTTGCAGGCAGCTTCGGCAGCCTCAATAGAAAAATAGAGGTCGCCGTCGGGGTCACCGTTGTCTCCGGGCACCGGATAGGCGATACCGAGCTCGTAGAGCTGGGTGACGATCTCAATGACCCAGTCCACCGTCTCGGAAACACTGAGGTAGTAATCCGGTGGCAATACGTTCAGCTGGGCCATATCTGAGCGGAACAGATTGGTCTGGTCTTCAGCGAGTTGCTGCCAGTCCACGTTGGTGGATTGGGCGCGTTCAAATAGCGGGTCATCGACGTCGGTGACGTTTTGGGTGTAGACCACGGACTTGCCAGCGCTACGCCAAAACCGGTTCAACAGATCAAAGGCTACGTAGGTGTTGGCGTGGCCGAGGTGCGTGGCGTCGTAGGGCGTAATACCGCAGACGTATAGGGAGGCCTGATCGCCGGTGACCGTCGCATCCTGCAGGGACCGGGTTGCGGAATCGAAGAGCTCGAGGCGAGCTGATTGCGGTGGAAGCGACGGTGGTTGTGTGGCAGACCAGGATTCCACGGACCCTCCTGAAAGCGGTGTTGTCAGTGATGGCCGACGTCATCTCACAACGTCGTTGGTACCGTCTTGACTCTAATCGACGGTGCTGATCTGGTCATGTTGATTAGGCCGAGATGACATCAAAGCCCAGCAGAACGAACAGCACCGTACCCAGCGCAATGCGATACCACACAAAGGGCTTATACGAGTTCTGCGAGATGAACCGCATCAGCCAGGCAATGACGGCATACCCAACAACGAAAGACACGACGGTGGCCACGAAGGTCTCACCTAACCCGAAGGCTCCTTGGGCTTCGGCGGGGTCAGTCAGGGCGCCAAAGAGCTTATAAAAACCTGAGGCGAACACGGCCGGCACCGCCAGCAGGAAGGCGTAGCGGGTGGCTGCTTGGCGTGTGTAGCCCAGCGCCAGCCCCATAGTAATCGTGCCACCAGAACGCGAGACACCCGGTATTAACGCCAGCGCTTGGGCGAAACCGTAGAGAATACCGTCACGCCAGGTGAGTTTCTCCAGCGGTTTGACCTGGCGACCCAACGTATCGGCGACAGCCAGCAACACACCGAAGACGATGAGCATGGTTGCCACGATCCATAGCGAACGGAAGCTGGTATCAATCCAGTCTTCTAACAGCAATCCCAGCACTCCAATGGGGATGGAACCGACAATGATCAGCCAGCCCATGCGCACGTCGGGATCGGATTGAGGTACTTTACGCGCTAAAGCCTGGAACCATTTGCTGATGATGTTGACGATATCTCGCCAGAAAAAAATCAGCACGGCCAGTTCCGTACCGATCTGGGTGATCGCAGTAAATGCAGCACCGGGATCTTCGGCCCGGGGCAAGAACTCTCCGGCGATACGCAGGTGCGCCGACGACGATATCGGAATAAATTCTGTCAGGCCTTGGATTAGCCCGAGAATGATTGCCTCAATCCAACTCACGCCGGACGATTCTACGTCAGTTCTCTGAGAACCTTAGACACGGGTCGGGTGAGTCGAAAAATGTGGTGGTCGAACAGGGTTCATCCGCCCAGGCCAGCGATATACGTTCAGAAAGACGATCAGACCAGATGGTCCAGCCTAGTAATCCTCGTCCTCGTCGTCCTCATCGTAGTCATCATCGTCAAAGTCGTCGTCATCGTCGTCGATGTCGTCATCTTCGAAAATGTCGAGAGGGGTGACCTCGCCGGTGACGTTGTAGAGGGCGTCCTCGTAGTTCTCAAATGCCTCAACCAGGGCGTCTTCGGCAGACTCCAACGTGGTCGTGTCCGAATCGTCCTTATTCAACGCCGCCATCATGTGCTCCTGCAGGGCGGATACTAACGACTGGAGCTCTACGCGTGGATCGCTACTCATAGTAGATACGCTAGCTGGAAATCGTGGCGTGGTACACCTTTATTCGGCATCTGTGTCCGATTTTCTTTCACGGTAAGCAATACGGTGTTACGCCCACCTGCCTGGAGTGTCCTTGATCGGCTAGTCTGGACTCCAGCTGAGGATGCCTGCACCCCACACGCGTGCAGGTCCCACCACAACGTCAAGGAGAAGGCTCTGTGCGCGAAGATCCCGTGGTCTCAACCGTCGATAGTCTGACTCGCCAGGACCGCTGGGAATACCTGGTTTTGACAGTTGCCCCGAATGACTCCCTCCCAGAGGCTCGTCGCCGGCTGGTCGAGCACGCCGAGTACGGTAAATGGGAACTGAAACGGTCCTTGATCTACCGCGGTGGGGCACGCCGATTCTGGATGCGTCGGAAGATCTATAAAGTCGCGTCCACCCTCTAGACGGGCTGACTGGGGGATCCCGGTCCGTGGCTACTGGTCAAGCGGACCGAGCGCCCAGGTGGCCAACGTGTTGTGTGCCGACGCGTCGTTGGAGGGATGGAAGAAACCGGCAATCACGTCACGATAAAGCCGTGAAATCTCGGTGTGGCGGTTGAAGCTGGCCCCACCCGATATCTGAAACGCGTAATCCACCTGTTCTTTTGCGGTGCGCACCGCGTGAGTCTTATTGGCCACCAGTCGTGGGAACCACTCCGGGCCGAAGTCTTTGTTGTCTCGGATTGCTTCGGACAGGTAGCGCAGTTGCGCGTTCTGGGTGAGTTGCCGCAGCGCTGCTTCACCGGCGTGATACCGCAACACCGGATCCTGATCCAAGGTGATGCCCTGAACTGTGGAGGTGCGAAGAGCCAAAGCCTGCTGGGCCAGTTCCACCGCCCGGTCCCCGATCCCGGTGTAGACCGCAGACAGTAGCGTCAAAAAAGTCGAGAAAATCCCGAAGACCAGCAGATCTTGGTTGGGGCCTACCGGTAAGCGACGAATGACTTTTTCTGCTGAGATTGTGGCCTGCTCCAAGCGGGTAACGAGTGAGAAGGTAGCGCGCATGCCGAGCATGTCCCAGCTGGAATCATCGGCGCTGATCCCCTCAGCGCTACGATCCAGGACGCCGAAGATCAGTTGCGATCCGTCGGGCGTTTTCCCGAAGGTCAGCAGGTGCGTCCAGGCCGGTGAGAGGCTGGTGAAGATCTTGGTTCCGGTCAACGTCACCGAGCCGTCGGGGTTCGCCACGGCTTCGGTGCTGGAGTCGAACAGCACGGCGTCATTGCCAGCCTCGGAGATACCAAATGCGTATATCTCACCATTGGCAGAGCCACGATGAATAAACGTCAGCGAGTCATCTCCGTGGATGGCGAAGACCGAGGCGACCGCGTTGATGATCTGGTGCATATTGACCGCCAACGCGGTCGCCGGAGAGGCGGTGGCTAGCAGCCGCTGGGCTTCGGTGATCACGGCGAAGTCCCACCCAAGCCCGCCCAAATCCACTGGGGTTTGGGCGCGCAAATAGCCGGTCTCGGCTAAGTCCTGGAGATCGTCGTGTGGGAACGTGTTGTTTTCATCGTGCTCGACGGCGCGAGCCCGCAGTGTTTCTAAGAGTTCAGGGGTGAGAACTTTGCTGATCTTTGCTGAATGCTCTGAGGTGATCTGCGTCAACAGTCTCACCGATTCCTTTCATCGTGTCCGGGTTCCAGCACGCGCACCAGGGTGCGTACTCCGAAGTCCAAGGAATCCACCGGAATACGTTCATCGATGCCGTGGAAAAGGGCCGTGAAGTCCAGATCAGCCGGAAGTTTCAGAGGCATGAAACCATACCCGGTGATGCCGAGCTGGGACAGGTGGTTATTGTCGGTGCCACCAGACATCATAAAGGGCAACACCCGAGCGCCGGGGTCTTCGGCTTCAATGGCTGCGACCATCAGCTCAATGAGATCGCCAGAGAAGGGCACCTCTAAGGACGAGACCTTGTGTTCATAGTCGAACTCGATGCCGTCACCGGCCAGTTCACGAAGCTGTTCCATGACCTTGTCGTCTTCACCCGGTAACACGCGAGCATCGACTGTGCCTCGTGCTGTCCCCGGAATGACGTTGTGTTTATATCCGGCTGTCATGCCTGTGGGATTGGCGGAATTGCGCAAGGTAGAACCGACGAATTTTGCCGCAGAACCCAAAGCTTCCAACTGCGGGGAGGGATCGGTCTCGTCAAAATCGACCCCCATCATCTCTGAGACCTGCTCCATCAAATCCCGCGTGGTCTTGGTGTAATTTAGTGGCCAGGTGTGCCGGCCAATGCGGTCCATGGCTCCGGCCAGTCGGGTGACGGCATTATCGGGGTGCACCGAGGATCCGTGCCCCGGTGAGGCGGTGGCGGTGAGATTCAGCCAGGCGATGCCTTTCTCGCCGGTTTGCAACAGATAAGCCCGTTGCCCGGCAATCTCCGCGGAAAAACCGCCCACCTCGGAAATGGCCTCGGTGGCATCGGTAAGTAGCTCCGGACGGTTCTGCACCATCCACTGGGCTCCGTAGACTCCCCCGGCCTCTTCGTCGGAGAACAGGCATAAGATGATGTCACGACGGGGACGAAGCTCGTTGTGGACCAGGTATTCAAGTGCGGTGAGCATCATGGCATCCATGCCCTTCATATCCACCGCACCACGGCCCCAGATCATGCCGTCCTCGTCAATCTCACCGCTGAACGGGTCCCGGGACCACTCTTCAGCTTGAGCCGGGACGACGTCGAGATGGCCGTGCAGAATCAGTGCTGGAGCCTCCGCGTCCCACCCGGCTAAGCGACCGATGACCGAAAACCGGTCCGGTACCGATTCGATGATTTCGGGATTCATGCCCAGATCCGACATCACGTGGGCACAGTACTCGGCTGCTTCGCGTTCTCCGCGACAGTTATTACCCCCGAAATTCGTGGTGTCAATGCGAATCAAATCCGAGGTGATCTGCGCGACCCGCTGGCTGAGCAGACCGGGTTCTGGAATGTGCGACTCCGGTGAAGCTGTCATGTATCCCACTCTAACGGGAGGGGCTAAATTGGTCACAGATTCGCGGTGAGACGATACGCGCTATAGCACTGTTACCGCAGAACGTTTTTTCTCGTGCTAAGATGTACAGGTTGCCACTCCCCGATGCCGGTCTAAACCGTTCATGGTGGGACATTACTTCACCCGCGCGGGTGGCGGAATTGGTAGACGCGCAGCGTTGAGGTCGCTGTGACCTTTATCGGTCGTGGGGGTTCAAGTCCCCCTCCGCGCACGGATGGAAAACAGTTCGAGCCTGAGAGCATTTGCTCCCAGGCTCGAACTGTTTTGAGCCGTGACATTCCGGGGCTCATCTACGTTTAAGCGGTGCTTATACAGTGCGCTTCCGACCGAGTAGCTGCACCAAAAGCATGATGGAAAAGATCACCATACCCAAGGATGCCAGCAACAACAGCCACATACCGATTCCGGCCATCCCGCCGTCTTCGAAGAAGAAAACGGTGTAGTCATACCCGGCTTCTTCGTTGATCCAGTACAGCATGTAGATGATGTGGAAGGCACCGACCAGGGCTGCCAACAGCGCGGTGGTGAACTGAAAGCTACGAGCTGATTTGCCTAAAGCCAGCAAACTGAACGCCAGGGTGACCAGGAACAGGAGCAGGTGAACCCAGCCGAGGGTTTCAGCATCCTCCTCCAAGGCCGAGACGGACGCCGACAAGGGCTCCGAGAATGAAAAAATTCCGCCAGAATACGAAACCTGTGCTAATGGCATGAAAAGCGATAGTGTGCCCACCCCGGTGAGAACGGCCAGCACCACGGGAACCCAGGATTTCGTGGCGCCGAGCTCCTGTCCAGGAGCTTGTTGCTGAGCAGACTGTCTGGTTGGTCCTGGTGCTACTTGGTGTGCAGTTCAGCGGGCGGTTGGTGCTTGTGGCTGTGAGCGATCATGTGGTGGTTGGGGCTGCTGGTTTTCGGGTTGAGTCATGGTAATCCTCCGCGGTGTTGTACCGCCCAATCGCCAACCCTCGACCGGTGGACCATACCGCGCACCTCAGGCGATACCATCGCGTTGACTGGCCACCATAGACCACCGTTTTGGTCTCGTGGATCCGCTCGTGAGTGTGTTGACGGTCTCCCACGAGATGAGTTGGAAACGAGGTCGGAAGCCAATCATTAAGCGCAGTGTGTGGGTGCCACGAATGGCCCGCAAGAGGTCGGTGAATCGGACGGAGTGACGAGAACCCCTGGTCGAACGAAAGCCCTGATAGTCTTCAGTGCTGTTTTCGTCAGAAGTTGATGACAATAGGACACTGTATATAGAAAGTGCAACTATCACAATGGTTTAGCTCCTCCGTCCATCAACACTTCACTGAGACCTATGCTGGGTGAAGCACGACTCATCATCTTGAGTAGGCATGTTGAGGATGTCGGGGTATCGACAAAGGTTCAGCCAGGGCGAAGAAAAGTGAGACACTAAAGGGTGAAGTCCCGCTGAGTCTTGAGCACGGAGAAGCCAGATGCCTGCACGTCAACCTACACATCAGCCGTTGCGCGAACGGTTGCTGACGGAGCTAGCCGAATACTACGGGGTGCAAACGCATTTCACAGCCCAAAACGGGGACGACGCCAGCGTGGACCTCGACACCGTGGTGCAGATACTCCAGTTTTTCGCCGCACCCCTGCCCGATCAAGCGCAGGAGTTCGCCGACCTCAGCGCACTCGATCTACGTCAAGCCATCGATGAGGCAAAATCTCGACCGACTGAACAACCCTTCACGACCACGGTCATCGTCGATAGCGACCAGGGCCGAGAGCTGTCCTTGCCGTTTGAAACTGGCGACTGGGTGGTTGAATCATTCCAGCCCGTTGATGTGCTCGGAGGCCATGAGACCATCGCAACCGAGTGGTCCACACAGGAGTTGCTCCCTGAGATACAGCATGCGCCTCAGCGGGTCTCAACAGACTGTTCCGAAACCGCCCCGCGACTGATTTTTCCGGCCGGGCTTCCGGTCGGTGATTACCAGCTGAGACTGACTGCGCCGGCTTCAGATGTGGTCGATCTCTCAGTCATCGTGGTGCCTTCCACGATTTCGGCCACCGCAAGATACGACAACCGTCGCGGTTGGGGCGTGACCGTTCAGCTATACTCGGTGCGCTCCAGCGACTCTTGGGGTATTGGTGATTTTGCCGACCTGGCCCGGATCATGGAACTGGCAGCCTTAGAAGGCGCCGATTTTGTGCTCACCAACCCGCTGCACGCCTCAGAGCCGGTACCGCCACTTCTTGACTCACCGTATTCGCCGGTGACGCGAAGTTTCCTCAACCCGCTGTATCTCCGGGTAGAAGATGTGGCCGAATACCAGGGCCTGTCGGTGGATGATCAAAACCGGATTGCCCAGCTGGCTAGCCCGTTGAAGGCCACGAACAACACCGCAGACCGGCTGGACCGTACCGCAAGCTACCGGGCCAAAATTCAGGCGTTGCGCCTGATCTTCACCCGGTTCGAAGAAGAACTCACGACCAAGGCCATCACGGCCGGGGCCTTCCATGATTTCTGCCAGGATCGTGGTGCTCAGTTGCGCAATTTCGCTGCCTGGTGTGTCTTGCGCGAAGACGGACGAGACGACCAGATTCAGCTGAGCGACCTGCCAGCATGCCGGTCGTTGCTCGACCACGATCTGAACCATCACCCTCAGATCGATTCCTCACGACTGCTGTTCTTCGCCTGGCTTCAGTTCCTATGCACCACCCAGCTCCGGGTAGCCCACAAGCGCGGGCTACAGGCCGGGATGCGCACCGGGGTCATGGTGGATCTCGCAGTGGGAGCTGACCGGTATACCGCCGATGCTTGGATGCATCCGGACGCGCTGGTGGAGCCATTCTCGGTAGGTGCTCCCCCGGACATGTACAACCAGCTCGGACAAGACTGGTCCCAGCACCCCTGGAACCCTCGGACCCTCGGTGCCACCGGATACCGGGCCTACCGGCAGATGCTTCGTAGTGTCTTTGCCGGGGTCGGTGCGGTGCGTATCGACCATATTCTGGGCCAGTTCCGCCTGTGGTGGGTCCCCGAAGGCACCACGCCGAACCATGGGGCCTACGTTCGTTACGACTCCCGCGCCATGCTCGGCATTCTTGCACTCGAGGCCCAACGCGCCGGAGTGCTGATCGTCGGAGAAGACCTGGGGACCGTCGACGATTCGGTGGTTACCGAACTGTCCTCCCGAAAGATTCTGGGCACCAGTATTGTCTGGTTTGAACAAGATGACGGCATCCCCCACGATCCCTCCGAGTACCGCCGGTTGTGCCTAGCCACTGTCAACACCCACGATTTGCCACCCACCGCCGGCTACCTGCGCGGAGTCCACCTGGATTTACGGGAAGAACTCCAGTTGCTAACCACCTCTGCCGAGGCCGAGCGAGCCACCTTCCTCCGTGATATACGCGGCTACCTGAAGGCCCTGGTCCAACGCGGACTCTTGACGGCCAGTTCGGCCCGTGTGCACGACCTCGACGAAATTCCCCTTATTCCCGTGATTCAGGCGCTGCACCGCTTCATTGCTCGCGCACCCTCTCGGCTCCATGCCGTGGCCTTGGTCGATGCCGTGGCTGATCAACGCATCCAGAATCAGCCCGGCACCACCCAGGACCAGTATCCCAACTGGTGCCAACCACTCACCAACCTGCACGGTGACCCGGTGCTGGTCGACGATCTGGAAACCACCCCGGAATACCGTGAGCTCTTCCGCGTGATGAACACTGCCATCCATCATGACTAAAGCTGATCGTGCTCACTCAACCAGCAGTCGTGGAACCTCGCTGGCTCAGGGGCCACGTTGCCTGGTGGTGATGCTGAGTATGCACACCTCAGCCTTAGCGCAGCCTGGGTCCGGCGACGCTGGCGGGATGAACGTCTACGTGGCCAATATGGCCCGGGCACTGCGCGCCCTCGGCCACCGGGTGGTGATCTACACCCGTGCGACCGAACCGGTCACCGACCCGCAAGCCGGGGCCCTGCCCGCCGGGCGGCTACTACCGGGCACCGAGGATGTTGCAGAAATTTCCGTCCCCGCAGGTCCACGCCAGCCCATCGCCAAAGAAGCCCTGTCCGAATACGTTGAGGAATTTGCGCAAGCCGTCCACGCTCACCTGTCTGGGCCCGTAAGCCACCTGCCTGGGTTCGACGAAGACATTCTGGTCTATAGCCACTACTGGCTATCGGGCTTGGCTGGGCGGAGCCTCGTCGCCCGGCTACGCGATGAGCACCAGGCGGTCCGAATTACCCACGCCCACTGCATGCACACCATCGCCGCGGTGAAAAATCACGGAGAAGCCCACGCCTGGCAGGACGCTTCCGGCCAACGGTCTCACCCCGAGCCCTCGGCGCGCGAAGCCGGTGAAACTCAGATCGTCGCCGCAGCTGATATATTGACCGCCAATACCGCCACCGAAGCTGAAGAGCTGGTCACCTATTGTGGGGCCGATCCGGACAAGATCCAGATCATCACCCCCGGGGTGGACCACCGGATCTACACCGAACACGGCCCCCGATGGTGGCCCAGCACCGCTGAAGATAGCCCCGAGTCCGGATTCCGCATCCTTTTCGCTGGTCGTTTCCAACCTCATAAAGGCCCGCAGATTCTGCTCCACGCCTTAGCACAGGTACAAGCGGACCTCGATCGGCAGCGCTCGCCACAGACCGGGCTACTGGACGTGATCTTCACTGGAGCACCGTCCGGGGCGGTAGCACAGCACCTGCCCGAGCTCGCCGATCGGTTGGGAGTCTCCGACGTGGTGCGCTTTATCCCGCCGGTGGAACCCACCAAGCTGGCTGCCATGATGCGCACCGCCGATCTGGTGGTTATGCCCAGTGTGACCGAAAGCTTTGGTCTCGTTGCTGCCGAAGCCCAAGCCTGCGGCACCGGTGTGCTGGCACACCGAGCCGGAGGGCTCAGCACTGTCGTCGACCACGGTCACACCGGAGAACTTCTCGAGGACCTCAACCCAGATACGTGGGCCACCGCCTTGAAACAGGCGCTGGCCCAGCCACAGGTCTGGGAGAACTACGGTCGCGCAGCGGTTGCCCATGCCCAAGGCTTTAGCTGGCAGACCTCGGCGCAACGGGTGATGCAGTTCGTAGCTGACCGAAGAAATGCGGCAATTTCTTCATCGGGTTCCAGCCGGTGAACTCGGTAACCTCTTCCGAGTTGTGCTCCACGGCCACCGCGACCGTGGTCGGTAGCGTCACCGGTTTGGCGAAGCTGATCTGCCACGAAAACGGTGCCTGGGGCTCACGCCCGGCCAGCATGCGTCCGGCCAGATACATCCCGTGGGCAATCATCCCGGGCATCCCCAGTGCTTTGGCGGTCAGATGATTCATATGAATCGGGTTGACGTCTCCAGACACCCCGGCGTAGTTCCGACCGGTATCAGCCGGCAACCTCCAGGAGGCGGTGGCTACCGGTGGCTGGAAATCCCGGTGCGCGGAGCCTGTCGAGTCACTGTCTTCGGAGCCGGTTTCCGCTTCGGGCCGGCCGGCGAGGAAAATTCCTCGGGATAAATAGGTGGCCCGGCCCTGCCAGAGCAGTTTCCGCGGGTTCGCCTCATCGTGGATCTGCACCCAGATCGCCACGGTCGTTCCTCGTTGGTGTGCCCCCAGAGAATCCGCCCAGGTGGTCACGATCAACGGCTGATCGATCGCCACCGGATGCAGATGATCTACTGTGTGGTCTAGATGCACCAGGCCCAGCAGTGGTAGCGGGAAGTTCTTGGAGGCCATCATTCCCATGGACAACGGGAACGTGGCAATGTGTAAGGCCAACGACGGAACCGTGTCGTGACCGATAGCCCCGGTGGCCCCAAAGAGCTGAATGTAGTCATCGACTTGCTGGCGGGAGACCGCCTGGCCGGTGACTTTCCACCCGGCGGTGGGCAACGAGCCGGAGCCCTTGCCCGTCGCCGAGGTTCCCGGGGTGATCTTGCCAATCAGTGACGACAGGGTGGCCCCGACCGTTCCGGCTGCCACCTTGCCATACAGTGCCCCGAGGCTGGGAAGTTGTTCCTGATGTTTCCAGTGTGTCGGTGGTGTGACGTCGTGCAGGAGAGGTGGTGTGGTCATCGGTTAGGCCCCCATCACTGCTTGACCGCACACGCGCAGGGTGCGCCCGTTGATGCCGGCTGACTGATCGGAAAGGAGGAAGCCGATCGCTTCGGCCACATCCACCGGCAGGCCACCCTGGCTCAAGGAGTTGACGCGACGACCGACCTCACGGGTGAGCGTCGGCATTTTTGCGGTCATGTCGGTCTCGATGAAACCGGGAGCGACCGCATTAATGCTGCCGCCGTTGGTAGCCAGCCGGTCGGCATAAGCTTGGGTGAACCCGATGATCCCGGCCTTGGAGGCCGCGTAGTTGGTCTGGCCACGGTTACCGGCTATACCGGAGGTGGACGCCAGCGAGACGATGTGGAGGTTGCCGGCCACTGCGGGGTCGCCGGTATCGCGAGCGGCCAACAGTTGGTCGTTGATGCGCAACGGAGCCTGCACGTTGACGGCCAGCACCGAATCCCAGCGCGAAGCGTCCATATTGGCCAGTAACTTATCGCGGGTAATCCCGGCGTTGTGCACGATGCCATCCAGGCGACCGATGCGCTCGGAGACGAATCTCAGGATTTGCTCTCCGGCGTCCTCGGCGGTGATATCCAACTGCAAGGCGAGGCCTTCGACCCGGTTGATGGTCTGTGCCAGCGCTTCACCGGCGGCCGGCACGTCCACACCGACGACCTTGGCCCCGTCCCGGGCCAGCACCTCGGCGATGGCGGCCCCGATACCGCGGGCAGCACCGGTAACCACAATCGTCTTGCCGGCCAGGGGCTGATCGGCGTCAGCCGGTAGCGCTCCGGCGTCGGAGGTGACGGTCAAAAACTGCCCGGAGACATAGGCCGAGCGGGTCGAGAGGAAAAAGGAGATCGCGCCCATCACCGAGGGCGCATCGGCAACCACATCATCGCAGATGAGAATGTCATTGGCGGTGGAGCCGTAACGCATTTCGTGGGCCACCGAGCGGGTGATGCCGGTGATTGCCTGGCGAACACCGAGCTGTTGGGGATCACCGGCGATCGGGGCTGCCTGTGGATCCCGACCGATGATGATGACGCGACCGTTTTTATCCAGCTGGCGCAGACTGGCACCGAGCTCGAGGATCGGTTCGGAGAGCTGGGAGAGATCATCTACATCATCGACAGCGACAATGATGCCGGCGAACCTCGTCTTCAGGCCACGGTCGCGACGGACATCGACACCGAGGTGGAACAGATAGCTGGCGGTGGCCTCAGCCACCGGGGACGTGCCAATGATCAGTGCTGGGCCGTCAACGACGGGCTGACCTGGGGCATAGCGTTTCAGCGGTGTGGGCTGGGGCAACCCCAGGGCACCGGTGACTTTCTTGCCGAGCGGGTTTTGGACAAAAGCGGTGTAACCATCAGTGGGTTTAGTACTCATCAATCAACCTCTATGTCAACAGATTGGTATGTGTAGCTGGGGTGTGCAGACGGTGGCGCAGCAGGCGGGGGTTAGCGACCCTTGACGATGGCCACCACGCCCTGACCGCCGGCCGCGCAGACTGAAATCAGACCCAGTGACCCGGTCCCGTGGGCGTGCAAGGTCTTCGACAGGCTGGCCACAATCCGCGGACCGGTGGCTGCGAAGGGATGACCGGCAGCTAAGGAGGACCCGTGGACATTGAGCTTGCTACGATCGATGGCGCCCAACGCGCCATCTAGTCCCAAGACTTCGCGACAGTACTCATCAGATTCGAAGGCAGCCAAAGTGGACAGCACGGTGCCCGCAAAAGCTTCGTGAATCTCGTAGTAGTCGAAATCTTGTAGGCGCAGACCATGGCGAGCCAACATTCGCGGGATCGCGTGCGTGGGGGCCATCAGCAAGCCCTCAGCGCCATCAACGAAGTCCACGGCGCCGGACTCAAAATCGAGAAACTCGGCCCAGACCGGCAAAGAGCGCTCGGTAGCCCACTGTTCGGTACCCAACAGCACCGTAGCGGCACCATCGGTGAGTGGAGTCGAGTTACCGGCGGTCATGGTGGCTTCGTCACCGAATTGCTTGCCGAAGACCGGCTTGAGTTTAGCCAGCGATTCCATGCTGGAATCTCGACGGAGGTTATTATCTTCGCTCAGACCGCGGAAGGAGGTCATCAGATCGGTGAAGAACCCGGAATCGTAAGCCTGCGCTAAGTTCTGGTGGCTGGCCAAGGCCAACTCGTCCTGTGCCTGACGGGAAATGCCGAAGGCGTGGGTGGTCAACGCCTGGTGATCCCCCATCGACAAGCCGGTGCGAGGTTCTCCGGCGGTGGGTGCATGCGGGGCGAAGTGTTTGGGACGCAACGATGCCAGGGCGGCCAATTTGTCTTTGGTGGACCGGGCCCGGAACAGTTTCATAAACGCAGCGCGTCCACCCCGGTTGAAAGCCAAGGGCGCATCCGAGGTGGTGTCTGTGCCGGCGCCAATCCCGGAATCGATCTGTCCCAGCCGAATCTTATTGGCGATCTGTCCGATCGCTTCCAAACCGGTGGCGCACGCTTTCTGCAGTTCGGTGGCCGGAGTGTGCGGGTCCAGGGCGGTGCCTAGCACCGATTCACGGGTCAGGTTGAAGTCCGAGGAGTGCTTCATCACCGCACCGGCGACGACTTCGCCCAGGCGTTCGCCCTGCAGCCCGAAGCGCGCAATGAGTCCTTCTAAGGCAGAGGTCAGCAGGTCCTGGTTCGATGCGGTGGCATAAGCGCCCTGAGATCGGGCGAAGGGGATGCGGTTGCCACCGATGATCACGGCCGGACGGAGCGGGCCGCCAGCCACAGCAGCAGGTGAGGAGGTAGCGGTGGTGTGTTGTTCAGCCATGAGGTGAGAATCCTCTTTCATCAGATTTCAGCAAATTTTCGTGGCGTGCATTACTCAGAACCGATCTTACCTGATACGCTCGGTACCGTGAACAGTCAGTACCACCCACATTCTGTGCACCCGGTCCGACGTGCTACGCCACGTCCGGTAGCGCGTGCTGACCGAGCGGCCAGCGCCACAACCGCCGCGGTCGATGGCCGTTCCACGCGTTGGGACGACCACCGTCGCGCTCGGCGTGCCGAACTGGTCAAAGCCGCCCGTGAAGCCGTCCACGACCTGGGCCCGGACGCCTCTATGGCCGATATTGCCCATCACGCCGGAACGTCCAAACCGGTGTTCTATCGGTATTTCGGCGATAAGCTCGGACTTCAGTCTGCGGTCGGGCAGGCCTCGATTCATTTCATGGAAGACGCCCTGCGCACAGCGATTCTGACCCCCAAAACGGCGCTGGAAGGGTTGCACACGATGATCACCGTGTATCTGCGCCTGGCCCGATCCTCCCCCAATGTCTATTTCTTTTCGACACGTGGCGAACATGAGGTTTCGCAGTTCTTCTCCCGGACTGCCGAACTCGTCGAGCAGCGGGCCCAACAGGAATTCCCTGTGGAAGATAATGGCGCCGATCAGGCAGCTCGTCGCTACTGGTCCTATGCTGCGGTTGGATTCATCCGCAACGCCGGCGAGAAATGGTTGATTGATATGAGCGCCGGGCGCCAGGTGCCATCGGCTGACGATTTAGCCAAACGGATGAGCCACTGGCTCGTCCAGGGCCTCAACGCCCCGATGACGACTACCCCTCGGGCAGTGAGAGTGCGGACCTAAACATCGACACTATTTGGGCTCCAGACTGTCACACCGCCGGTGGCCTCTGCACGGTCCCACCGACCAAACGCCAACAACCTACGGACAACACACCAGATAGCACACGATCTGAAAATCCCAACACCAATAACGAGGAGATAGATCACCATGGGCATTACCCCGTTCCCCGCAGATGACGAGAAACTCACCATCGATTCCGACGAGCTCCAGAAAGCAACGTTGGGGCGTTGGTCCGACGCACACCTGTGGATGCGCAAAGAGGCTGAATCGGCTGACCTATACCACCCCATTGATCTCACGCTGGCCGAGCACCGGGCGCGCAACCTGGAGCAACTCAAGTTGCTCACTGAGAGGAATCTCATCTCGAAGGCCTTCCCGAAGCGCTTCGGTGGCGAAGACGATCACGGTGGCAACGTGGCTGGGTTCTCCGAACTCGTCCACGCACACCCCTCGCTGCAGATTAAAGCCGGTGTGCAGTGGGGACTGTTCGGAGCCGCCATCCTGCACCTGGGCACCGAAAAACACCACGAAAAGTGGCTTGAAGACGTGATCAGCCTAGAGCTTCCCGGCATTTATGCGATGACCGAAATCGGCCACGGTTCCGATGTCGACAAGGTGGCGACCACCGCAACCTATATTCCCGAAGACGGCGAATTCGAAATCCACACGCCGTTTAAGGCCGCTTGGAAGGACTATCTGGGTAACGCCGCTCTGCACGGTAAGGCCGCGGTGGTCTTCGCTCAGCTGATCACCAAAGGCGTCAACCACGGCGTGCATGCCTTCTTCGTGCCGGTTCGCGATGAGCAGGGCAACTTCCTGCCCGGCGTCGGCGGTGAAGATGACGGTTATAAGGGCGGTCTTAACGGTGTCGATAACGGCCGGTTGCACTTTGACCATGTGCGCATTCCGCGCTTCAACCTGCTCAACCGGTACGGCGACGTGGAAGAGGATGGCACCTACACATCTGATATTGATTCCCCGGGCCGTCGTTTCTTCACGATGCTCTCCACCCTGGTACAGGGCCGTGTCTCGTTGTCGGTATCCAGCTCGCTGGCCTCTGCGGTGGGCCTGACCGGTGCGATCACTTACGCCAACCAGCGCCGTCAGTTCAATGCCTCCTCGGATATCGACGAAGAATTCATCTTGGACTACCAGCTGCACCAGCGCCGTTTGCTGGACCGACTGGCTCGCACCTACGCCGATACGTTCGTCTCTAATGACCTGCTGGAGAAGTTCAATGAGGTCTTTTCAGCAGAAGACGATTCCGATCAGAACCGTCAGGAACTGGAAACCTTCGCGGCCGCTATCAAGCCGACGACCACCTGGAATGCCTTGGATACCTTGCAAGAATGTCGCGAAGCCTGTGGGGGTGCCGGGTTCATGGCTAAGAACCGATTCACACAGTTGCGCGCCGACCTCGACATCTACACCACCTTCGAAGGCGACAATAACGTGCTGTTGCAATTGGTCGGACGCCGTTTGCTGACCGACTACTCCAAAGAATTCGCCGGTCAGTCAGCCGGAACCGTGGGTCGCTACCTGGTCGAGCAGGCCAATGAAGCTGTCTACCAGCGCTCGGGCCTGCGCCGTGTCGCGCAGCAGGTGGTGGATCTGGGCTCAGATATTCGTGCTGGTGAATGGCTGAAGAACGAAGAAGTTCAGCATGAGCTGCTGGCTGACCGGGTGCGGACTCGGATCGCTTCGGTCGCCAGTGCCTTGCGCTCGGTCGCTAAGAAGTCTCAAGCTGAACAGGCCGCGGTCTACAACCAAAACCAGTACGAGGTCATCCAGGCCGCCAAGTGCCACGCCGAGTTGCTCCGGTGGGAATCCTTCACCAAGGTGGTTCATAACACCAAGGACGACGATACCCGCACGATCTTGACCTGGTTGCGCAATCTGTTCACCTTCAGCGCCATCGAAAACGATCTCGGGTGGTTCATCGAAAACGGTCGGATCTCCCAGCACCGCTCCCGCGTGCTACGTGAGTACAACAACCGTTTGGTGGCCCGCCTGCGTCCTTACGCTCAACAACTGGTGGATGCCTTCGGATTCTCCCAGGAGAATTTGCGTATGGACATCACCAGTGGCGTAGAGCAACAACGCCAGGACGAGGCCGCAGAATACTACCGTGCTCAGCGTGCTTCTGGCGATGCACCGATTCATGAAAAGGTGCTCCGCCGTCGCGCCAAGCAGGCTGCGAAACAACAAAAGAACGGATAGCTCGTCATTCGCCCTTTGAGACAATAGCCCCCGCAGCAGTGACCGAAACGGTCCTGGTCGGGGGCTATTGTCGTCGCGAAAGCCGGGCGGATCCCAACTCCGTCAGCCGGTCTTCGCGCCAGCCAGTTAGCCGTTGAGCACCTGGCGGTAGAGCTCAACGGTCTGATCCGCGATGGCCTCCCAGGAGAAGTGCTCAATAGCACGCTGACGACCGGCCTCCCCCATGCTCTGAGCCCGTTGCGGGTCATCCAGCACCTGTTGTAGCGCGGTAGCAAAGTCAGAGGAAAAGGCATTGGGATCCACCGGTTCCCCGGTTTGATCCCCACGATCTTGATAATGGACCAGCAACCCGGTGGTGCCGTCGTCGACAACCTCGGGAATACCGCCGACCGCTGAGGCCACCACAGCGGTCTGACAGCCCATGGCTTCCAAATTGACAATCCCCAGTGGCTCGTAGATCGACGGGCAGGCGAAAACCGTGGCGGCCGAGAGCAGTTCTTGCAGGTCATCACGCGGAGTCATGCCGCGCAGGATGTGCACGCCCTGCCGTTCTTTCTGCAAAGTCGCGAGCAGATCATCCACCTCGTGTTGCAATTCCGGGGTATCGGCAGCCCCCAGGGCCAAGACAACTTGGACCTCAGGTGTCAGTTCACGGATCGCACGCAAGAGGTGCGGCACACCCTTTTGACGGGTGACGCGTCCAACGAAGACCACGGTGGGAGCCTCCGGATCAATGCCCAGCCGCTGGTGGACGTTGCGGGTGGTGCGAGGTTGCCAGACCTGCGTGTCAATGCCGTTATGAATGACGTGCACCTTCCCCGGATTGATCTGCGGATAGGCGGTCAGGATGTCATTCTTCATCCCGTGGGACACAGCAATCACGGCCGCCGCCGAGGCATACGCGGTGGCCTCAGCCCACGAGGACAGCTGATATCCCCCACCCAGTTGTTCGGCTTTCCACGGTCGCAGTGGCTCCAGCGAATGGGCGGACAGAATGTGGGGCACCCCGTGGAGGAGCCCTCCGAGGTGACCGGCCATATTGGCATACCAGGTATGGGTGTGGATCAAATCGGTGCCGGCCAGATCATCGAGGATGGTCAGATCGGTCCCCAACGTTTGAACCGCACCGTTGGTTGCGGACAATTCGGCAGGGGTGGGATACGAGGAGACTGTGGCCCCGTGATAGTTCGGATCGCGATCCGTACCGAAGGCGTGAACCATCAGCTCAACACGTTGGGCCAGCACTTTAGTGAGCTCGGCAACATGAACACCGGCTCCGCCATAGATTTCGGGTGGGAATTCCTTGGTCACGATATCGATGCGCACACTCTAACCCTAAACGGAAATTCGCCGAATTGATACGGGGGTCCGGCCCAGAACTATGGCGTTAAACCCTCGTGGCTGGGTAGTCTCGAATCACAGGCTCGGTTGATGTCAACCCTGCTCTGGTGGTACGTCGTTGGAGGGATGAACTCGTGAAAAAGAAGGTTTTGGCCATTGTGCTAGCCGGTGGAGAAGGAAAACGTCTGATGCCTCTCACCGCCGATCGAGCCAAACCTGCGGTTCCCTTTGGAGGCCAGTACCGCCTGATTGACTTCGCCCTGTCAAATATTGTCAACTCGGGTTACCTCCAGGTTGTGGTACTGACCCAGTACAAATCTCATTCTCTGGACCGTCACATTTCTGAGACATGGCGACTGTCCACGCAGTTGAGCAACTATATCGCCTCGGTGCCAGCCCAACAACGTCGCGGTAAACAGTGGTTTCTCGGCTCGGCTAACGCGATCTATCAGTCCATGAACCTCATCTCGGACGCCATGCCTGACATTGTGGTGGTCATCGGTGCTGACCACGTGTACCGGATGGACTTCGAACAGATGGTGCAGGCACATATCGAATCCGGTGCTGAAGCCACCGTGGCAGCCGTTCGTCAACCGGTGGAAATGGCGTCCTCCTTTGGCGTCATCGAGACCGATGACCAGGATCCGACCCGGATCGCTCGTTTTGTGGAGAAACCGGCCACCACCGACGGTCTTCCCGATGACCCGAATCATTTCCTGGCATCGATGGGTAACTACGTGTTCACCAAAGACGCCCTGGTGGATGCTCTAAACCGTGATGCCAAGCTTGCCGATACCAAACACGATATGGGTGGAGATATTATCCCCCGCTTCGTCGAAGCCGGCACCGCCGGCGTGTATGACTTCACCCGCAATGAAGTCCCCGGTGCCGGCACGGACTATCACTACTGGCGCGACGTGGGTACCCTTGACTCCTACTACGAAGCCCACATGGACTTGGTCAAGCCCTGGCCGGACTTTGACCTCTATAACGAACACTGGCCGATCTTCACACACCAATCTGTCTCTCCCCCGGCGAAGCTGGTCCGTTCGGCCTCAAAACGTCCCGGTACCGCAGTGGATTCCATTGTCTCCCAGGGGGTTATCATCTCTGGCGGGACCGTCTCCCGCTCAGTGCTCAGCCACAACGTTCGGGTCATGCACGATGCCTGGGTGGAGAGCTCCGTGATCCTCGACGGAGTACAGATCGGTGAGGGCGCGCAAATCAAAGACGCGATTATCGACAAAAACGTCGTGGTCCCCGAGGGTGTCTCGATTGGGTTGGACCCCGAAGAAGACCGCCGGCGGGGGTTCACCGTGACTGACTCCGGGCTGACCGTGCTGCCGAAGAACCAGATCATTCTGCCATCGGGACACGCCGCGACGTTCGGCTAACCCGGACCAGATTCCTGCAGGACCGCTTGGGCAGTGGTCTAGCATGGAGAACATGGTCGACATCAACAGCGCTGCTCAGCCCCAGATCATTCACGGTATCCCCGATACCACCCGATTGTCCCGAGCCGAAGCCCAGCAACGGGCTGAGATGTTGCGAGTGATCAGCTATGACGTCGACGTCGATATCACCGGCGCCGAAAATCTTGACCAACCCGACTACCCGGTCCACACCCAGATCCACCTCGAGGTCACCAGTGACCAACCGTCGGTGACCACCTTCCTGGATTACCTGGGCGCCAGCGTGACACAGGTCCTGGTCGACGGCGTCGCCGTACCCGGGGAGATGCTTGGTCACAACCGGATCGTCCTCACCGAGCTGGCCCCGGGCGAACACCAGGTCAGCATTTCCTCGCGATCGCGATACTCCCGCTCAGGAGAAGGGCTTCACCGGTTCCAAGACCCTCAGACCAACCAGGTGTACCTCTACACCCAATACGAGCCCGCCGATGCTCGTCGCGTATTCCCCACCTTCGAACAGCCTGACCTGAAGGCGCGCTTCACCTTCCACCTCTCCGGGCCTGAGCAGTGGGTGCTGGCCTCCAACCAGCCCGAGACCGAGCGTACGACGCTGGACCAGCCGGGCATGGTTCGGGTGAGCTTTGCCCCCACAGCGCCGATCTCGACCTACATCACAACCCTGCTGGCCGGTCCCTATCGTGTGTTCACCGACCGGTGGCAAGGCCACGCCGAGACCGACACAGCACCGATCGAACTGCGGATCTTCGCCCGCGAGTCTCTGGCCGATGCTGTTGATGCCGAGGAACTCTTCGATCTCACCCGACGCGGGTTGGACTTTTTCCACCACCACTTCGGTTTCAGCTACCCCTGGGGCAAATACGATCAAGCCTTCGTCCCCGAATACAACCTGGGCGCCATGGAGAACCCGGGGCTGGTGACCTTCACCGAGGACTATGTTTTCACCTCCTCCAGCACCACAGCACAACACCAAGCCCGGGCCAACACGCTGATGCACGAAATGTCACATATGTGGTTCGGTGACTTGGTGACCATGAAATGGTGGGATGACCTTTGGCTCAAAGAATCCTTCGCTGACTTCATGGGAGCCTTAGCCGTGGCTGAAGCCACCGAGTTCCCGGGCTCCTGGACCACGTTCGCTCACGGACGCAAGGGTTGGGCTTACCTCCAGGACCGCTACAGCACTACCCACCCGATCGTGGCCGATATTGCCGATCTGGAGGCAGCCCGACAAAACTTTGATGGCATTACCTATGCCAAAGGTGCCGCGGTGATCAAACAGCTGGTCGCCTTCATCGGCCAAGACAACTTCATGGCCGCCTGTCGGGACTACTTTGACCGTTTCGCCTACAGCAACGCGACCTTGAAGGACTTCATGGAGGTCCTGGGTCGCACCGCCGGGACCGACACCACCGCCTGGGCACAGGCGTGGTTGCATACCAGCGGATTCTCAACCCTGAGATTGCACCCCGACGAGCATCTCAGTAGTGTCACGTTGACCCAACATGGTACCGACCCGGTCACCGGCAACGATCAGCTTCGCCCGCACACCCTCGAGGTCGGTATCTACCAATCCAATCCGGAACGCGCCACCGAAGGCACCACCTGGTTAACCCGGGCCCTGTCGGAACCGGTCTTTTTTGACACGACCGAGACCACCGTGTCTCTGCAAGGTCACGAGTCCCAGGTCAGCGCCCCGCACACACCCCGGTTGCTGCTCGCCAATGACCGTGATCTGACCTACGCACGCCTTCAGCTCGATCCGGCCTCGGTCTCGGCCGCACTGACCTACCCCATAGCAGATGACCTCGCCAGTGGCGTCACCTGGGCGTCGCTGTGGACCATGGTCCGCCACGCCGAACTTCCAGCCGAAGACTTTGTGGCCGGGGTAGCCCGGATTAGCCCCCAGATCAACGATGTGGGCGTCCATGCCCGGATGCTGAACCAGGCGATTACCGCCCTGGAACGGTTTGCACCGACCGGGCAGCGTGTGCAGCTCCGACGCCGTCTTGCCGAATCTCTGACCGGTGGACTCGAAACTCTCGGTGATGGCTCCGATCGTCAGCTCAATGCGGCCCGGGCCCTGGCCCGGCTCGCCCATCACCTCCCTGAGCTCGGTGGCGACCTGGTGGTCCTGCTCGGCAGTAGCGACCCGGTCCACACCTCTGGGCTCGCCCCCGGGCTGCGGGTGGATGATGAGCTACGTTGGCAGTTCTTAATCGCGCTCGCCAGTCACGGTGCTGTCGACCAGCAGCGACTAGACCGTGAACTGGACCAACACGTCTCGGCCGCCAACCGAATCCACTATCTCACCGCCCGCGCTGCCCTGCCCGAGGTCGAACAGCAACATCGCTTCGTCGATCAGGTACTCACCGGTACCGATGATCACGGCACGGCCCTGTCTAACCACGAGCTGACCGCCATCGCCCACGGGGTGAGTATCAGCGGACAGGCTGTCCTCGACAACGCCTGGGACCGTCTGCGCGATCACCTTGAGTCCATCTGGTCTGACCGGTCCAACGGCTTGGCCTCCCGGACCATCACCGGACTGTACCCCGGTCACCAGGACTTCACCGGCTCCTTTCAACAAGCAACTCAGCCGGATCAGGACAACACCAGTCAGCTCGTGGACTCCCAGTGGCTCCTGGCACAAAGCACCAGCTGGTTGACGGAGCACCGCAATGCCCCGGCCGCATTGCGTCGGGTCATCACCGAACTGGCCGAAGATCTGCGTTGTGAGCTATACGCCCAGGCCAAACGGTGGCATAATAACCGGCAATAGTTTTCTCGCGGTCCCACGCGTGCGGGCCGTGGAGGTCCGCTCACGCGCCGAAAGACTCATCACTCATGGTTGAACAACTTCCTTGGCTTACTATCCTTCCACCCGTGCTGACCATCGTGTTGGCCATCCTTACCCGTCGGGTGGTGACCTCGCTGGCATCCGGTCTCGTGCTCGCCGCCCTGCTGGTCGCCAACTTTCATCCGGTTGAGTTTCTGGTGGCGGTCTGGGAAGCTTTTGCGGCCCAGTTCTGGGCCGACGGGGAGTTCGACACCTATAACCTCTTTATTGTGATCTTCCTGTGGCAGCTGGGAGTGATGACCACCCTGATGATGATGGCCGGGGGAAATCGAGCCTTTTCCCATTGGGTCAGCACGAAGATCAGCTCCCGCCGTGGCGCCCAAGGCCTCAGTTTGGGTATGGCCTTCTTGTTGTTTATCGACGACTATTTCTCCGCGTTGGCCGTCGGCCAGGTTGCTCGGCCGGTGACCGATAAGTTCGGGGTCTCCCGCGCAAAACTCTCCTATATCGTCGATTCCACCGCAGCCCCGATGACCGTGTTGGTCCCCTTCTCCTCCTGGGGCGCTAGCATCATCGGGCTACTCTCCCCCGTCATTGCCGCCTCCACGCTGGGGTTCAACGACGTGGTGCTCTTCCTCGGGGCCGCGGTGTCCAACTACTACGCCATCGCCGCAGTCATCCTGGTGATCGCCGTGGTCGCGCTACAACTAGACCTTGGCAGTATGCGGATTGAAGAGCGCCGGGCAATCACCGAAGGTAAACCCTACCGGGACGGAGAACTGATCCCCGGCGAACTGGATGAAGACCTTCCCAGTGCGAAAACGGCCGGAGTATCCACCCTGGTGGTCCCCCTGGTGGTCTTGACCCTGAGCGTGATCGGCCTGATGTATGTTACCGGCTGGCTGGAATCCGGTGCGCTGAACCCCATCGATGCACTCGGTGAAACGATGCTTACCGAATCGCTGGTACTCGGCGGCTTGTTGGGTATGATCGTCGCGTTGTTCTACTACATCCGCAACACCGGCACCGACACATCTTTCTCCCATTCTGCCCGCGCGCTGGGTCGTGGCGTGTTCGCCGGGCTGAAATCCATGACCCCGGCGATCGGTATCCTCATGCTCGCCTGGATGCTCGGCGCCCTGATTGAAGTGCTCGGCACCGGTGAATTCCTCGCCGAGCTGATCAGCGACTCCACCCTGGGGGTCGAGTGGTTGCCACTGATGCTGTTCCTGGTGGCTGGATTCATGGCCTTCTCCACCGGCACTTCGTGGGGTTCCTTCGGCCTGTTGATCCCGATCGCTGGAACCATCGTGGTCTCGTTGGGTGCCGATGACCATTTGATGGTCACTCTGGGCGCGGTACTGGCCGGGGCGGTGCTAGGCGACCACATCTCCCCGATCTCAGACACCACGATCCTGTCCTCGACCGGGTCCCAGGCCAACATCATCACCCACGTGCGCACCCAGCTACCCTACGCAGCCGTGGCCGCCGGGGCCGGGCTGGTCGGCTATCTGGTCGCCGGGCTGACCCCGGGGCCCTGGTGGGGTCTGGGTGCCACCGTCGTGGCGCTGTTCATCGAGTTGTGGATCCTCAGCCGGATCCTGACCGATTTGGAAAAGGAAGAAACGCTCAACGGCCGGGTCCACATCGGCGGTTCCCCGCACACCAGCTGGCCCTAAGGCACCCGGTGGGTCCAGGACTCGGTGGAGAACTTCTCGGCCGCCAACGCCTCAGCACGGGCGATCTCCTCATCGGTGAGGTCCCGCACCTCGGCCTGGTAGTGCTCGGCAAAGGTGTTGATCAGCACGTCCCAGATCTGTTGCCGGCTGAGACCGGTTTGGCGCCGGAGCGGATCCACGCGCTTCTTGGCCGAACGAACACCCTTATCAGAGATCTTCTCTCGGCCAATGCGCAACACCTGGGTCATCTTCTCGGCATCAATGTCGTAACTCATCGTCACGTGGTGCAACATTGACCCAGCAGCCAATCGCTTTTGGGCTGCCCCACCGATCTTGCCCTCCGGAGTGGCAATGTCATTCAGTGGCTGGTAGAACGCCTTTACCCCGGTGGAAGCCAATGCGTCCATGACCCAAGAATCCAGGAACGGGTACGAGTCGGTAAAGCTCATCCCATCGACGAGCGAGGTCGGTAAGTACAGCGAGTAGGTTACGCAGTTATCGTCTTCCATGAACATCGCCCCACCACCGGAGACGCGACGCACCACGGTGATCCCGTGCTCGTCGACGGCCTGGGGATCGACCTCATTGGAGTAGGACTGGAAGGAGCCGATCACCACCGAGGGTTGATCTTCGGGCCACTGCCACAACCGCATCGCCGGGCGGGTGCGTCCGGCGGCCACATCCTCGGTGAGCAACTGGTCCAGGGCCACTTGGGTCTGGATCGGAATCACCTGTGGGCGGATGACCTCCCACTGGTGATCCTCCCACCGGGTGGCATAACCGGTGGCACGACGCACCGCGGTGGCGATCGCATTGGCATCAAAACCGAACATCACCGTGCCTTCGGCCACCGCGTGATTGACCGCACTGGCCAGCTCGGCATGCGAGGCATCCACCGGCAAGCCCAACAGGGCCCGGTTGATCTCGGCTAGGGCCTCATCGGGTTCCAAGAAGAAATCCCCGTTGAGGTTCATGGTGGTGATGACACCGTCGGCCACCTGCAGATCGGCGACGACGAGTTTTCCCCCGGGGACCTTAAACTCCCCGTGAAAATCTTGGGTGGCACCGTGGACGGCGGAACGGGACTGCTGGACTTCGTCATGATTTTCGCTCACATCTCTAGCCTACGCTGTTGACCGGTAACCTCGAAGGCATGGCCGAAGATTCCTCCCAGATGACCACCGGTCCCCATCCGCCGCGTCCCGGTCTGGTGGGACTGACCTGGGTGGCACTTATCATGGTGGTGGCATGGGTCGGGCTCTCTCGTGTGCTGATCGGCACCGCCGGAGCGTTGAGTGTGATCTACGCACTCACGCTGGTGCCCGTGCTGGCTATCCTCGGAATACTCACGCTGACGGTTCCGCATCTGCGAGGCACCCGCGTTCCCAGCCGAAGTCTGGGCTGGCTGGGGATCTCACTGGGTTGCGGTCTGGTGCTTGGTTTCTTCCTGCCCGACGCCCCGGGAAGCACGTCCTCTGTGGTCGGCGTAATGTTTGGAGAAGCCATGGCAGGAGCCGCCTCAGCAATCTCCAACCCCATGGCCGTAATCATGGTCTTTTGCGCGGTGATGGCCTGCGTTATGGCCTTCCTAGACTCCCGCCCTGCGGGCCCGCGCCGGACCACCGATGAGGACCGTTACCAGGGCACGGGATTCTTCCCCCTCTTAGAGACAGACAACTCAGACAAATCCGGCCACGATCCCCGTCCAGACTCGGATGCATGAGTGCCCTGTGTGACCGCTGTGACGTCGCTTCTGACGTGACACCGGGACATACGATACGTTGGAGTTCGGTATTAAGTTCGTGCCAACATTAGGTTTACTCTCATCACAGATCTTGGAGCACACCCCCTCATGTCCCATCGCTCACATCGTTCCCGTTCACGACGCGCCCTGCTCAGCGCTCTGCCACTCAGCGCGCTGATCCTGGCCGGTTGCTCCGGTGATAACTCCGGGCCGGCCGCCGATGAATACCGCGAACCGGTTGTCGGTGGCACGCTGGCCTATGCGACCGGTGATGCCGAACCCGACTGCCTGGACCCGCATAATGGAGGCAATTATCCGCAGTCCCTGGTCTCCTCCCAGTTCTTGGAGACGCTGTTCACCCGCGATGAGAACGACGAGATCATTCCGTGGTTGGCCGAGTCCGCCGAGCTGTCCGATGATGGACTGACCTATACGATCACCGTGCGCGAAGGCATCCAGTTCTCGGATGGCACCCCGCTGACCTCGGAGGCTATCAAGGCCAATGTCGAGCACCTGCAGGATCCCGAAACCAAGTCCTCGACCGGGTACCTGGGGGTCGAACAGGTCGAGTCTGTGGACGTCGTTGATGATCGGACCGCCGAGCTACACATGTCCCGCCCCGATAACTCCTTGCTGGAATCCCTGGCCATGCAGTGGACCGCGATCCACTCTCCGGAGTCCCTGGACCGGACCGAAAATGAGATCTGTGAACAACCGATCGGAACCGGGCCCTTCGTCGTCGAATCCTGGGATCGGCAACAGCAGATCATCTTGCAACGCAACGACGACTACGTGGTCCCCAACCGCGATGAGGGCCGGGACGCCCGAGCCGAAGACAACGACGGCCAAGCCTACCTGGATGAGATCATCTGGCGGTTCATCCCCGAAGCATCCACCCGCTATGCCGCCCTGGAATCCGGCGAGGTCGATGTGATCGACAATCCCCAGCCCGATAACGTCCGGCAGGCCATCGATACCGGCACCTTCGGCCATCTCGACGCACCCCGTCCGGGATCATCGAACCGCCTCGAGCTGAACTCCGCCAAGGCGCCCTTTGATGATCCCGCCGTGCGCGAGGCGTTCATCAAATCCCTGGATATCAACTCCTCGATCGATGGCCTGTTCTTCGACACGGTCGACCGCAGCTACTCGCTGTTGAGCTCGGTGGAGCCGTTGGGCATCTCCGCCGAAGAGCTGTTTAGCCCGGATGTCGATCGGGCCAATCAGTTGCTCGACGAAGCTGGATGGGACACCAAGGATGACGACGGGATCCGCACCAAAGATGGCGAACGCCTGGAATTAACCTTCCCGGTCTCCACCAACCAGTCCGTGCCGGCCGAGCAGTCGCTGTTTGAACAGATTCAGGCCACCGCCGCGGAGGTGGGCTTCGATGTCCAGATCGAATTGCTCGACCTGTCCAGTTGGTACGCTGCGCTGGGTGAGCACAACTACAATCTGGTTTCGGCCCCCTACACCAAGGTAGGTCCGTCGGTGTTGCGGATTCTCTACCACTCCGAGGGCACGATCCCGGCACCGTCGGGATATTTCGCCAATAACGCCCAGGTCACTGATGACGAGATTGACCAGCTGTTGATGGATGCCGAACAGACCACCGATGAGCAAGAGCGGGCCAATCTGTACGAGCAGGCTCAGCGGCGCATCCTGGAGGATTACTACGTGTTGCCGTTGTACAACCAACAGAACCAGTTCCTCTATCGGGCTGACGTCGGCGGTATGGGTGATACCAACGCGGTCGCGAACCCGCTGTACTACAGCGTCTTTGTTGATGCGCAGTAAAACAATCGGCCACCGGTCAGCGCGTGACGAGGCCGGGGTGGCTTGATGAGGAGGCCCTCCGCCGTGCTCAAACCCCTCGGAACCTGGTTGGTGCGCCAACTGGTCCGCGCCGTGGTGGTGCTCTGGCTGGTAGCGACCGCGATCTTTATCGGGGTGCGGGCGATCCCCGGAGATCCGGCCGAAGCCATTATGGGCGGGCCCGGCTCCCAGGCCTCGGCCGAAGCACTCGATATGGCCCGTGCCGAATATGGTCTCGACCGCCCACTGGTCGAACAGTATCTGATTTTTCTGGGCAATCTGCTCCGCGGTGATTTTGGGGTGTCCTATTCCTATCAGGACCCGGTGACCGAGATCATCGGCGACGTCTTCCCGCAGACACTGTTGTTGGCCGTGGTCTCGTTGCTCACCGCATGGCTCCTGGCACTGGTGTTGTCGCTGATCTCGGTCGGTCGTGGCCGGGCCAGCCGGTGGATGACGAGTCTGTTAGAAATCATCGCAGCCGCGGTGCCACACTTCTGGCTCGGCGCGGTATTGATCACCGTGTTTTCCACCAACCTGGGTCTGCTCCCCTCGATCGATAACGGTCGGGCCTCTGGTCTCATCCTGCCGGCGCTGACACTGGCGATCCCGATGTCTGGGTTCATGGCCCAGCTGATGCGGGACTCGCTCACTCAGGCGATGTCCAGCCCCTTCGTGCTGGCTGCCCGCGCCCGTGGGGCGAGCACCGTGCAGGTGTTTTTCGCCCACGGACTGCGCCATTCGATCTTGCCGGTGCTCAATATGTCGGGCTGGTCGTTCTCGTCGTTGCTGTCCGGGGCGGTGGTGGTTGAAGAGGTCTTTGCCCGGCCCGGTATCGGACGGGCCCTGCTACAAGGGGTACTCAGTCGCGATATCCCGCTGGTGACCGGCATCGCTGTGCTGTGCGCGGTCTGCTACATCGTTGTCATGGCCCTGGCCGAAGCTACCGAGCAGCTCATCAATCCCGCCGGCGCGGATCAGCACCCCGATCAGGACAGCCCCGACGGTCCACTCCCCGCCACCGTAGCCGAGGAGACCATCGCACCTAGCGTGGTGCCGGAACCGGGGGTGAGACGTTCGTGAGTCGCACCGGTCACATCTTCTCTGCGATCTTCATCGGCGTGCTCGCCGTCGCTGCCGTGTTTCCCGGAGTGCTGGCCCCCGGCAACCCGCTGGCCGTCGATCCAGCGGCAGCGTTCAGCTCGCCCTCGGTCGATCACCCGCTGGGCACCGATGAATCCGGCCGCGATATCTACACTCGCATCATTCACGGCACCGCCGACTCGCTGCAGATCGGATTATTGGCCACCGCACTCGGCATGAGCGTCGCCCTGGTCCTGGGCTCACTGGCGGCCTTAGGACCGCGGTGGATCGACCAAGCCATCCTGGCCGTGTTGGAAACACTCTACGCGGTTCCCGCCCTGTTGCTGGCTCTGATCATTATCGCCTTCACCGGACCCGGACCCGAACCGGCGATTATCGCTGTGGGCTGCTCAACGGCCCCGGGCTACGCCCGCCTGATCCGTTCCCAGATCCGGATCCTGCGCGGTAGCGAGATGATGGAGGCGGCCACGGTACTGGGCCGGGGACCGGTCCGCAAAACCGTCAACCACCTGATCCCCAATGCGCTACGGACCTTGATGGTGCTGGTCACCCTGGGGATCGGCCAAGCGGTGGTATGGGCCTCAGCTTTGAGCTTCTTAGGGCTGGGTACCCCGCCTCCGGCCCCGGAATGGGGAGCGATGCTGGCCAGTGGCCGCACCTACCTAAACCTGGCCTGGTGGATGACCGTCTTCCCCGGGCTAGCCATCGTGGTTGTTGCCGCCGGAGCCACCCTGATTGGTCGCGGGATCGGTGCCGGATCGGCCCATTCGTCTGGAAAGGTCACCCTCTAGCATGCAACACCGCCTCCCCTGCTCCCACCGCCCAGAACCTGTCGATCGCCCCGCACCCAGCGACCCGCTGATCACCGTCGAAAACCTCACCGTCAGCTTTTCGGCCACCCCGGCGGTGCAAGGCATCAGCTTCAGCGTGCACGCTGGGGAATGTTTGGCCCTGGTGGGTGAATCCGGCTCCGGCAAATCTGTGACCGCCCGTAGCCTGATGGGCTTATCGGGTGGCACGGTCCACGCCGACACCCTGGAGATCTTCGGTGCTGACGCCCGGGACTATGGCGAACGGGACTGGCGGGCTCTGCGCGGTAACCAGATCGCGATGATCCTCCAAGATGCCCTGTCCGCCTTGGACCCGTTACGTCCCATCGGTCGGGAGATCGACGACGTCTTACGCCGGCACGGCTGGCTGGATCGCACGACGCGTCGCGACCGGGTGCTCCAGGCCCTGGAAACGGTCAAAATGCCGGATCCGGACCGACGTGCTCGACAATACTCCCACCAACTCTCCGGCGGGATGCGCCAACGAGTGTTGATCGCCCAAGCCCTGATTGGAAACCCCGAGGTGGTCATCGCCGATGAAGCCACCACCGCCCTCGATGCGCCGCTGACCGCGGTGGTGCTCGACCAGCTGGCTACCATGCGGGACCACGGGCGCGCGGTACTGATGATCAGCCACGATCTGGCCCAAGTTGCCCGGGTAGCCGATCGCATCGCGGTGATGCGCCACGGCGAAATTGTCGAAACCGGTACCACTGAGACCATGCTCACCGCCTGCGAACACGACTACACCAAAACCCTGCTCAAGGCGATGCCCCGCGGGGTTCCCCGACACCAGCCGCTGTCGCCGACCACGGTCGAACCCTCACGCCCCAAACAACCAGCCGACCGCCCAGAGCTCTCTTCAGTGACGACCACCCAGCAGCAGTCCTGCCCGGTGCTGGTCGTGGACGGGCTGAGCAAGTCCTTCGGATCTCTGACCGCCGTGGACGGGGTCAGTTTCAGCCTCAACCGAGGCACCACCCTAGGGATTGTTGGCGAATCAGGGTCCGGCAAAACCACGACCGCCCGGCTCATCCTCGGGTTGGAAGAACCCGAGGCCGGCACCGTCAGGCTCGGCCAGACGCAGTTTACCCCCGCCACCGAATCGGATCGACGCGCCCACCGGGAACGGCTCGGTGCGATTTACCAAAACCCACTGGCCAGTTTCGATCCGCGCTACAGTGTCGAAAATATCCTCGTTGATGCGCTCAGCCGTGGCCGTCACCGACGCGGGGCACGCTATCGTGACCAGGTCACCGACCTACTCGATGGCGTCAGGCTCGCCCCCTCATTGGCCTCCCGCAACCCGGCCCAACTCTCCGGGGGGCAACGTCAGCGACTGGCTATTGCCCGGGCCCTGGCCACTAGCCCCGAGGTGCTCGTGCTTGACGAACCGGTGTCCGCCCTCGACGTTTCGATCCAAGCCACCATCCTGGACCTGCTAGATGAGATTCAACGCGCGCGTGGGACCAGCATGGTGCTGATCTCCCACGATCTGGGAGTGATCGAGCACATGAGCGACCAGGTGGCGGTGATGTATCGGGGCCGGTGCGTGGAACAAGGGGCCACCAGCGATATCTTCGCCTCGCCACGCCACCCCTACACACAACAATTGCTCACCGCGGTGCCCGAGCTACAGATCGACCGCTCCCGGCTGTAAACAAAAGCTCCCACCCGGTCGTCGAAACTGACCGAATGGGAGCTATCTGAGCGTCGAGTTGATCAACAAGCTTACTTCTTACCGCCGAAGCCCTTGAAGCGGGCGTTGAAGCGCTCCACACGACCAGCGCTGTCCATAATGCGCTGTTTACCAGTGTAGAACGGGTGAGAGACTGAGGAGATCTCGACGTCGATGACCGGGTACTCGTTGCCGTCTTCCCACTCCATGGTGCGCTCGGAGGTGACGGTGGACCGGGTCAGCACTTTTTCGCCGGAGGCCAGATCGTTGAAGATTACCAAGTGGTAATCGGGGTGAATATCAGTTTTCATCAGGATTCCTTCGCTGGGTGTCCCTGGATTTTGCCAGGGACACGAAAGATCGATCAATCATCGTGCAATAGCCCATCAGGGCCAGCTATTCATCATACACCGTTGGTACCGTGCACGGCCAATGGCCCTGGCGAGACCGACATTACGCCGGGTCTGTCAGTGCTGGGGCTGGGGCCGTGCCAGGCCGATCAGGGCTATGGGGCGCGCAATTGCCACATGGCGATCGAGGCCGCGTGGGCGACGTTGAGCGAGTCGACCCCGGTGTGCTCGATGGCCCCGGTGTGCTGCGGGATCTGCACGTGGGCATCCACGGCTTCCAGGGTCGGTTGGGTGATTCCGGGGCCTTCAGCGCCGAGGACCAAAGCCAGCCGATCGAGATGTTGCCACATCGGATCACCGATATCCTGGGCCTGATCGGTCAATTCTAACGCGATCGTAGTGAAACCCTGGGCCTGCAGCCGCTGGATCGCCGAGACCGTATGGGTTACCCGAGCAAAGGGCAACGTTAAGGTCGCGCCCATCGACACCCGCAATGCGCGCCGATAGTACGGATCGGCTGCGGTGGGAGTCAGAATGACCGCGTCCCAGCCCAATGCCGCGCCGGTGCGAAAAATTGAGCCCACATTGGTATGATTATTGACCCCTTCGGCCACGATCACCCGCCGGGTGCCTTTCCCGGTGACCGCCTCCAACGTCCTCGGTGCGGGTCGTTCCATCGCCGCCAGCGCCCCGCGATGCAGATGGAATCCGGTCAGTGCCGCAAGCAGGTCGTCATCGGCGGTGAATACCGGCACCTCGGGGTACGCCGCCAACACATCGGCAAAGGAGTCCAGGTACCGGTGGGCCAGCAGAAAGGAGCGCGGGGTGTGCCCCGCCATCAACGCCCGGCGCACCACGGTCGATGATTCGGCCAGATAGATCCCATAGCGGGCATCAGTACGGGTGCGTAGCGTGGCGTCTTTCAGGTTAAAGTATACCGCCAGCGTGTCCGCAGGATGCTGAAGATCCTGTGGAGTTACCTCATAGCGGGTCATGGTCGACACCTTCGGGTGTTGTTGACTGGGTTGTCGGTGTGAAAAATATTGGGCTACGCTCCGGTCCCAAAGGGATCGAAGACCAGGTTGATCAGACCGGCCACGGCTACGATCACGATCACGATCCGTAGCACCAACGGCGAGATCCGGCGACCAATTTGGGCTCCGACAGAACCACCGATCAGGGATGAGACCGCGATCAGTAGCACCGCGGTCCAGTTGATCCGGTCGAAGGCGAAGATGATGTATCCGAGCGCTGCCACCACATTAACGACCGTGGACAGCCAGGTTTTGACCGCATTAGCGTGCACCAGCAAACCATTGAGGAACACCCCCAACACACCGATCAGCAACACGCCTTGGGCAGCGACAAAATACCCGCCGTAAACACCGATCAAAAACACCAGCACCCACAGCAACGGTGACACCGGACCGGTGGGCACCGGCACGATGGACTCGGATTCGGCCGGCGGTGCATCGTCTTGCTGCTGTCGGGCCTTGCGCGCTTTCACCCAGGCGGACATTTTCGGTTGCAGGATGACAAAAATGATCGCGAACACGATCAGGATTGGTGCCACGAAGCTGAACACGGCCTCGGGGAGCACCATGAGCAAACCGGATCCGATCAGTCCACCAAGCAATGAGGCGGTGGTCAGCACTGGGACGACGGCTTTAGCCTGGTACAGCTCGCGACGGTAGCCCCACGTGCCGGAGAATCCGGCGGCGACCAGGCCGATGGCATTGGACATCTGGGCTGTTACCGGCGGGAAGCCCACCGAGACCAAGACCGGGAACGTTACCAGCGTGCCCGAGCCCACCACCGAGTTAATAGTTCCGGCCCAAAAGCCGGCCAAGAGCACCAGCAGAACCTGCCATAGTTCCAATCCGAGTATTTCCACCCAAGGTAGTGTACCGTCCGGTGGGCCAGAAGTAACGTCGATCGCACTGCCGTGGCTCGATCCGGCTCAGGTGAGGGTTTGCGTCCCCCTGCACGGGAACCCATCCGAGGAATGGGCCGGACGTGCTCTGGGGGTGTTGCGGTCGCGCGTTTGCGAACCGGTCCTAGCCGCGGGCGAAGGCGGTGAATCGTCCCTCGGCGGTACGCGAGACGTGCAACGGCAACCGGAAAGCCTCCGAGAGTGTTTCTTCGGTCAGTGCCGTTTCGATCGGTCCGGCCGAAACCACCCGGCCGTTGCGCAGCACCAAGGCGTGGGTGAAGCCTTGGGGGATGTCCTCCACGTGATGGGTGACCAGCACCGGGGTGGGGGCCAAGGGGTCCTCAGCCAGCTGGGCTAAGGAGCGCACCAGCGTTTCACGCCCGGCCAGGTCCAGTCCGGCCGCCGGTTCATCCAAGAGCAGTAGTTCTGGGTCCGTCATCATCGCCCGGGCGATCAGCACGCGCTTGAGTTCACCCTCGGACAGAGTTCCAATGCGCCGGTCGCCGTCGTGAGCGATGCCCCACCGACGCAACAACCAGCGCGCCCGATCCAGGTCAAGCTGATCATATTCTTCAGTCCACCGGCCGGTAACACCCCACGACGCGGTGACTACGGTATCCAAGATCTTCTCCGTGGCCGGGATCTGGCGGGCCACCTGCACTGAGCTCACACCCACCAGCGGGCGCAACTCGAAGACATTCACCGCGCCTAAGGTCTCCCCCAGAATCGCGACATTACCGCGAGTCGGGTGCATCCGGGTGGCAGCGAGGTTGATCAGCGTGGACTTACCGGCCCCGTTGGGGCCCATCACGATCCAGCGTTGCCCTTCTGTCACGGAGAAGCTCACCGCATCCAGGATGGTTTGCTGGCCACGCACGACCGTCGCGTCGGCAAATTCCAGCACCGCGTCGGGTTGGGGATCAAATTCGTGGGGTGATGGCAGGGACGTGGCGGGCGTGTCAACTGTATCGGAAGAGGCCATGTCTCCAGACTAGGCTAAAGCACGGTTGTAGGTCTTGAAAGGAATCGGCATGGCAACGAATCAGTCCTGGAAAAGCTTTCCCGCGTTGCAATCCTGCGAGCAGAACGTCGGCGAGCTCGCCGGGCGTGAACTGGCCGGGGTGTCGGATATCCCTGCCGGATCCCGCATCGTGCTCTACCGCTCAGATTCCGCCCCCGAAACTGCTGATGGTCCACGGCCCGTTGCGTGTCAGCATCCCAGAGCCCGCCACGTTGAGCCAGTCGCCGGTCCCGGGTGGGCCGGTTATCGTTTCGTGGTTGCAGATCAAGGGCAGGATCACCAGACTGAGGACCATGACGAGAAAGGTACTGCCTCATTAGAGTCCGCTCTGGCCGGGGATCGTGCCGAAGGGTTCCATGTTGCTGTGCTACCGGCTGATTTGGTACAACGCCTCAACACCGCACCCGTTGTGTTGGTTTTTGATGTGGACTCCACGCTGATCCAGCAAGAAGTCATTGAACTATTAGCCGCCCACGCGGGCCGGGAAGCCGAAGTGGCCGAGGTGACCGAGCGTGCCATGCGTGGCGAAATCGACTTCAGCCAGTCCCTGCACCACCGAGTCGCCGCGCTGGCCGGACTGCCTCGCCAGGTCATTGCCGAGGTGGCCCAGCTGGCTACCCCGACCACCGGCGCGACAAACCTGATCAACGCGGCCCACGCCCACGGCGGAACTGCCTGCGCGGTCTCGGGTGGCTTCACCCAGGTGCTGCAGATCCTCCGCCACCGACTGGGATTAGACGAGTTCAGGGCGAATACCCTGGAAATTGTCGACGACCGTCTGACCGGTGCCGTGGTGGGCGAGGTTGTTGACGCTACCGTGAAAGGACAGCAACTTACTCGCTGGCGCGAGACCCTCGGAACCACCGACCCGCCCACTGCTGCGGTGGTCGTCGCCATCGGTGACGGTGCCAATGACATGCAGATGGTGCAACGTGCCGACTATGGCATTGCCTTCAACGCCAAACCAGCACTGCGCCCGCACGCGGATCTAGAACTCGATATTGCGTCCCTGGATCCGGTCCGGGCGCTACTGGGTTACTGATCCGCCCCCAGCGCGGTCTGATCAGTTCTCTGCGTGGTCTGGATCGCCGGCCACGGCCAAGAAGTCCTCGGCTCCCCCGACATATTCAGTGTGACCGGTCTGAAGATCGGTGCGACCTACCAATCCGGCAATTTCTTCGGCAAATTCCGCCACAGTATAGAGCTTTCCGGCAGCTTGGCGACGTGCCTCGATCGCTCCGGGACGCATGCGGTTGAGCAAGGTGGCGGTAATGGTGCCTTCGATCATGTCGGCGGTGGCGACCACCAGCCGGATGCCCTTGGCAGTCAATGCCGGGATCTGCGCGCGCAGGGCCACTTCTCCGGCGCGCTTGGACCGGGCAACCTGCTCGTATTCCGGCAAGGTATCAACCTGATCGATGAAGTGTGCCTGGTGGCTGGTCACAAACACGACCTCGGACTGTTCGGGCATCACCTCAGCGGCTTCGGTCAACAGCGCCACCTGGGCGTCACGGTTCAATCGCATGGCGTAATCTTCACCCAGATCGGATTCCATGCCCCCGGAGGCATTCAGGATCAGGATCGACAGCTCTCCGAAATTCTCCGTGGCTGCCTGAATCATGGCGGTCCGGCCCTGAGCCTCAGTGATATCTGCGCCAACAGCCACCGCCTTGCCACCGGCTTCCTCGATGGCGGAGACGACCTTCTTGGCCCGCGGTGCTTTCTGGCGGTAGTTCACCACCACCCCGGCGCCACGCTCGGCTAAAAACTTCGCGGTATCGGCTCCGACCCCGCGAGACGACCCGGTGACGATCGCCCCGCGACCGGTGAGATCTGGTAATTCGGTCATGATGCTCTTTCTCCTCGTATCCATTCCCTCTGACGATATCTCACGATCAGAGCTGATCAGTTCGGGTCAGTGTCCCATCCCCAAACCACCGTCGACCGGAATGATGGCCCCGGAAATATAGCTGGCCTCATCGGAAGCCAACCAACGCACCACACCGGCCACTTCGGACGGCTCGGCGAAACGCGCCGCCGGAATCTGGGTCTTGTACTTCTTCTTCAAGTCCTCGTCCAGCGACTCGGTCATCTCCGTATTGATATATCCCGGTGCCACCACATTGGCGGTCACATTTCGGGATCCCAGTTCCCGGGTCAACGACCGGGCCATGCCGATCAGTCCCGATTTCGAGGCCGCGTAGTTGATCTGCCCCGGCGAGCCCAACATGCCCACCACCGACGAGATCAGCACCACGCGACCTTTCTTGGCCCGGATGAAGCCCTTAGCAGCGCGCTTGAGCACCCGGAAAGCACCGGTCAGATTGGTATCGACCACGTTGGAGAAGCTGTCCTCGTCCATCCGTAGCAACAACTGGTCGTCGTTGATCCCGGCATTGGCCACCAGCACCTCGACCGGCCCGAATTTTTCTTCCACCTCGGTAAAGGCCGCATCGACTGAGGCCATATCGGTCACATCGGCTGTCACGCACTCTAGCCCCTCGGGACCGGTACCGGAGCGGGAGGTAATCACCACGCGCTCTCCGGCATCCCGGAAGGCTTCGGCAATGGCCAGGCCGATCCCCCGGTTACCACCGGTAACCAAAACGGTGCGGGCGGTTATGGACTGCGGGCTCTGATCAGACTGCTCGGACATCTCTGCTCCTTGGTGCGAGGGGACGATTTCACGACGGTACGGGATTGGGCGTTCACCGGGGAAGAAACACCCGGATTGATCAGTGTCCACTCTACGGGCGAAAGTGGGACAATGGAGGATGACTTGCAGGATAACGAGACAAAACGGGACAACCAACCGCGCTATGGCACCCACCCAGAAGGCAAGCCGATGACTGAACACCACCGAGGTCGCTCCTCGCGGCCGGCCTCCGGTCGTGGCGGGCACGACAACGAGGTGTACGAGATCACCTCGGCCGACACCTCGTTAACCGAAGATCAGTCCGGCCGCATCCGGCGTTACACCATCCAGATGACGATCCGTACCGTATGCTTCATCGGTGCGGTGCTCGCCGACGGCTGGTTGCGTTGGATGCTCTTCATTGCCGCGATGGTCTTGCCTTACTTCGCCGTCGTGTTGGCCAACAACACTCGACAGATCGGATCCACGACCGTCGAAGATCAACAGGCACTTCCGCAACCCGAGCCCAGTCCCGGTTCTTCCTCCTCGTCGTCGGCGCAGGGTTCGGCGCTTTACGGGCAGCTCATGCCCTCTGAGGAACCGGATGCGTCTGAGGAAGCGGAGGCGTCGCCGGGGGCACCGCAGAACCAACACGCCGATCCTCTTGCGGATGATCCCGGCCACAACCGGGCCGACCGCGCTGACCGGGTCGACCGCGCTGACCGGAGCACGTCATGACCGATCATGGACACGACGTGCTGGGCCAACTGTTTGCAGCCAGCTCGGCAGCCACCGATGCTGGGCAGACCGAGGTCGAACAGAAATGTTCCCGTCGCGGATGCCAAGAAACCGCCCGATGGAAGATAGTCTGGAATAACCCCAAAATTCACGCCCGCGAGCGGGAAAAGACCTGGCTGGCCTGCGATGCCCATCGCCAGTACCTGGAACAATTCCTCGCCGCGCGCACTTTCTGGAAATTCACCCGACCCCTCTGACAGAGACGTCCATGGTTTCACACACCACCGACCCGAAACCGAAGCTGGACTTCCGGTTTCTCTTATCCGGCCCCTGGATCGCCGGATTCATATTCTGCATCCTCTTCGCGGTGGTCTGTTACTTCCTTGGCGACTGGCAGATGGATCGTCGCATGCACAAGCTCGATGAGATCAACAAAATCGTGGCCAATTACGATCAAGACCCGGTCCCCTACGCCGAAAATTCCTCAATGTTTACCGAGTTCGACGAGCAGGACAAATGGACCCCGGTCAGTATAGAGGGCGAGTACCTGACGGACGACACCTTGCTGGCCCGCAACCGGCCCCGAGCTGGAAGCCCCGGTTATGAGGTGCTGGTACCCTTTCGCACCGTTGAAGGCGATACGATCCTGATCGACCGTGGTTGGTTGCCCACCGGTGCTGGCGCCGATGGTCCTGACGCCGTCCCCGACCCGCCGGGAGGCACCGTCCAGCTTATTGCCCGTGTGGTCGACGGCGAGCCCACCCTGCAACGTCAGGCCCCCGCCGGCCAAGTCGCCTCGATTGATCTACCGGCGATCAATAATCTCGTCGACGACGATATCGCCGAGGCAGCCTATGGGCTGATGGCCAGCGAAACCCCCGATGCCGAATCCACGCCCCAACAACTGCCCCCGCCCGAGCGGGATGAAGGACCGCACCTGTCCTATTCGATGCAGTGGTTCACTTTTGGGTTGATGAGCTTCGTCGTCTGGGGTTATATGGCCCGTCTGAAGGCCATTCAACGTCGCGAAGACGAGATGTCCGGAGAAACCGAAGAACAAGGTTTCCTCTCCGCCCAGCGAATCGAGCGCGCCAAGCCGGTCAAGCGTCGCCGTGATGGTTCCAAGACCGATGAGGAAATTGAAGACGAGATGATGGGATACTGACCGCACGTTGCACCGTGCGCGATCGTCCCTACGTGCTCAATCTTCCCAACCTAGTACTGCTTTCGCATCGGTCGGCGGTAGCCTCCACATGTGGCGGTTTTGCGGCTCTTCACAATCGAGGGTGTAGACGGGGGTCTCGGGGAAGTGGCGCGTCGATAGCTGGATAGAGGTCGAGGCCTTCCGATGATGGAAGTTCCTACACAAGCCATCTGAAAGACCTCGACGTGCCT
>NZ_QHLO01000020.1:0-5631 GCF_003185945.1 Auritidibacter sp. NML120636
GAACGGTTGTTTGATAACTCGATAGTGTGCCAAGTTTGTTGATGCCAAATTTTTTTTGTTTGGTTGCCATGGCCTCTTTTTTGCCTCGTTGGTTTTGGGGTTGTGGTTTGGCCAGTGGTGGGTTTTTCCGGCCTGCCTTTTGATCGTTCTTTCTGGGGCGTGACTTCATTTTTGTTGTTCTTGTTTTGGAGAGTTTGATCCTGGCTCAGGATGAACGCTGGCGGCGTGCTTAACACATGCAAGTCGAACGATGAAGCTACAGCTTGCTGTGGTGGATTAGTGGCGAACGGGTGAGTATCACGTGAGTAACCTGCCCTTGACTCTGGGATAAGCCTGGGAAACTGGGTCTAATACTGGATATGACTTCTGACCGCATGGTTGGTTGTGGAAAGTTTTTGCGGTTTTGGATGGACTCGCGGCCTATCAGCTTGTTGGTGGGGTAATGGCCTACCAAGGCTTCGACGGGTAGCCGGCCTGAGAGGGTGACCGGCCACACTGGGACTGAGACACGGCCCAGACTCCTACGGGAGGCAGCAGTGGGGGATATTGCACAATGGGCGCAAGCCTGATGCAGCGACGTCGCGTGAGGGATGACGGCCTTCGGGTTGTAAACCTCTTTCAGCAGGGAAGAAGCTTTGGTGACGGTACCTGCAGAAGAAGCACCGGCTAACTACGTGCCAGCAGCCGCGGTAATACGTAGGGTGCGAGCGTTATCCGGAATTATTGGGCGTAAAGAGCTCGTAGGCGGTTTGTCGCGTCTGCTGTGAAAGCTCAGGGCTTAACTCTGAGTTTGCAGTGGGTACGGGCAGACTGGAGTGCAGTAGGGGAGATTGGAATTCCTGGTGTAGCGGTGGAATGCGCAGATATCAGGAGGAACACCGATGGCGAAGGCAGGTCTCTGGGCTGTTACTGACGCTGAGGAGCGAAAGCATGGGGAGCGAACAGGATTAGATACCCTGGTAGTCCATGCCGTAAACGTTGGGCACTAGGTGTGGGGGATATTTCCACGTTTTCCGCGCCGTAGCTAACGCATTAAGTGCCCCGCCTGGGGAGTACGGCCGCAAGGCTAAAACTCAAAGGAATTGACGGGGGCCCGCACAAGCGGCGGAGCATGCGGATTAATTCGATGCAACGCGAAGAACCTTACCAAGGCTTGACATACACCGGATCGTTCCAGAGATGGTTCTTCCCTTTTTGGGCTGGTGTACAGGTGGTGCATGGTTGTCGTCAGCTCGTGTCGTGAGATGTTGGGTTAAGTCCCGCAACGAGCGCAACCCTCGTTCTATGTTGCCAGCATTTGGTTGGGGACTCATAGGAGACTGCCGGGGTCAACTCGGAGGAAGGTGGGGATGACGTCAAATCATCATGCCCCTTATGTCTTGGGCTTCACGCATGCTACAATGGCCGGTACAGAGGGTTGCGATACTGTGAGGTTGAGCTAATCCCTTAAAGCTGGTCTCAGTTCGGATTGGGGTCTGCAACTCGACCCCATGAAGTCGGAGTCGCTAGTAATCGCAGATCAGCAATGCTGCGGTGAATACGTTCCCGGGCCTTGTACACACCGCCCGTCGAGTCACGAAAGTTGGTAACACCCGAAGCCGGTGGCCTAACCGTTGTGGGGGGAGCCGTCGAAGGTGGGACTGGCGATTGGGACTAAGTCGTAACAAGGTAGCCGTACCGGAAGGTGCGGCTGGATCACCTCCTTTCTAAGGAGAAAGTTTTTTTCTCAGTGTTTTTGTTGGTGCCCTGGTGTGGTGACTGATGCTGTTGTGGTGTTGGTGCTGGGGTGCTGTTTGGGTGGATCATCAATGAATCCCTGGTTGTGTGGGGGTCATGCTGTGGGCTTGGCTGGTTGCTGCTATTAGTACTGTTCCGCGTCGCGTGTTGTGTGTGGTGTGGTTCGTGGAGTGTGGTGGTTGCTGGTGGTGTTCTGGTGTGTTTGGTGCACTGTTGGGTTATGGGGTAATTGTTCCCTGGTGGCCTGTCTGCTCTTGTTGTCATCGTGTTGGTGGTGATGGGGGTGGGTGGGGTGTTGTTGTGGTAATTGCATAGTGGACGTGAGCATCTATCATGACACTGCGGTTTGTGGTGTTGTGGTTGTGCTGCAAAGAGCATGAGTTTGTGCTGCGATCATTGGCCTGTTGGGGTTGGTGGTTGTGGTGGTGTTTCTTTGTGGTTGCTTTAGTTGTTTGTTTTGTGTGTCCAGTCACCATCGCATGATGCTGGTTTGGTGTTGTGTGTGGTGTTGGTGTTGCTTGTTTTGTGGCTTACGTGTGGCGCCATCGGTTGTCCCCTGTGATTCCTTCGTTGTGTTGGGTTGTGGGGGTTGGTGGTGTTTGTAAGTTGTGAAGGGCGCATGGTGGATGCCTTGGTAATAGGAGCCGATGAAGGACGTGGGAATCTGCGATAAGCCTGGTGGAGTTGATAACCGAGCGTTGATGCCAGGATGTCCGAATGGGGTAACCCCGCGCATCGTGGTGGTGCGTGACCGCTGGTTGAATGTATAGGCCAGTTGGAGGGAACGTGGGGAAGTGAAACATCTCAGTACCTGCAGGAAGAGAAAATAATAATGATTCTGCTAGTAGTGGCGAGCGAACGTGGATGAGGCTAAACCTGGTGCGTGTGATACACGGTAGTGGTTGCGTGCTGGGGGTTGTGGGATGCGCTGTGCTGGTTCTACCGGGCTGGCGAGTGATGGTTGCGTGTATGCGAAGTAGTTTGGATGCTACACCGTAGTGGGTGAGAGTCCCGTAGTGGTAACGCGTTGGCCGGGCTTTGGTGTTTTCCCGAGTAGTACGGGGTTCGTGGAGTCCCGTGTGAATCTGCCAGGACCACCTGGTAAGTCTAAATACTTCCTATTGACCGATAGTGGATCAGTACCGTGAGGGAATGGTGAAAAGTACCCCGGGAGGGGAGTGAAAGAGTACCTGAAACCATGTGCTTACAATCCGTTCGAGCGTCCTGTGGGGTGTGAGAGCGTGCCTTTTGCAAAATGAGCCTGCGAGTCAGTGATGCGTGGCGAGGTTAACCCGTGTGGGGTAGTCGTAGCGAAAGCGAGTCTGAAGAGGGCGGTGAGTCGCGTGTTCTGGACCCGAAGCGGAGTGATCTACCCATGGCCAGGTTGAAGCGTGTGTAAGAGCACGTGGAGGACCGGACCCACTTCAGTTGAAAATGGAGGGGATGAGCTGTGGGTAGGGGTGAAAGGCTAATCAAACTCCGTGATAGCTGGTTCTCCCCGAAATGCATTTAGGTGCAGCGTTGCGTGTTTCTTGCTGGTGGTAGAGCTACTGGTTGGCTGATGGGCCCGACAAGGTTACTGACGTCAGCCAAACTCCGAATGCTGGTGAGTGAGAGCGTGGCAGTGAGACTGTGGGGGATAAGCTTCATGGTCGAGAGGGAAACAGCCCAGATCATCGGTTAAGGCCCCTAAGCGTGTGCTAAGTGGAAAAGGATGTGAAGTTGCTGAGACAACCAGGAGGTTGGCTTAGAAGCAGCCACCCTTGAAAGAGTGCGTAATAGCCCACTGGTCAAGTGATTTTGCGCCGACAATGTAGCGGGGCTTAAGCATACCGCCGAAACTGTGACAAACCACCGTGTGGTGGGTTGGGTAGGGGAGCGTCGTGCGTGTGGTGAAGCAGTCGTGTGAACGGTTGTGGAGAGCGTGCGAGTGAGAATGCAGGCATGAGTAGCGATAGGAGGGTGAGAAACCCTTCCGCCGGATGACTAAGGGTTCCAGGGTCAAGTTCATCTTCCCTGGGTTAGTCGGGACCTAAGGCGAGGCCGACAGGCGTAGTCGATGGATAACGGGTTGATATTCCCGTACCAGTGGTAGACCGTCCCTGCTGAGCTGGTGATACTAACCACCCGAGCCTTCCTGGATCACCTTTCGGGGTGACGTGGTTGGTGAGCGTGGGACCTGAACTGGTGAGGCAAGCGTGTTAACAGGTGTGACGCAGGAAGGTAGCCGGGCCAGGCAGTGGAATGGTCCTGGTCTAAGCGTGTAGGATGCAGGGTTGGTAAATCCGCTCTGTGTGTGTCTGAGACGTGATGGGCTCCCACGTGGTGGGAGATCTGGTGATCCTATGCTGCCAAGAAAAGCATCGACGCGAGGTTGACATTGCCCGTACCCTAAACCGACTCAGGTAGTCAGGTAGAGAATACTAAGGCGATCGAGAGAATCATAGTTAAGGAACTCGGCAAAATGCCCCCGTAACTTCGGAAGAAGGGGGGCCTCGACCTTGACACCCACGTGCTGGGTGGAGGGGGTAGGGGCCGCAGAGACCAGGGGGAAGCGACTGTTTATCAAAAACACAGGTCCATGCGAAGTCGTAAGACGATGTATATGGACTGACTCCTGCCCGGTGCTGGAAGGTTAAGCGGAGCTATTAGCCCTTGTGGGCGACGTGGTGAAGTTAAGCCCCAGTAAACGGCGGTGGTAACTATAACCATCCTAAGGTAGCGAAATTCCTTGTCGGGTAAGTTCCGACCTGCACGAATGGAGTAACGACTTCCCCGCTGTCTCAACTGTGAACTCGGTGAAATTGCAGTACGAGTAAAGATGCTCGTTACGCGCAGAAGGACGGAAAGACCCCGAGACCTTCACTATAGTTTGGTATTGGTGTTCGGTGTGGCTTGTGTAGAATAGGTGGGAGACTGTGAAGCTAGCACGCTAGTGGTAGTGGAGTCGTTGTGTGAAATACCACTCTGGTCATAGTGAACATCTAACTTCGGACCGTGATCCGGTTCAGGGACAGTGCCTGATGGGTAGTTTAACTGGGGCGGTTGCCTCCTAAATGGTAACGGAGGCGCCCAAAGGTTCCCTCAGCCTGGTTGGCAATCAGGTGTTGAGTGTAAGTGCACAAGGGAGCTTGACTGTGAGACTGGCAGGTCGAGCAGGAACGAAAGTTGGGACTAGTGATCCGGCGACTCGTTGTGGAACGGTCGTCGCTCAACGGATAAAAGGTACCTCGGGGATAACAGGCTTATCTTGCCCAAGAGTTCATATCGACGGCATGGTTTGGCACCTCGATGTCGGCTCGTCGCATCCTGGGGCTGGAGTTGGTCCCAAGGGTTGGGCTGTTCGCCCATTAAAGCGGTACGCGAGCTGGGTTCAGAACGTCGTGAGACAGTTCGGTCCCTATCCTCTGCGCGCGGTGGAGAATTGAGAAGGGCTGTCCTTAGTACGAGAGGACCGGGACGGACGAACCTCTGGTATGTCAGTTGTACCGCCAGGTGCATGGCTGATTGGCTACGTTCGGGATAGATAACCGCTGAAAGCATCTAAGCGGGAAGCTTGCTTCAAGATGAATTCTCCTGACACCCTTGTGGTGTGAGAGGTTCCCAGTAGATGACTGGGTTGATAGGCCGGGTGTGTAAGCACGGACTGACGACGTGTTGAGCTGACCGGTACTAATAGACCAAAGACTTACAAACACCCCCAACCAACCACAAACCACTCCCCGCCCGCCGGGGGTTGGTGGAGGATCACGGGTCTGGGGTGTGAGATGGTAAGCCAGAGACAACACCACACCCTGACACAACACCACCCCAACCGGGGGTGGCCTGTCAGGGTGATCACGAGCAAACACTCACGGCACACACAAAAAACACGACACCCATCGTGTTCTAGCC
>NZ_QHLO01000021.1:0-1592 GCF_003185945.1 Auritidibacter sp. NML120636
AGGCACGTCGAGGTCTTTCAGATGGCTTGTGTAGGAACTTCCATCATCGGAAGGCCTCGACCTCTATCCAGCTATCGACGCGCCACTTCCCCGAGACCCCCGTCTACACCCTCGATTGTGAAGAGCCCCTTTGCCGGGGCCAGTCATCGCTCTTTCGCCTGGATTAATGCCAATCACAAACTCCCCGAAACCTATCATCAACTCAATAAAGCAGGAATTCACGCGCACGCGCAGTTCCAGGAATCGGTGTTGGATCAACGACGAGTGGAGGGTGATTCACCCTTACAGCCCTGGTTCCATCAAACCGGGTCAATCATGGCCGATCTTGGCACCGAACGCCAGGAAACGTATGGCCAGCGACTGGAAGAATCGCGTTCCCTGGGTTATCCGGTGGAGGTGATTGACCGGCAGCAGCTCCATAAGCTGGAACCGAGCATTGCATGGCCACAGGACTTGGAGAGCGCACTGTACTTTCCGCTGGAAGCCTGGCTCGACCAACAAGGCTTAGCCGATGAGCTACTACGTCAATTAGAGCACTACGGGGTTCGCTTGACGGTCCGGGAGGTGATCGAGGTCATTCCCGGTCCACAGGGTGCCCGTGTGGTTTTCCGCGATGGGCCCCAGACGAGGGGAGATAAGGTGGTGCTGGCAGCCGGTGCATGGTCTCGTCAGATCGGGGAACGATCCGGATTCACGATTCCGACCGCCGATCTTGGTGAGCAGAGTACCCGCACGCACTCGCTGATTGGACTGACACAGCCAACCGACGCCACGCTGAACCGCGTGATCATCAGTTCAGCGATGAATGTTCGGCCCCGAAATGATGGCCGGTTCTGGGTTCAAATCCCGGCCATGGAAGAACGCGTGGTCGAAGGCGAAACCGCCGAGCTGCTGGAGGACACCTCGACCGTGATGCGTCAGCGGTTGAGGGAGTTTTTCGGAGTCGAGATCGAACTCGAGAAGGTGTACTACTCCGGTCGCAGTTTCCCCATCGATGGACTGTCTATTGTCGGTTATCTGGATGACCACGAGACCATCTATGCCGAAGTCACCCACTCGGGCATGACGCTCGCAATGATTCTTGCTGAGCTCGTCGAGCAGGAACTCTCGGGAACACCGAGCACGATGCTCGACAATTTCCGTCCGCAACGTTTTGATCATGGAAACGCCCCCGAGGCCGACTGGGATTACTTTATCGGCAAACAGTAGTCCGCGGTCGTGGGGTCATGAAGCACACCTCCTATCCCGTGGGTCGGAGACACTGGGCTGATTGTAGCGCGTGGTGTGATCAAAGCGCGGGCTGGGTATGGTGACGGTGAACCGTTCTGGTGCTCACCCACCAACTGGATCCAACCTCGAGGAAGACTAGTCGTCCTGCGCCGGGCGAGGAGCAGATCCTGAAACCCCGGTGCGTCATCGAATGCTACAACGGCCACGCGCGCCCTATTTCACCAGGGCAAATTATGGGGGGTGTCCCTATGGTGTTTGTCAAGCCGCGGTCGGGGTGCGGGGTTCGTATAGGGTGCCTGTTTTCATCATCGCGTACATGACGTTTAGTCGACGCCGGGCTAGGCACATGATCGCTGCGTTAT
>NZ_QHLO01000022.1:0-1458 GCF_003185945.1 Auritidibacter sp. NML120636
CCCGTTACATTCATTTGTAGGTCCTCATCAGAGGATCTGGTCGCTGGTCCTGGTATGGTTTTTTTGCCCTGTCATCGATGATCCGGGGGGTGTTGCCGCCAGGAGTCCAGGACGCGCGTTGACTGCTGATAGGGACGTGGCCCGGCTTTGTTCGAGGTCTCTTCGTAACGTGGGTGCCAGCATCGGGTGTCGTGACATCAGCGACCCGGGTATTACAGGACGAGGGGGACCTGTCATGACAGCCGAATACTCCATCACACTAGGACTCGATGTCGGTAAGACCGCCCATCATGGATGCGCGCTCACACCCGAGGGGCAACGTGTGTATGACCAAGAGTTGCCTCAAGATGAGACCGCGCTACGGAAGGTCATCACCGATTTGCAGCAGCACGGTCCGGTGCTGGTTGTGGTCGACCAGCCGAACACGATCGGAGCACTGCCAATCGCTGTCGCCCGTGATCTCGGTGCGGACGTCGCCTACCTGCCCGGACTGGCAATGCGCAAGGCCGCAGACCTGTATCCGGGACGGTCGAAGACCGACGCAAGGGACGCGTTCATCATCGCTGATACCGCCCGGACAATGCCACACACGCTACGAGCCGTGGACCGTAATTCCGAGGTCTTGTCAGCACTGAAGGTGCTCTCAGGGTTCGATGAAGACCTCGCTCGTGAATCAACGCGCGCGATCAATCGGCTACGGTCTCTCTTGGTCCAGATCTACCCATCACTGGAACGTGTATTCCCCGGTGTCGTTCTCACTCGGGCGATCGTGTTGGATCTCTTGATCCGCTACCACGGTCCCGCCGGACTCAAAGCTGCAGGCAAAGCCGGAGTGAAACGGTGGGCACGTCACCACAGCCGCAAAGACCCCGGCCCGCTCATCGACCAGGTCTTCGCAGCACTGTCAGAGCAGACCGTCACAGTGCCAGGTGCTGACGCTGTCGAACTCATCATCCCGAGGGTTGCCGCTCAGATCAAAGAGCTTAAGCATCAACGGGACATCGTAGCCGAAGAGGTAGAAAAGCTGGTCGATGACTTCCCTCTTTCCACGGTCTTGACGTCGATGCCAGGAGTCGGAGTCAAGACCGCAGCGCAAATCCTCCTGGCCGCTGGCGACCTGTCCGCCTTCCCCACGCCAGGACACCTGGCCGCCTATGCCGGAATTGCTCCAGTAACCCGACGATCCGGAACGTCAATCCGAGGCGAGTTCCCTGCCCGTGCCGGGAACAAGAAGTTGAAGAACGCGTTATTTCGATCTGCATGGGTTGCGTCTTGCCACGACCCGGTATCAAAGGCATACTACGAACGGAAAAGAGCCGAAGGCAAGCGCCATAACGCAGCGATCATGTGCCTAGCCCGGCGTCGACTAAACGTCATGTACGCGATGATGAAAACAGGCACCCTATACGAACCCCGCACCCCGACCGCGGCTTGACAAACACCATAGGGACACCCCCC
>NZ_QHLO01000023.1:0-1258 GCF_003185945.1 Auritidibacter sp. NML120636
TTCGAGCCTGCCATTGATCGCTTCGGTAGGCCCGTTCGACGTTCCCGGTCGGGTGAAGAACGCCAGGATATCAGCAGCTCGACGCTTCAGAGTCCGTCCTAACCGCTTGAGTTCGGCCAGTCCTGTCGGCAGATTCGTCGTCAGATCGTCGATGACTGTTTGTAAGAGCTTCTTGCCCTCGTTGCCGTCGTTGGTTCGGTAAGCGCGCACAATGTCTTGATAGACGGCCCAGGTGACTTCGACGGCGGTGAAGTTGGCGTCGGCGAAGAGGTCTACGATCCGCTCCTGCTGTTTGGCCGTGAGCAGATCAGCACCGGTGTGCAGAGTCCTGCGCGCTCGATACAACGGGTCTGTTGCTCGTCCGCGATGCCCGGTGGTTTCCTGCTGAATGCGGCGGCGTACCTCGTCGAGGGCATCACCGGCGAGTTTGACGACGTGGAACGGGTCCATGACTTCGACAGCCTCGGGCAGTTCCTCAACGGAGGCTGTTTTGAAGCCGGAGAATCCGTCCATCGCGACGACGTCGATGCCATCACGCCAGTCTTTCGGTCGGGCTTTCAACCATTGCTTGAACACCTGTTTCGATCGTCCGGGCACCATGTCGAGCAGGCGTGCCGGGCCTGCTTTCTGGCTGATGGGAGTAAGGTCGATGATGACGGTGACGTACTTGTCACCGCGCCTGGTGTGCCGCCAGACGTGTTCGTCGACACCAATGACGCTGACCCCGTCGAACCGGGCCGGGTCGTCGATCAGCAGTCGATGTCCCTGCGCGAGGATCGCGGAGTTCGCGGTGTGCCAGGACACGGCGAGTTTGCGTGCGATCACGGACACGGTGTCGTGGTCGATGACGAGGGCACGCAGCGCCCAGTCGAGGCCGGTTCGCGAGATCTTCGCTCGTGGTGGCGCCGCAGCAGTGGTGTTCTGACGCCATACGCGGCCGCATTCGACGCATTTGTACCGGCGGAGGCGAATGTGAAGCGTGGTGGGCCGGTGGCCGAAGGGTTCGTGGGCGAGGCGGCGGACGACGGTGTCGCGGACGATCCCGTGTCCGCCACACCGTCGGCACCAGTCATCGGCAGTGTTGGGCTGGCATTCCAGAATGGCTTTGTGCCCGGTGATGTGCCGGCCAATGCACGTGAGGTCAAGGGAGTCGAGCCGGCAGAACGTCGTGAGATCAGGAGATGAGAAAGTAAGCTTGGACACGTCGAGGTCTTTCGGATGGACTGTGTAAGAACTTCCATCATCGGAAGACCTCGAC
>NZ_QHLO01000024.1:0-1234 GCF_003185945.1 Auritidibacter sp. NML120636
GGCTCTTCACAATCGAGGGTGTAGACGGGGGTCTCGGGGAAGTGGCGCGTCGATAGCTGGATAGAGGTCGAGGCCTTCCGATGATGGAAGTTCCTACACAAGCCATCTGAAAGACCTCGACGTGCCTAACGCTACCTTCGACGACTGTGACCTGACCAAGTTTTGCCGGCTGGACGAGCTCGGCCTTCAAGCTACCGGGCAACGGGTGGAGCCCGGGCGGGCGGTACTGGCCTGTCGGGTGGTGGAGCCAGATGAGTGGTGTCACCGCTGTGGTTCTCAGGGCACCGCGCGGGGCACGGTGATCCGCCGGCTGGCGCACGAGCCGCTGGGCTGGAGGCCCACGACTCTGCACGTCACGGTTCGGCGCTACCGGTGCGCCGACTGCGCCCACGTCTGGCGCCAGGACACCACCGCCGCGGCAGAGCCGAAGGCCAAGCTCTCCCGCCGTGCCCTGCGCTGGGCCCTGGAAGCTCTGGTCGTGCAGCACCTGACCATCGCCCGGGTCGCCGAGGCGTTGGGGGTGCGGTGGAACACCGCCAACGACGCCGTGCTGGCCGAGGGCAAGCGTCTGCTCATCGACGACCCGGCCCGGTTTGACGGGGTCACCGCGATCGGCGTGGATGAACACGTCTGGCGCCATACCCGGCGTGGCGACAAGTACGTCACCGTGATCATCGACCTCACACCACTGCGCGTCGGCACCGGTCCGGCGAGGTTGCTGGACATGGTCGAGGGCCGCTCCAAACAGGCCTTCAAGACCTGGCTGGCCGAGCGTCCGGCTTCCTGGCGGGATGGCGTGGAGGTGGTGGCGATGGACGGGTTCACCGGCTTCAAGACCGCAGCCACTGAGGAGATCCCCGAAGCCACCACGGTCATGGACCCCTTCCATGTGGTCCGCCTGGCCGGAGACGCGCTCGAGCGATGCCGCCGGCGAGTCCAGCAACAGGTGAACGGCCACCGGGGCCGCAAACAGGATCCGCTCTACAAGGCCCGCCGGACCCTGCTGACCGGGGCCGACCTGCTCACCGAGAAGCAGTATTCCAGGATCCAGGACCTCTTCGAGGCTGACGAGCATGTGGAGGTCGAGGCCACGTGGGCGTTCTACCAGCACATGGTCGCCGCCTACCGCCAGACAGACAGGGCCGAGGGCAGGGCGATGATGGAGCAGCTGATCGCCAAGCTGGGCCGGGCAGTGCCGACCAAGCTCATCGAGCTGGCCGGTCTGGGTAGGACG